>NZ_JBUDXA010000001.1:0-449675 GCF_054956755.1 Rufibacter sp. JT3400010 | reverse complement strand
GGAAGTAACTTCCGCGCCATAGTGGCCTTTACCTAAAATGCTTTCCCTCTTCCACAAAGGCGTATTCCCCTCCTAGGAGGGGTAAGGGTGGGTTTTGCACGTATTCCCATCTCCTTCAAAGGCGCACAAATCTGCTAAAGCAAACTTACTTAACTGACTTCACAAAAGCCACCACCGCAGGCATCAATTGGCTGGCCAAAGGAAGAGTGGGATTGGAGTAGGTGCTGATATTTGCGTTACGCTCTGAAGTAGTTTCCTTAAGCACATGGTTCATGTTCTGCACTTCTACCAACTTGCATTTAGGAGCGGCGGCAGCCAATAATTGAACTTCGTTCAGGCTCACCTGCAAATCTTGGGTGCCCTGAACCAGCAACACCGGTACGGTCAGTTTCCGAAGTTCTGCTTGCGGATCATACTTGAACCAGGAGATGAGATAGGGCTGCACGCTTGGTCTGAACAGCACCGCCAGCATTGGGTTTGCATCCGGCACCGTTTTGCCTTGAGCCAACTGGTCAAGAATAGGATAAGCAACTTCTTTCACCATCTCGGATAAGGGTTGCAATTGCTCTCTAATCACCTTCTCAGCCGATTGCCCGGCGCCTGCTACAGAGATGAAGGCATCTGCCTGAGCCTGCCGGGCGGCTATTATGCCAATCAAAGAACCTTCGCTGTGGCCTAAGACTACTACTTTACTGAATCTTGGGTCTTTCTTCAATTTCTGAATCCAGGCGGTGGCGTCCTGCACGTAATGGTCAAACCTTAAATCAAACTCTGATATAGCTGCGCTTTGGCTTTCGGCAATGCCACGTTTGTCAAACCGCACTGAAGCAATTCCCTGAGCATAAAGTTCCTCGGCCACCATCTTCAGGCTGTTGTTTTTCATGGCTGGGTTGTTCCCGTCGCGGTCGGTGGGGCCGGAACCGGAGAGAAGGAGAACCACCGGTACTTTCCCGGTGGAGACAGGAGCGAGTAGCGTGCCTTTGAGAGTACCTTTCTGCGTGACCAGCTCTATAGGCTTACCTTTGGCAGAAGCAGCAGATTGGGCTTGCGCCCGAAACAGACACAAGAAACAGAGTAAAGTCAGTAGCAAGGTGTTTTTCATCTGTTTTCTGGAAAAGGAGCCTAAAATCAAGGTTACTTCAAAAGCGGAGCAGCGGCTTCTTTTACGCGTTGCACCAAGCTAGCCGAAGCGGGAGCCAGGGGCAACCGCACGAACGGCTCACAGATACTGGCTTGTTGCAGCGCCAGTTTCACGCCCACCGGATTCGCCTCTTCGTACATAAGCGGATTGATTTTTCCGAAGGAACGTTGCAGCGCACCCGCTTCTCTGAAGTTTCCTTCCAGCGCCAGACGGGTCATACGGCTGAACCGCTCCGGAAATGCGTTGGCCAAAACAGAGATAATACCGTCACCACCCACCGAGATCAAAGGAACGGTGTGCATGTCATCACCGCTGATGACCAGAAAACCTTCGGGTCTTTCTTCCAAAATGGTCATGTACTGTTCCATGTTGGCGCTGGCGTCTTTAGTGCCTAAGATGTTGGGGTGCTGGGCTAGGCGCAGGGTAGTAGCGGCGGTCATGTTGATGCCCGTTCTGCCCGGTACGTTGTACAGAATCACCGGCACTGGCGAAGCATCGGCGATAGCCGTGTAGTGAAGAAAAATGCCTTCCTGCGAAGGTTTGTTATAGTAAGGGCACACCGAAAGGATAGCGTCAATGCCGGTAAAATCCAGCTTTTTGATTTGATCCAGCACGTAGTGCGTGTCATTGCTGCCTAAACCGTACACAATCGGTTTCCTACCTGCCACGCGCTCTTTGGCGAAGGCCAGCAAAGTGGCTCTTTCCTCGGGAGAAGTGGTCACCGACTCGCCTGTGGTGCCGTTCACCACCAGATAATCTACGCCATTCTCTATGTTGAAATCTATTAAGCGGCCAAAAGCTTCCAGGTCAACGGAAAGGTCGGCTTTGAAAGGAGTTACCAAGGCTACACCTGTTCCTCTTAATGCTTGCATGTCTGTAGGTTTGATGAATTTTTCGTCTCTCAAAGATACAGCTTTGCGCCATTAGTTGGTGTGTAGGACGAACGTTTGTTCTGCTACTTCTTAAAAGCCGTTTTTACCCTCAATTCTGGAAAATAAACCCTAAACAGTAATCGAAAAGAATCTCCCATGATGCTTTAAGGCTAGCTAAGTAAAAAGAGGCAATAAATATTCGGAAAGGTGAAAGGCTTATGACTCAGAACTCAAGACTCAGAACTAAAAACTATATATTCTTGCTTTCCACCCAGCGCATGAAGGACTCTTTGTAACTGTCACCAATGGGCACTTCCTGCTCCTTTATTCTGATGCGGCCTTTCTCAATACTATCTATGTGGGCCAGCGAAACAATGTAAGAACGGTGTACCCGCGCGAACTCCTGCTCCGGAAGTTTTTCCATGATTTTGTTCATAGATAACAGAGTGATTATCTTACGGGTAATGGTATGAATGATCACGTAGTCCTTTAAGCCTTCAATAAAAAGAATATCCTTCAGGTTAACCCGAAGTGTTTTGTAATCAGCCTTTACAAAAATGAAATTTTCGTTGTCAGCCGGAGTTGAGGCGGGCTGCGAAATGGGCAGCGAGGCGGGCTGAAGTTGCGCACGTTCGTAGACTTTGTTCACGGCCTTGAAGAAGCGGTCTAAGGGAATGGGCTTGAGCAGGTAATCTACCGCATCCAGGGTAAAGCCGTCCAACGCGTACTGCGGATAGGCGGTGGTGAAGATAATAGCGGGCCGATGGGAGAGCGACTGCACAAACTGAACCCCGGTAATCTCGGGCATCTCAATATCCAGAAACAGGAGGTCTATTGGCTGACGCTGCAAAATGGTCATAGCCTCCAAAGCGCTGGAGCAGGTCTGGATGAGTTGCAGAAACGGAATCTTGCTGATGTAAGAGCGCATGATGTCCAACGCGAGCGGTTCATCATCAATGGCGAGGCAGGTCAGTTGCATCTTGTGAAGGTACGTGTTTAGGAACGTTTGGTCAAGGTGAGCGTCGTGTTAAAGTCCTGTTCCTGTTGCCGGGTAGTGAACGTGTAGTTGCCCGGGTAAAGGAGTTCCAGACGTCTTTTCAGGTTCTGGAGCCCAATACCCCCGTAGGAGTTTTCATTTCCGCTGGCGGATTTCATGCGGTTCTGGGTAGTGAAGGTGAGGCTGCCGTTTTGGGCGGAGAGATGCACGTGCATGGGTGCTGAGGTAAGGCCATGCTTGAACATATTTTCTACCAAAGGCATCAGCAGCATGGGTGGGAGGGATAGGCTACTCAAGTCTCCATCTATCTGTGAGGTGAGCAAAGAAGGATCGGTCAGGCGCAGGCGGTGCAGGTCCAGTAAGTGCTCCAAGTGTTCCACCTCGCGCTCCAGCGGAACCACGTTGGTATTGGTTTCATAGAGCTGATAACGCAGCAACAGCGACAGTTTCATAATGACATCTGGGGTAGAGGGTGCCTGCTGGTAAGCCAGTGAGTAGATGTTGTTTAACGTGTTGAACAGAAAGTGAGGGTTTACCTGGGCTTTTAATAATTCCAGCTCCGTTGTCAATTGTTGTAGTTCCAGTTCTTTGCGCCTGCGTTCGTTGCGGAGGTAATCGCCGGTGACTTTCAAGGAGGAACTCAGGAAGATATTCATCAGGCCAAACACCGCCAGTTGTACCAGGTTAGTGATATAAGCGATCATGGTGGGGTACTTGGCCATCTGTTCAGCCAACGTTGGGGTAACACTGGCTTGCATCTTTATCTGATAGATCTCTATAGGAGCACGCACCGCCGCGAAAACTGCCAACGTCACCACTACAGCCGCCGCATACCCCAGTACATTTCCCTTCGCCAGAATTCTGGGTAACAGCACAAACCAATTAAAGTAAAAGAGCGCCAGATGAAAGCCAAACGTCTGCACCACGTCTAACGCTTTCCAAGTCCAGGGTAAATTCTTTTGAGACATACTGAAATGCATGGTAAGCGAGAGCACTATCAATACTATCCAAAGCAGCATGTGCAGCAAAACCGGGAAGTGTTTTTTCATTGTTTTATCCAAAAGAAACCAAAACTAAGCATTACAGGAAGTTTTCGGCGCAGAAACAACAGGAATTAGACTAACCCTCCAATTGTATCGACGAACAGGTTAATGGGGGTGAAAACGGCTTTTGTCCTGATGAAGTAGGGGTTGGTCTAGTTTAGTTGCGGTATGCAGAGGGAAGCTGTTCATTTGATTCATCCAACCTCAAACGCTATGCAAAAACCGCTCATCTCTACCCATCAGCTCACCTATCGCTACGGTCCGCAGGAAATACTAAAAGGTCTGAACCTAGAGATTCCCCAAGGCAGCATCTATGGTTTCCTGGGGCAAAACGGCGCCGGAAAGACCACTACCATCCGGTTGTTACTGGGTTTGTTAAAACCATCCGGCGGAAACATTCGGCTGTTCGGGCAGGAGTTGACTGCGCAGCGGGTGCCAATTCTGCAACGGGTAGGCGCCTTGATTGAAACGCCCAGCCTGTACCGTCACCTCTCTGGGAAAGACAATCTGGAAGTGATGCGCCGGGTGCTGGGGATAGAGAAAAAACATATTACCGAAGTGCTGGAGATTGTGCAGCTGCAACATGACGCGCATCGGCTGGTGAAACAATATTCCCTGGGCATGTGCCAGCGATTAGGTATTGCGCTGGCGCTGCTCTCAGACCCCGATCTGCTCCTTCTGGACGAGCCTACCAATGGCTTAGACCCAAGCGGCATCCGGGCGATGCGGGAACTGCTCAAAGAGCTGAATCAGGTGCACGGCAAAACCATCTTCCTTTCCAGTCATTTGTTAAGCGAAATTGAGAAAACAGTGACGCACGTGGGCATTCTCCATCAGGGGCATCTCTCTTTTCAGGGCAGCGTGCAGGAATTGCAGGAGGCAACCACAGCTTCTAAAAGCATTGAGGTGGAAGTAGATAATGCGTTGTTAGCAAAGGAGATATTACTTGGTAATGGATTCAAAGTCGAGCCTATAAATCGGTATTGCCTTAGAATAGCCGTGCCCGAAAAAGCAGAAGCGGCAGTTCTTAACCAGCTACTGGTACAGGGTGGGGTTTCGGTGTTTGGCTTGTCCTATACGAGCCAAAGCCTGGAGGAAGTTTTCCTGCAC
The DNA here is from genome assembly GCF_054956755.1 of Rufibacter sp. JT3400010. NCBI lineage: Bacteria > Pseudomonadati > Bacteroidota > Cytophagia > Cytophagales > Hymenobacteraceae > Rufibacter > Rufibacter sp. JT3400010. The sequence goes on along the minus strand of NZ_JBUDXA010000001.1, from coordinate 444,512 downwards.
CTCACGCAAAATACTACCTCAACAACTCTTAAAACTACTCCTTCACTTTTGCAAAACGCCTAAAAAGATGAAGGCAGCAATCACGTACCTGGGCCGGGGAGTTTCGGCGGAAGCTTTGAAAATCAAAAATACCTGGGCTTTGTGGCTTTCGGTGCTGGCGCCGCTTTCCATTGTTGGAATGACGTTCCTGGTTTTCTTTTTCAAAGGGCACTTAATACTGAAGCCGGGTACTAATCCCTGGCTGATGTGGACGTTAAATAACTTCGCGGCTACTTCCCAACTGCTGGTGCCGCTGTTTCTGGCCTTGATCACTGCCTTAGTGAACGGCACCGAGCACCAAAGCGGCGGCTGGAAGCAGTTGTACGCCTTGCCGGTGCCTAAAGGCTGGGTATTCCTGAACAAATTTCTTCTGCAGTTCGGGCTGATGGTACTGGCCTGCGTGGTGTTCTGGGCCGGAATAGTGGCCGGTGGTTACCTGTTAGGTTTAGTGCGCCCAGGTCTGGGGTTTCAGCATTTCCACCATGTGCAGAGCATTAGCCTGAATGCGTTCCGCCTTTTAGTAGGGTCGCTCTTCATCTTTACGATGCAGTTCTGCATCAGCTTTCGTTTCAAGAGCATTGCCCTGAGCATTGGCTTGGGAATTCTGTTTACTATGGCTTTTCTCATCGGGAGCCGATGGGAGCACATCGGGTATTATCCTTATAGTTGGCCCTACTTTTCGGCTGCCTTCAACCTGAAAGAGACTTCCTTGTTTGTGCCGCAGATGGGATATAGCCTTGCCGGAAGCATGGTGCTTTTCCTGCTGGGGCTGTGGGATTCCTGCCGAAAATAGATACAGTAGTTTAAGAGGTGATTTAGGTAAAACAACTTATAAACAGATAATTATGAAAATAATGTTTACTGTTGCTTTAGGTGCTGTTTTAGGCTGGGCCACTAGCACTTGGCAAGAGGAAGACCAGTTAGCCTTGGAACAACACCAACTGAAAATAAATGAAGTACTGTACCAGGCAGCCGCTCGCACGGCAGAGGAGAAGGCCCTTTCAGAAGTACTGTATCTGTGGCCGTAAGTCAGCCGGTCCGTTTAACTTAAAGTGTAGTACGGTTCTTTCTCTTTGTCATGCATTCTAATCTGGCCCTGTAGGACCAGGTACACCAATAAGCGTTTGGTTCGCTGTTTGGAAAGATTGGCCAGGTGCATGAAATCTTTGATGGTGAGTTTACGGTATTTTCTGAGCAGCTCCAGAATGCGTTCTTGTTGGTGGTCTACTTTGTCTTCCAAAGACTCGGTGGCAGGTTCCAGCCTAAGCGACTTCTCCACCAGTTTGCTGGTTTGCACGCTCTCATCTTTCACCCTGATGTAGCTGCGCCAATCGTCTTCCTTTACTTTAGCCAAATGGGGTTTGGTGCCACTTTCGGGAATGATCACTTTCAGGATGGTGCCTTCGTCCATCTCCACTTCTTTGTAAATGACCTTCACGGGCGGCTCGCAGAAGGTAGTGATGGCAATGTCCAGGGAATATTTCTCTTCCTCGGGATCTGCGCCGCAGATGGTGCCGTCGTCCTGTACACCTACCAGAATCTGTCCGCCGCGCGTGTTGGCGAAGGAGACCAGGGTGCGGGCAATGCGAGCCGGGTGGGTGATGGTCTTCTTGAACTCCAGCGTTTCGCTTTCCCCCTCTAAAATCAACAGATACATTTCCTGCATGCCGAATAGTGTTTGGTTTGGACGGTGTTTTCCGAAAAGAAGCTAAAAACCGGTTTGTTCGGCACTTATGTCCCACAGGCGGCGAGCCACGTGCGCGTTATTGGAATCTCCGGCCGAGGCCGCCTGCTTGCAGTTCTTGAAGTATTTACCGCTTATATGGTTCAAGTGTGGCGAGGTGGCCAGATACACCGATGTCTTGGCACCTTTCTCGGGTGTTTTCATGAAAATGCGGGCTAACCGGAAGAACTGTTTAATGAAGAAATTGCTGTTACTCCCAAAGCTGGTTCCCACTACGCCCGGATGCAGGCAGTTCACCGTCAGATTGGTGAATTCTGTGCGGCGGGCCAGTTCATAGGTAAAGTGAATATTAGCCAGTTTGGAATCGGCGTACGCTGTAATAGCGCTGTATTTCTGCGGCTTACCGGCGTGCTCAAAGTCTATCTGCCCCAACCGGTGCGCTTCTGAGGTGACATTGATCACGCGTCCTTGTTCGGCGGCCAGCAAGGGCTCCATGAGTAAGTTGGTGAGTAGGAAAGGGGCGAGGTGGTTGGTGGCCCAGGCCAATTCCCACCCGTCTACCGTGGTTTCCATAACCCCGGGGATGAGTCCGGCGTTGTTGAGGAGCACGTCAATGAACGGGTAGTTTTCCTTGAGTTCGGCGGCCACTTTTCTCACTTCCTGCAAAGAAGATAAATCTGCGAGATGAAGTTTCAGGTTCGCTTCGGGCACTTTCTGCTTGATTTCTTCCATGGCCTGCAGCCCTTTCAGTTCGTTTCGGCACACGAGCACTACCTGCGCTCCCTCTTTAGCCAATGCCTGCGCGGTGGCCTTGCCTATGCCCGAACTTGCGCCGGTGACCACCATTACCTTTCCTTCTTTGTCTGTTGTCATGTTCTGTGCTATTCCAGGGTGTCTGGATAAGAGCTGGTTTAAATTTTGGGTTTGCAGCGAGAAAACCAACGTTTAAACACGCTCACAGGGGCACTACGCAAATTTTGTACTTTTCGCTGTGTTGAAAGTTCAGCTTTTACGCAGACATAAAAAATGCGGCCTTTTGGGGCCGCATTTTATGGTAAAGAAGGATTATCCTGAACTTAGAAAGGAAGGTCGTTGTCCATGTCATCGCTGATGAACGAAGAGCTGGATTTCACGGGCTGCTGGGCGGCATACGGGTTGCCAGAGGCTTGCGGCTGCGCGGCATTGCCGGCGTGCTCTACTCTCCAGGCCTGCAGGTTGGTGAAGTACATGGTGGTTCCGTTCTTAGTGAACGGCTTTCCGCTGAGGTTAAAGGCAACCTTCACTTCATCGCCTGTTTTATAGTTGTCAAGAATACCGCACTTGTCTTGGGTAAGCTGAAACTTGGCATATTGCGTATAAGAGCCGTCTGGGATTTCCAAAACGAATTCGCGTTTACGGAATTTCTCGCTCACTTGGGTTTCGTCAAAGATTTCGTGCAATCTTCCTTGTACATCAAAAGACATAGGTGATATTTTTAAAGATTAGTAAAGTAACTATTACAAAGATACAAAGAATAGAGGGTTTAGATTCCCCCGGCTAGACTTTAATTTATCCCCATGCAGCCTTTTTTCGGAATGCCCTGCTGGTGGCGCAAACGCTTTATTTTATGTCACTAAGTCTTAACCTTGTAGAAAAATTTTTCCTTTATATATGAAGAACCAATCCCGTTTTGCCATTGCCCTGCACGGAGGTGCCGGAACTATCACTAGAGATTCCCTCACCCAGGAAATGGATCTTGCATACCGGCAGGCGTTGCAGGCAGCCCTGACCATTGGCTACCGGGTGTTACAGCAAGGCGGAACGTCTCTGGCGGCGGTAGAGGCTACCGTGGTTTCTTTGGAAGATTGCCCTTTGTTTAATGCGGGCCGAGGTTCGGTGTTCAATAAAAGGGGCACGCACGAGATGGACGCTGCCCTCATGGACGGCAAGAACCTGGCAGCCGGAGCAGTCACTGGCGTAAGAAACGTCCGGAATCCCATTCAGCTGGCCAGCCAGGTGTTGCACCATTCAGACCATGTGTTTCTCTGCCAGCAAGGGGCCGAGGAATTTGCCCGCAACCACGGCATCGTCTTTGAACCAGATGACTACTTCTTCACCCAGCAGCGCTACGACCAGTGGCAGGCCCTCCGTGATTCTGACACCTACATGCTGGACCATTCTGAGACCAAGGAAAAGAAATTCGGGACGGTAGGGGCCGTGGCCCTGGACTTACAGGGAAACCTGGCCGCTGCCACTTCTACGGGTGGTATGACCAACAAGAACTTCAACCGCATTGGCGACACGCCCATCATTGGCGCGGGTACCTACGCTAACAACCGCACCTGCGCCATCTCCTGCACCGGCCACGGCGAGTACTTCATGCGGAACGTGGTAGCGTATGACATTTCTTGCCTCATGGAATACAAAGGCCTGTCCCTTTCGGAAGCCTCGGCGCTGGTAGTGCATCATAAGCTGAAAGAACAGGGGGGAGAAGGTGGCCTGGTAGCCGTAGATTTCAACGCCCAAGTAGCCTTGCCTTTCAACTCAGAGGGCATGTACCGGGCTAGCTGGGTTTCAGGTCAGGAACCGGTGGTGGCTATTTATGAGGAGTAGCTCTGGTGCTGCTGAGTACATGGAAGCGCTTTCTATAGGCTGCGACCTTCATCCGGTAGAACAACGACATTACGGTGTAACGTCGTACGCATTCCATAACTCCCCACCAATTTACCTTCCTAGGCGGGGCACTGATAGGCTCATTTTCCTACTAAAGGGCAAAGGGGGAAATCAATGTTTAAGAACTGATTTTGTGAAAGTAGCTTCAAAATAGTAGTGCTAAATACATTAGAGTTATGTGTATTATCTTAGAATTTAATCCAGGCTATCAATACATTACCTTGTGACTTTAAAAGTGTCGCTTTAATCAGAATTACTCCGTCAACACCTGTTTGGCTCCCACGCAGAACTTACGTTCTTTGATATCATAGTAATTTCCGAAGGCCAAAACGTGCATCTTGAAGTTCTCAATGGAAAGCGGCGTGCCCGGGGCGGCGTAGGAGGTGTTGTTGTGTTTGATATGGTGGCCGTCTACCACAATGACCAAATTGGAGCCAATGGTTTCAATAAAATTCCCTTGGGTAATCATCACGCCAGTGTCTTCCCCCAGCCCAATCCCAATCTTGAACGGGTGCGTGGCCACGGCTTCCATTAACCGTCCAAAACGGCCTCTTTTTACAAAGTGCGAGTCAAAGATGACGTTCTCCTGAAATGCCAATCCGCGGTCCAATTTCACCGAGCCCTTAAGCAAGGAGTGTTGGCTGCTGCCTCCTTTTATCATGATATCAGACATCGCCATGGCGCCTGCACTTGTTCCGGCAATGACAAAACCGGCTTCATTCCAATAACGGTTCAGCAAAATCTGGTGAAAGGCCGTGCCGGAGTAAATCCGGAACAAACGGGATTGGTCACCGCCGGTAAACATCACGCCGCTGGCTTGCTGTAAACGTTCCAAATACTCAGGTTTGAGCGCATCGGCTTCCTCCCTGATGTCCATGATGCCTACCTGCTTGCATCCCAAAGCCTCAAACGCCTGCAAGTACAACGCACCAACCTCCTCCGGAATCATGGAAGCAGTGGTGATGACTTCCACCCGAGCTTTGCTGCCGCCCATGGCGTCAATGATGCGCCGGAGAATGCCTAATTCAAAGAAACTTAAATGAAAACGCTTTTTAGGTCTAGGGAAGGTGCCTTTGTCTTCGCTTCCGCCTACGGCGATGAGAATGCCTTTGGGGGCCAGCTCAAATTTGGTCATGTATGCTACTCATTTTACTGTTATAGCTTTTTATACGGCGTAAACAGCTTTAACGGACTAATTAGCGGTAGAAAGATAAACTCGTAAAATCCTTTACGGCATTTTCAAACTACCGTATTTTAACCTCGTATAAAAATTATTTACTTGATTTTCAGATAATAAGAAACGCTTTGAAATTAACTTCTTTACATGACCTGTTCATCCATCAGATGAAGGATCTCTACAACGCCGAACAGCAATTATTGAAGGCGATGCCCGAAATGATGCAGATGGTGACCAGTCCGGAACTGGCAAACGCCCTGGAAACGCACATGCGCGAGACCCAGGGCCAGATACAACGCCTAGAGCAGTGTTTCCAGACCATGGGCATCAGCGGTGACGGTGAGAAATGCATGGCCATGGAAGGAATCCTGAAAGAAGCCAAAGCCTTTCTACAGCATGAGGCTGACGCCGAAGTCATGGATGCTGGTATTATTGCCTGCGCCCAACGGGTAGAGCACTACGAGATTGCCGGCTACGGCACCGCCTGTACCTACGCCAAATTCCTGGGCTTAACCGATGTTCTGAACCACCTCAAGGAAATCCTGAACGAAGAGAAAATGACTGACGAGAAACTGACCATGATTGCGGAAACCACGGTAAACCGAAAAGCGGAAAATCATTAACGTATTCCTCCTGTAAAGCAGAACAGCCCGTTCATTTTAATTGAACGGGCTGTTCTGCTTTACAGGAAATCCTTTCTAACGGAGGAGAGCGTCTAATGAACTGGTGGAAACAGCGTGGTAGTTGGGCCGAGCTTTTTCGTAAATTTCCTTCGCCAAAGCCGTTCCTTCTTCTGTTTGCAGCAAAGTTTTGTACAAAGGCAGCAGAAACTTCCGTCTTCCTACCCGTACCAAAAAGGATTCCAGCGCGGGATAGGCGGCTTTGTATTGATGTGTCACCGCGTGCCGTAGCCATTCCGCTTGAATTTCAGCGTTGCCGGAGGCGGTAAATCCAAACGCCTCGTCCAGTTCCTGCAATTGGGGCAATGTCAGTTGCTTGGGCAAGTTGCTCAGGAAGTACAGCCATTCATGGGTGCTCCAATGCGCGGTGGTGAGTTCGTTGGCTGGTATGCCTGTCGTCCATTTTTCCAGTTCCTGCGCTACTTTCTCAAACAGGGCCGCTTTCACGGGTGCTACGCCGGCGGGAATACCAGGGGCGTAGATCCAGTCTTTCGCTCTTGCTTTCTGCGTCAATTCCTCGTTTCCGTTTAGGAGCTCTTTTTCCAGAAACTGCTCAAAACGGGCCGTATCCATGGACTGAAACTGAAACGTACTAAAATAGCGGTGCACAAAGGCGTCAAACTTTTCCCGGCCTACCAGGGCTTCCAGATGGCGCAGAAACAGGTTGCCTTTCTCGTACGCAATTTCGGTGAGGCCTTCGTCTGGGTCACGGTTCTCCAGGTTCAGTTTGAGGAAAGTGTCTTGCGGGGTGTTGCTTAGTTCTTCCAGAGTGTGCCGCAAATCTTGATAGCCCAGGGTGTGCAGCATTTCGGCGTAGTCTGGGCCGTAAAGGGCTTCCATGATGCGTCGTTCAAAGTAAACGGTAAAGCCTTCGTTCAGCCAAAAGTCATTCCAGGTGGCGTTGGTCACCAGATTACCCGACCACGAATGCGCCAGTTCATGGGCCACCAGACTGGTGAGGGAACGGTCTCCGGCAATGATGGTGGGCGTGGCAAAGGTAAGCTTCGGATTTTCCATGCCCCCGAAAGGGAAGCTAGGCGGAAGCACCAGTAGATCATAACGGCCCCATTGGTACGGGCCGTACAGGTTCTCGGCGGCCAGCAGCATCTGCTCGGTCTCGGCAAACTCGTAAGCGGCGGCTTCCAGGGTTTCCGGCTCAGCGTACACACCGCATCTTTCGCCCAGGGGCGCAAAAACCAGATCGCCTACGGCTAGGGAGAGAAGGTAAGACGGAATGGGCTGGTCCATCCTGAAAAAGTACGTTCCCGCTTCGTTTTTCTCCTGCGGGTTCTCGGCGCTCATGAGGGGCAGTAGGTGAGGAGGGATCTGCACCCGAGCTGTGTAGGTGAACCGCACACTAGGGCTGTCCTGGCACGGGAGCCAGGTGCGCGCCAGAATAGCTTGGGATTGGGTGAACAGGAAAGGCTGCGTTTTACCAGCGGTTTGGGCAGGTTCCAACCACTGTAGCGCCGCCGATGCTGGCGTAGTCTCAAAGCTGATCCGGATTTTCTCTGTATCCGGTTTCAGGGGGATTTTCAAACCCTGGCCCAGAAACGGCTTTTCTTCTGTGAAGCTGTATTCAATTTCCTGCTCTTCTTCCGCCAGCCAGACCTGCGTAATCTTCAGATGATGGATATCCAATACTATATGTGAGGCTTGCCGATGGCTGACGTGGTAAACGCCGGTACCGGTTATCTGCTTCTGCTCAAAATTGACGGTCAATTCCCAATCTACGTGCTGGATAACAGCTTCTTGGGGTTTTGAAAAGCTGTGTGGGTCTTGGGGAGTTGTCATTTGGCTATTGTTGCTAAAATCCATTTTAGTTTAAAAATATGATTCGGTGAAAAATCAGACTCGTCTACGCCTGTTCTGGCAAATATCTGGTGGTACTACTCATAATAACTTCTGAAAAGAAAGTATTCCAACCCATTAGCCATCTTAATATTCCTGAACAAGCATAGAAGAGCTTGCATCTACAAGAATTGAGTGTAGCTACATTTATGCGGATATAGTTCAATTTTATCCTGCTGCTGTCTCTTAACTTTTTTAGGGGTTTGATAGTATAAGTACCACATCTCTTTGACAGAATTAATCCATATGAAATCAAATAAATCAGTTTTTCCTCTTCTCCTGCTTTTCATGATGACGTTAGCGCTGGTGTCTGCCTGCGCTAAGTCAGGCGATAAGCAACAAAAGAAAGTTGCCTTGGCAACGGTAGATGGTATTCCGCAGCAGACAGACAGTGCATACGTGGTGAATTTCACCAAAAACGATCCTAAGTTCAAGAAACACCTGGATCTGATGAAGCTATTTTACCGGGAGCGCCAATACCGGTTCGCCTGGTTTAAAGACGGTGAATTGGTGCCGCAGGCCTTTAAGTTTGTGGAAGTGCTTAACAAAGCCCATGAAGAAGGGCTAGACCCCAAAGATTACAACCAGAGTCAACTCAAGCAGATGTTCCAAAAACTGGAGCAGTCCCCTAAGGATTCGGCCCGTCACAAACTGCAGGAACAACTTGACGTGACCTTAACCGCTTCCTATTTCAACTATGCCAGTGACTTCTACCGGGGTACGGTAGATCCGCGCAGCGTTGATAACATTGAGTGGGCAGTTAAGAAAAACAAAATCAAGTTACACAAGGCACTTCAGACCATTTTAAAGGAACGGGAAAGCCGTTACCCGTACTATGAATTTGAAGCGCTGCATACCGGGTACATCCGCTTGCGGGAGGCCTTAAAGCAATACCGAGCCGCCAAACAACAGGGCGGCTGGCCCAAGGTGCAGCTTGCCACCAAAATGCTTAAACCCGGCGACTCTGCCGAGGCAGTGATGACGCTTAGACACCGTATAATTGGTAAAGTGGCCGAAAACACGCCACAAAACAGAGTCTATGATGATCAATTGGCTACCGCGGTCAAGAACTTCCAGATACGCCACGGCCTGAGACCAGATGGGGTAGTAGGCGGGGAGACCTTGCGGGTCATGAACATTCCTATTGAAGATAGGATTGACCAGATTATCATCAATATGGAGCGCTGGCGTTGGGTGCCCAAGCGCTTTGAAGACAAGTACGTGTTTGTGAACATTCCGGAATACATGCTGCACGTGTTTGAGAAAGATAAAGAAGTGCTGAGCATGAAAGTGGTGGTAGGAAAGGAAATGCACGCCACCCCGGTGTTCAGCGACAAACTGGAGTACATTGTTTTCTACCCTTACTGGAACATTACCCCGCAGATCTTGGCCGAAGAAATTGCTCCGGCGCAAGCCAACAACCCTAACTACTTAGCCAAAAATGACATGGAGTTGGTGAAAGACATAGGCAATAATAAGGTGGAAGTGGTTTCCCCTTCTTCAGTGGATTGGTATTCAGTAGATGAGAAATTCAAATACCGAGTGCGCCAGCGGCCGGGTAGCAGGAATCCGTTAGGCTATGTGAAATTTATCTTCCCCAACGAGCATAACGTGTACTTGCATGATACCCCCTCAGACCATTTGTTCAACCAAACCGAGCGCGGTTTCAGCCACGGGTGTATCAGAATTGAGAAGCCCTTTGAGATGGCCCAGTACCTATTGAAAGATCAGAAACAGTGGACACCTTCTGCTATCAAAGCGGCCATGCACGGGGGAGAAGAGAAGTACGTGAACCTCTCAGCCAAAGTGCCAGTGTACATTGTGTATTTTACGACCTGGGTTGATGACAATGGCGCCATCCACTTCCGCGATGATATTTACAACCATGATCGTGACCTGGAGATGGCTTATTTTAGATAAGTAACGCTTTATTACCTTCATTTAGGTTCTTAAATAAAGGCCCCTGCCTGCTCAGACTTTGAGCAGGCAGGGGCCTTTTCTGTTTTACAAATATAGCTGCCTTCCTGCAACTCTATAGCATGCAACTGTTTAATAGGCTAATATCACAAAGCCAAGGCATCTTCTGAAAGTCAAAGCATCCATCATTAAACTGTCCACTCACTAGTAGATGTGCCAGTAAAGAGTAACCCCGCTCTAAGTTATCGTGCCCATGCTCTGGTGGAGTGACTAGGATTTAAGCTTTAGTGATAACTATTGTAAACAGATAAGTAAATAGATATTAAGGTAAGTTAAATTATGGAATAAGAGTATAACACAAATGTATACAAAAATTAAGTTAACATTTGTTTATTATTATTACAAACGTGAATTAAGGTATTGATTTGTAGAATTTAGATTTCTAATTGAATTTTATTACATTTGTAAATTCTAAATCAGATGTATTATCTTAGGATTTGTCTATTTAAATCAATTGATTTAAATATGAAGAGTTTACATTTGTGCTCAACCTTAACCATCACCTTTACGTGACAGATTTATTAACCAGAATACAGGAAGTAATTAGCTGGAGTGCAATGGGGCCTACTGCTTTTGCAGATGAAATTGGCATAGCAAGACCGGTCATCAGCCATATTCTATCTGCTAGAAACAAAGCGAGTTTGGAAGTGGTACAGAAGCTACTTAGCCGGTTTCCTGAAATATCTCCCATTTGGCTGCTCTCAGGCGAAGGGGAAATGCTCAGTGGTGTGCCTGCTACTTCTAGTAGTGTGGCCAATAAGAATGAGACGCCATTGCCCAAATACCGAAATGAGGTAGCAAGCGCCTTCAGCCAGGAAGCGAGTAAAGGACAACGGAAGGAAAAAAGTAGGCCTGCTGTAACAGACCTGAAAGAGGAAGCGGCTAAAAAACTAGTTAAAGTGATGCTGTTCTATTCAGATGGAAGCTTTGAGAGTTATGATCCTTCCTAAAAGCGATGGTTGATAGCGGCAGTTGGAGTTGCTATTCTGTAGCCCTGCCCCGTTGTAGGTGAAGAATATTAAGATCGCTTCTTATTAGATCCTTTGATAAGGAATCTTTTGCACTTAAAACTCTGAAGCCAATTTCGTGTATTCGCTTAATTGACTACTTCTATGAAAGCAAAGTAATGTCAAAAAGATAGACTCCTTCTTCAGAGGTTTTGGTCAAAGACAGGTGCAACTTCTGTAACTCACCGTAGTAATTTGCGATTCCCTTTATCACACCAACTCCTAATTGAGGTATGTTTCTCTTGGAGCGGTATATGATATGTAAGCTCTTGGAACTTTTGCGTTCAATTTCTAAGATAGGCGGAGCAACGTTGGGGTTGTTTGTGCGCACGGCATGGTGCATGGTGCGCTCCGTATGCTCTAATAAGTCCATGGTTCTCCAGGAAGGGTCAATGTAGGCTTTGTACACTTTCAACAGACTGGGAACCAGCGTGTACCCAAACTTTTCCAGGAAATCACCCGCTTCCACTTCCAGTAACTTGATTGCTTCCCCCACCAAAGAAAAGACAACAGTATCTGGATAAATCTGATTTGCATCTATTGAAAGGTTTTCAGCATTAGCGTTCTTGGAAACTGTATTCCAGGTTGTAAATCCGTATTCTTTGATAATAAACTTCTCGAATTCTAACAGTATAAAACCATGCATAGGTGGGTGAGATTAATTCTAAGCTAAAACTACTGCTTGTACGGATAGTCTCAGACAAAAAATGATGTTAATACTGAATGGGACAATCTAATCAAGTGAAATTTGCCGTGTACCAAAAATCATCTTGAAAAAGAGAAGAAGGCAAAAGCTATAAACTCAATAAAAACAAAAGAGTCCCTTCACAAGAAGCGAAGGGACTCTTTTCCAAAAGCGGTCCGGACGGGACTCGAACCCGCGACCTCCGCCGTGACAGGGCGGCATTCTAACCAACTGAACTACCGGACCAACATCTTCCGGAGACCTGCTGTCCCCGTTTGATGGTGCAAATATGTAGAGTTAATTTTTAGCATGCAACAGATGCCTCACAAAGTTTCTAAATATTTTGAATAGTGAAGGAGGAGGAGGGCCGTTTTGCCTCTGTTTTTCTGAAAGAAGCTACAAAACAACTGCAAGCGTTTTATGTCTGCGCCTGAACGGAAAGATGTTCATTCGAAACTAAAAACCACTTAAAGCAAAAAGAGTCCCTTTACAAACTGTAAAGGGACTCTTCTCAAAAGCGGTCCGGACGGGACTCGAACCCGCGACCTCCGCCGTGACAGGGCGGCATTCTAACCAACTGAACTACCGGACCAACATCTTCCGGAGACCTGCTGTCCCCGTTTGATGATGCAAATATGGGGGGCAGATTGTTACCACACAACAGGCAAGCCCAAAAAAGACCAAAAGAAACGGCCCTTAAACGCTAACCGGTTCAGTGTCAAACCGAAAATTTTATGTAAAAACTTGAAAAAACTCGTGCTACAAAACTTTGCAAGTTTCGTTTACCTTTGTAGTCACACTTTAGCTAAACGTAAGGGGCATTACTATGCTGTTAGATTTTGAACAACCCATTGCTTCTCTGGAAGGAAAATTAGCCGAGATGAAAAAACTGGCCTCTGAGAGCCAGGTAGACGTGAGCGAGGCGGTTACTGCACTAGAGGAGAAAATAAAATCGCTTAAGAAAGAAACCTACGCCAACCTTACCCGGTGGCAGCGGGTGCAACTCTCCCGGCACGTGGAGAGACCTTATACCTTAGACTATATTAAAGGACTTTCTCCCACCTTTATAGAATTGCACGGCGACCGTAATGTGCGCGATGACAAAGCAATGGTGGGCGGTTTTGGCGAGATTGACGGCAAAACGGTGATGTTCATTGGCCAGCAGAAAGGCCGGAACACCAAAGAGCGTCAGTACCGTAATTTCGGGATGGCCAACCCCGAGGGGTACCGCAAAGCGCTTCGCCTGATGAAACTGGCCGAGAAATTCAACAAACCCATCATCACCTTCATTGATACGCCGGGCGCTTTCCCGGGGCTGGAGGCTGAAGAAAGAGGGCAGGGCGAAGCCATTGCGCGTAACCTGAAAGAGATGTTCATGCTCAAGGTGCCGGTCATCTGCATCATCATTGGGGAAGGTGCCTCGGGCGGAGCCCTGGGTATTGGCATTGGAGATAAGGTGTTCATGCTGGAAAACACCTGGTATTCGGTGATTTCGCCGGAGTCGTGTTCTTCTATTTTATGGCGCAGCTGGAACTACAAAGAACAAGCAGCCGAAGCCCTGAAACTGACCGCCAAAGACATGTTGGGAAATAAACTGGTGGACGGCATTATTAAAGAACCGTTGGGCGGCGCGCACGTGAACCCCGAGAAGATGATCAGAACCCTGCAAAAAAAGATTCTCTCAACCCTAGAAAAGCTGGAAGCCATTTCCCCCGAAGACCGCATTATGCAACGCATTGAGAAGTTCGGCGAGATGGGCGTAGTAACAGAGTAGTTCTGTTTTACCGCTTCTTTTTAGAAATCAGACTAAAAACCCCCAGGCATGGCCATGAATCTGTATCCTATTCCTACCGGAAATTTCAAGTTAGACGGTGGGGCCATGTTTGGTGTGGTTCCTAAATCCATCTGGCAGCGCACCAACCCGGCAGACGAAAATAACCTCTGTTCCTGGGCCATGCGCTGCCTGCTGGTGGAAACCGATGGCCGCCTGATTTTGGTTGACAACGGCATAGGAGACAAGCAGGATGGCAAGTTCTTCAGCCATTATTACCTGCACGGTGATGATTCACTGGAGAAATCTTTGCGCGAGGCGGGCTTCGGGTTTTCTGATATCACAGATGTATTCTTGACGCACCTGCACTTTGACCATTGCGGTGGTTCTGTGAAGTACGGCAAAGACGGCAGCATCCTTGAAACCGTTTTCGCTAACGCCCGCTACTGGAGCAACCAGGACCATTGGCAATGGGCCACAGAACCCAACCCCAGAGAGAAAGCGAGCTTCATCAAAGAGAACATCCTTCCCATTCAGGAGAGCGGACAACTGGAATACCTGGTAACGGGCCAGGAGCAGTTCCTGCCTGGGTTTGACGTGACCTATGTAGACGGACACACCGACAAGATGATGGTGCCTCGGTTGCAGTACAAAGGGCATACGCTCTGCTTCATGGCCGATCTGCTGCCCTCTGTAGGGCACATGCCACTCCCGTACGTGATGGGGTATGACACCCGGCCACTGCTGACGCTTCAGGAAAAAGAGAAATTCCTGAAGCAGGCCGCCGATGAAAACTGGGTTTTATTCTTTGAACACGACGTCCAAAATGAATGCTGCACCGTAAAGCACACCGACAAAGGAGTAAGGGTAGACCAAGTTTTCCCTTTGTCTGAGTTGTAGCAGATGCAGAAATTAGGAATTTGTATGTCTGGCGGGGCTGCCAGAGGAGTGGCGCACTTGGGAGTTTTACAGGCACTGCAGGAAATGGGCATTCACCTTCATGCCATCTCCGGAGTGAGTTCTGGAGCCATTGCTGGTGCTTTTTTCGCGGCTGGTTACGCCCCAACTGAAATTCTGAAATTGGTTTGTGCGTTGCCTTTGCCCAAGTTGCTCAGGCCAGCCCTTAATAGAGGTATCCTGCATACCCAGGCGCTGCACAAGATCTTTGAGGAACACCTGCAGGGCCGCACGTTTGAAGAACTTCCTATTAAGTTATGGATTTCGGCTTTGGATTTAGTGGAAGGTAGTACCGTTTACTTTACCCAGGGTTCTTTGGTGGATGCCTTGAAAGCTTCTTCGGCGGTACCGGTGTTGTTCAAGCCCATGCAGCTAGAGAAAAGGCAATTAGTAGACGGCGGCATCATCAATAACCTGCCGGTAGAATGTTTGACCGGGGAATGTGATAAGATCATTGGCGTACATGTCAATCCTACGCCTACCAATTTTGACATTAACGGCATCAAACAGGTAACGGAGCGAATCTTTCATTTAGCCCTGCACGAGAACATTCAGAGCAGAATTTCCCTTTGCGACTTGTTTCTGGAGCCACCCAAACTGAAGGACTTTCATATCTTGGATCTCAAAAAAGCGCAGGAAATGTACACCATAGGGTATGAATATACCTTAGATATAGCCCCCCAGATTGAAGCTTTAATGAAGTCTGAGGTAGATTAATCTATTAATTGTACTATATATTTGTGTTTTTATATAGTACTTCTGTGCACTTCAGCCGTATGAGTCATCATAGAGAATGTCATTTACCTTTATGTTGGCTTTATGAGAAAGTTGCTTTTCGCAAGCATTTTACTTCTAACGTTTATGCAGGCCCGGGCTCAGGAAAACCGGGGCACACTTGTACCAGCCAAAATATTTCAGCGCAGTTTAATGGTGGGCGGAAGCGTTTCTGGTTCCTATAAGCAAATCAACATCACCAGTGGCAGTGAGCCTTTATCCGGGCACCGGCAGCAGTTTGATCTGGATGTCAAACTAGGCTACTTCGTTTTAAGCGATGTAGCCTTGGGAATGAAGGGAACCATCTACCATTACAAAGAAGTGATGGACGATCAGATTCCTACCCAGGCCACCAATATCTTAGTAGGGCCTTTTGCCCGCTATTATTTGCAGAATGGTTTTTACGGCGAAGCCAGTGCGGCCGTGGGGGTAAACAATAAACCCAATAACCCCAAAACGGAACTGGCCGAATTCAAAGGTGGGGTGGGGTACGCCATCTTCATCAATCCCAAAGTAGCCATTGAGCCCGCCGTCATGTTCTCATACTACCAGGAAAAGAGGCCATCTGAAGGAAACAAAAAAGTGACCGAATGGGGCCCTTCGGTGAACATAGGCTTGCAGGTGTATTTGTTCCGGGAACGGAAGTTCCAGTTGTCTCCCCGTTAACCACAATACCGTGAGAAACCAGCTAAAAAGCTGGTTTTTTTTGTAATATTGTAGTTGAATTCACTTAAAATCTATGTTCGGGAAAGCGTTAGCGAAGGTTATTTTTAAAGTTGCCGGTTGGAAATTGAAAGGGAGCATGCCGCCGGGTATGAAACAGGCCATCATGATTGCGGCGCCGCACACCAGTAACTGGGATTTTGTGTATGCCCGCGCCGCCTTCTACCTCATGGACGTTCCCGTGAAATTAACCATCAAGAAAGAAGCGTTCTTTTTCCCGATGGGTGCTTTGCTTAGATCTATGGGAGCCGTACCGGTTGACCGGAAGAAAAATAATAACCTGGTAGCCGCCATGATTGACATCTTTAAGGAAAACGAAGAAATGGTCATGATGGTCACGCCCGAAGGAACCCGCAAGTACCAACCCCGCTGGAAGAAAGGCTTTTACCACACCGCCGTAGGAGCGGGCGTTCCCATTCTGCTAGGCTACCTGGACTACGCCAAAAAAGAAGCCGGCATAGGCCCCACTATTTATCCCACCGGTGACTTTGAAGCCGATATGAAATTGATCCTTGATTTCTACCGCACCGTCACCCCTAAGTTCCCGAGCCAGGGTGTGAGGTAAATTTTAGTAGGAAAACCAATTAGATACTCCTTCACCCTCCAATATTTGTCATCCTGAAAGGACCTTGTGGGCGAATGGTAGTAGCGGTTAATCATTGCCTTTCTAGTTCGCCCACAAGATCTTTCCAAGATGACAAAGAGGGAAGAAAGAGGGATGGGAATAAAAGGAAAGAAGTTATTTTCTAACTTCCATAAAAAAAGCCTCTTCCATTTAGCGCTTGTTTTACCATAAATAGGCGCTAAACGGAAGAGGCTTTTACTTTTAATATCTTGTTCTAAGCTGTCAAAGCCGCCTGCGTTTCTGGCTCTGGAGCCAAATCACGCAAGTCAACCGGAATCACGCGGGAAACGCCTACCTCCAGCATGGTGATGCCGTAGATCACATCCGTAGATACCATGGTGCGCTTGTTGTGGGTCACCACTATGAACTGGGAGTCATTGGAGAACTTCTTCACAATGTTGTTGAACTTGTCAATGTTTGCATCGTCCAGCGGAGCATCCACCTCGTCAAAAATACAGAACGGAGCCGGCTTGAGCAGGTAAATGGCGAACAGCAGCGAAATGGCCGTCAAGGTTTTCTCACCCCCGGAAAGCTGGTTGATGGTCAATGGACGCTTGCCTTTCGGCCGAGCCATAATCTCAATCTTAGACTCCAATGGGTTGCTAGGGTCAGCGATGTACAAGTCACAGGTATCTTCATCAGAGAAGAGCGACCGGAACACGCGCATGAAGTTCTCCTTGATCTGATCAAAGGCAGTCAGGTATTTCTCCTTAGCTACGGTGTCAATTTCCGCGATGGTGTCCATCAACTGCGTCTTGGCATCCAGTAAATCATTCTTCTGGGTAAGAATGAACTGATTGCGGGTGTCAATTTCCTGGTAAGCCTCGGCCGCCATGGGGTTTACCGGACCAATGTTGTCCAGTTTCTGTTTGACAGTCTGCACCTGTTGGCTTAACTCCTCATTGCTGATGTCCAGCTTCTCAGTAGGTGCTTCGGCCAGATCATCTGGGTTCATGTTGAACTCCGCCGATAGGCGTTCGATCACCGAGACCAACTTGATGCGGGTATCGGTAATAGCCTGGTTCATGGACTGGAATACTTCATCGGTGTTCTGTTTCTTGCGTTGCAGTTCCCGTATGTTCTTCTCCTTCTCGTCAATCTCGCCGCGCAAAGAGAAATAGGCTTTCTCAATCTCTTCCAGCTCGCGGGCCATTTCCTTGCGGGCCACCATGCCTTCTTCCAACAAGTGGGTCTGGTCTTCCACAAACTGGTCCAGTGAAACAGTCTCGTCTTCGGCCCGGCTGAGTTCGTCCTGAAGTTGCACCAGGCGTTCCTGGTGGTTCATGACGGTTTTCTGCTTGTACGCCAATTCCTGCTGAATGCTTTGCAGACGGTTCTTGAGTTGGTGGAACTTGATGTTCTCCTGGTTGAAGATGCCGCTGACTTCGGTGATGATTTCGTTTTGTTTTTCCAAAACCTGGCTTAAACCAGCAAGTTCCTGTTCATAGCTTTTCAGGGCCAGGTTCTTGCTTTCGGCATCCGGCATCAGGTCAGCTAGTTTGTCACCCAGCTCCTGGATTTTATCGAAGAGTTCGTCTTTTTTACTGGCCTGATTTTGCTGGTTTAACAGGAACTGCTCATAACGAACTTTGTGGCTCACCAATTCCTGCTGCAGGTTGTTGATGTCGCGCTCCTGTAACCTGATGTGCTCCTGTTGGGTGCTTTCCTTCTGGTTTTGCAACACCTGCTGCAAGGTGGTAATCTTCACTTTCAGTCGGTCCTGGTCTACTTTTAAGGTCTCCAGTTCCTCGGCCAGTTTCTCCAGGTTCTGCTTCCGGCCCAAACGGTTTCCGTCAAACAAACCCACTGAACCACCGGCCACACTCAACGGCTTTTTAATAGCCGAGCCATCGGTTAAAATATACGTTCGTCCGTCGCTTAGGAATAGTTCGGTATCGGCGGTATCGGTCAGGTACACTTCACTGAGCATGAAGCGCAGGAGGGAATGGTATTTCTCTTCGGCAGCGACCACCTCTAGGGCGGCTTTGTATTTTGGGGTGCTAAGCGTGTCTGGAATTTCCATTTCCTCCACCTCAGAGAGGATGATGAAACTCGCGCGTCCCTTGTTCTGCTCTTTCAGCAACTCAATGGCCTCCACCGCATCATGCGGAGAGTCTACCACGAAGAAGTTCATATACGGCTCCAGGTACGTCTCAATAAGGTTCTTGTACTCAGGGTCGCAGGAAATAATATCAGAGAGGAGAGGGGCAGGCTTTTCCCAGTTCTCTGCTTTGTACAGGAATTTGATTGCCTCGGGGAAACCCTCCAGGTTGTCCACCAAAGACTTCATGAGGTTGTACTGATTTTTCTTGGCGTCGTGCTCCCGATTCAGGTCAATGAGCTGTTGCCGGTAGTCGTGCAGGGTCTCCTCGGTTTTGGTCATCTCCGCCCGAAGCACATTTTCCGCTTCCTGCAGTTCGGCCAGATTTTCCTGGGCCTCTTCCAACAGGATTTTGGTTTCGGCTAAAGCCGATTCATGTTGCTGCGCGATTTCGTTCTCGTGGCCTTCCATTTGTTGCAGGCGTTCCAGTTCCATCCGGTGGCTCTGCATCTGTACCTGCGTAATCTCAATGCTTTTGTTTACCGTGAAAGCCTCGTTCTGCACCTGGCGCTGGGCCATGGTTTTCTCCTGCAATTCCTTCTGCAGCTCAGCTTTCTGCTGGTTCACGTGCTCCAGCTCCTTTTTGGTAAGTCCCAGTTGTTCCTCAGAAATGAGCAACTCTTCCTGAATCTGCTCCAAATCATTCTGCAAAGCCCCAAGGCTCTGTTCAGTCTGGCTGATGTTAGTGGTGTCCTGATTTATCTGGGTGTGCAGCGTTTTCACCCGCTCCTGCAGGTACATGTTGCGCTCGCTTTTCAGCTTGATGTCATTCTCTAGCTGCCGAAGTTGCCCGGTATGTTCGTTTACTTCCTTCTGCTTGTGCTGCAGTTCATGTTGGGTTCGGTCCAGCAGTGTTTTCTGCTCCTGCAAGGTATCTTCAAGAATGGCCAACTCCTCAGAGTAAGAACCTTTGCGGTCGGTTTCTTTCTGCAGTTCATTTTCCAACCGTTCCAGCGCCTCCTGGTGATGCCCGATGTTGCGGCGGGCGTATTCCAAGCTTAGTTTCTTGTATTCGTCTTTCAGGTTGAGGTAGCGCTCTGCGGTTTTGGCCTGCCGTTCCAGACTCTTCAGGTTCTTGCCAATCTCGAACAACACGTCTTCCACACGCTCTAAATCAGCATCGGTCTCTTCCAGCTTTTTGAGCGTTTGCTTTTTACGGACTTTGAACTTAGAAATCCCGGCAGCTTCCTCAAACAGGTTCCGGCGGGAGTTGTCTTTGTCCGTGAGAATGTCATCCACCATTTTCAGTTCGATGATGGCGTAGGAGTCTGACCCGATTCCTGTGTCCAGGAACAGGTCGTTGATGTCTTTGAGGCGGCAGGTGACGTTGTTGAGCAGGTACTCGCTTTCCCCGGAACGGTAGTACCGGCGGGTGATGGTCACCTGCGAGTACTCGGTAGGAAGAATGCCCTTGTTGTTGTTGAACGTGAGCGACACCTCCGCAAGTTGCTGCGGCTTCCGGTTCTTGGTACCATTGAAAATCACGCTCTCCATTTTGTCTGAGCGCAGGTTGCGGGTTTTTTGCTCACCCAACACCCACCGGATGGCATCCACAATGTTGGACTTGCCGCAGCCGTTTGGCCCTACAATCCCCGTGATACCGCTGTCAAAGTTAATGGTGACTTTATCGCCGAAACTCTTAAAGCCCTTGATCTCTAATCTTGCTAATTCCATACACATCGGCCAGAAACCCCGACCCCAATCTCAAAATTACAAAAAAGTGTGCGGAGTTGCGAGAGGTTGTGCTTTGCTATACAGAAGTGTGTTTGTTTTTAGAGAGATTTATAGAAAAGAGGCGAAAAACGGAGGAATTTGGTTGGTAGGAAATACCAGTTGCTCAAAAGACCTCGTAGCGTTTGAAAGACCTGCGAGCGTCTGTGTCTAAAGGCTTTCCCGCAACGCCAATTAGGAGATTGGCTGTCCGGTTCGTGCGTAGAGCGCTGACGCTAACTCTACGCACAGCAATAATCATCTTGGATTCCGGCGAGTCTGGAGACTCACTTCATCCTTTGTCTCGAGACTGTTTGGGCCAATTAGGACTTCCAGTAAAATAATAAAAAAGAAATGGCGCGGGAGTAACTCCGCGCCATTATAATTATAGAGTAGGTAATTCTTAAAAACTGGTTAACGCATAAGACACCAGATTGGCACCCATGCGCAGCGCGGCCTGGTGTTTCTCTGCCGGATCATTGTGTACTGCTTGGTCTTCCCAGCCGTTCCCTAAGTCGCATTCATAGGAGTAAAAGCACACCAACCGGCCTTGGTAAATAATCCCGAAACCTTGGGGGGGTTTGTTGTCGTGTTCGTGGATTTTAGGTAGGCCGCGCGGAAAGTCGAATTTCTGGTGGTAAACAGGGTGGTTGAAAGGTAATTCAATAAAATCTAGTTCAGGGAAGACTTTCTTCATTTCGCGCCGGGCGAATTTGTCCAGGCCGTAGTTGTCGTCAATATGGAGGAAGCCGCCACTGGTAAGGTATTTACGTAGGTTCTGGACTTCGGCCTCGGTGAAGATGACGTTGCCGTGGCCGGTCATGTGCACGAAAGGGTAGTCCAGCAGCTCGGGACTGCCGGGCTCTACAGATTCTTCCTGCGGCGCAATGTTGGCTTTCAGTTCGCGGTTACAGAAGGAGATGAGGTTGGGCAACGAGGTTTTGTTCGCGTACCAGTCTCCGCCGCCGCCATATTTAAGCCGGGCAATCCGGAAGCTGGGACGCTGCGCCCAGGCAGCACTGGTACCTGTTAGTATAAGAAGAAGCCAAAGGAGCAGCCGTTTTTGCATGGTTTTTCAGAAAAGAAGCTTAGAACGTTAAACGTCTAAAAGTACGTGAATGGTATGACAAGCGGCTAAAGCGGCAGTTTCAGTCCTAAGACGGCTTTGGCCCAGCGTCACTGGTTTGTATCCGGCTTGTAGGGCCTGCGCCACTTCCTCGGGACTAAAATCACCTTCCGGACCAATCAAGATGGTGTACGTATCTTCGCCCGAGATACTTTTCGCTAAGGAGTGCCGTTCCTGTCCTTCTACCAGATGGGCAATAAACCGCTGTCCGGCGGAGGGTTGTTTGATGAAATCCACGTAGCGGGTAAGTTCGTGCAGTTTGGGCAGGTACGCTTTCATGGACTGTTTCATGGCGCTTACCGCAATCTTCTCCAGCCGATCCAAATTAAGGTTTTTCCGCTCAGAGCGGGCGCATTGCAGGAAGGTGATTTCGTCAATGCCCATCTCCACCGCCTTCTCCACGAACCACTCCATTCTATCCATGTTTTTTGTAGGAGCCACCGCTATATGGATTTTATAGCCACGCTTTTGGTACTTAGGATGGTGCTGTAAAATGTTGATTTTGGTTTTCTTAGGGTTCGCCTCTGCAATCTCTGCTTCAAACAAGCCACCCCGGCCATCTATCAACGTGACGACATCGCCTTGCCCTAACCTGAGCACCCGGGCACAGTGCTTAGACTCTTCTTCAGACAGAGTGTAGAACGAGTCGGTGGGTTGCAGGTCTGGGGTGAAGAAGAGGTGCATGGGTGATTTGGTTTAGGAGCTGGTTTCCAAAAATACGGCAAAAACCCAAAGAGTGGCTTTCCAAATAAAAAAAGCCTTCCATAACATGGAAGGCTTTAATAAGGTGAAGGAAATAATTAATTAAAATCTTAGGCCTCAACGGCAATCTCTGGGGCACCGGCCAGAATCTCTTCGTTGGCGTAATCGGCGTACTTGTGGAAGTTCTTGACAAAGGCTTTGGCCAGGTCGTTGGCTTTGTGGTCGTAGGCATCTTTGTCGGACCAGGTGTTACGCGGGTTCAGGATATCTTCGGGAACGTTAGGGCAGGACGTAGGCATCTCCACGCCAAAAACCGGATGTTTGACGAAGGTCACCTCGTTCAACTCACCGTTTAAGGCAGCCGTAATCATGGCCCGGGTGTAGCCCAGTTTCATGCGGGATCCCACGCCGTACACGCCACCGGTCCAGCCAGTGTTCACAAGCCACACTTTCACGTTGTTTTCGGTCATTTTCTTGCCCAGCATCTCGGCGTAGTTGGTGGGGTGCAAAGGAAGAAACGCCGCGCCAAAACAAGCCGAGAAGGTCGTCTGCGGTTCGGTCACGCCCACCTCGGTCCCAGCTACCTTAGCAGTGTACCCCGAAATAAAGTGGTACATGGCCTGGCACTTGTTCAGCCGCGAAATAGGAGGCAACACCCCAAAAGCATCGGCGGTTAAGAAGAAGATGTTCTTGGGAATGCCTGCCCTGGATGGCTCCACGGCGTTGTCTATGTGATGAATAGGGTAAGCCGTGCGGGTGTTTTCAGTAACCGATTTGTTTGTGTAGTCTACGGTGCGGGTGCCAGGTTTAAAGCGTGTATTCTCTACAATAGCCCCAAACCGGATGGCATCCCAGATCTGAGGTTCTTTCTCACGGGTAAGGTCAATCACTTTGGCGTAGCAGCCGCCTTCAAAGTTGAAAACGCTGTCTTCGGTCCAGCCGTGTTCATCGTCACCAATCAAGCCGCGGTTCGGGTCTGCGGATAAAGTGGTCTTGCCGGTGCCGGATAATCCGAAGAAAATAGCGGTGTCGCCTTCTTTGCCCACGTTGGCTGAGCAGTGCATGGAAAGCGTGTTGCGTTTGTGCGGCAACAGGTAATTCAACACCGAGAAAATCCCTTTTTTCATTTCGCCGGCGTAACCAGTTCCGCCTAATAAAATCATCTTGCGGGAGAAGTTGATGATAGCGAAGTTGCTTTGGCGGGTTCCGTCTACCGCAGGGTCCGCTAAAAACTCGGGTGCATTGATGATGGTGAAGTCTGGGGTATGGTTTTCAAGTTCTTCTTCAGTTAAACGAAGGAACATGTTATGACAGAATAGGTTGTGCCAGGCTTGGGTGTTGATGATACGCAGGTTTATGCGGTATTCTGGGTGCGCTCCGGCGTAGGCGTCACGCACGTATAGTTTACTGCCTTTTAGGTGCGCCAGCATCTTCTGGTGCAGGGCCTCAAACTTGGCCGGGTCAAAAGCAATGTTCACATCGCCCCACCAAACAGAGTTTTCAGTTTCGGCGTCACGCACTATAAAACGGTCTTTAGGGGAGCGTCCGGTAAAGGAACCGGTATCGCACATCAACGCTCCGTTATCCGTCAGATAGCCTTCCCCGTTTTTCAGCGCTTCTTCCACTAACTCCGCCGGGGAAAGATTCCAGAGAACCTCTTTCGCTTGCGTAATACCTACTGCTGCTAAATCCATAGTGTCTGACTTTTTGCCAAATTCTTTCATAAAGGAAGCTTTATTTTTTATTTTTTCAAAATGGAAGAATGATTAAGAATTATGATTCTCAAATTTACAAAAAAACTAACGTATGTTATCTTTTTTGGGAACTTTCTTCCAGAGTGGGGCTCTGCCGTCGTACGGGTTTGCCCTTCTACAGCGTTTATGCTATATTTACCCGTTATACGAGTATCAGACAACCAAAACAAACCTTACTTTAATCTTTACTTTATGTCTCAAGGAGTTAATCCGCTTAATGACCAAGTCAGTAAGCATAACATCCCATACGGGGAGCAGCCGCTGGAAATAGACGGCGCGCACCCACCGGGACTTTTTGTGCTTTTCTTCACAGAAATGTGGGAGCGCTTCAGTTACTATGGCATGCGCGCCCTTTTCGTGCTTTTTCTAACCTCTACCGTGGCCAACGGCGGCTGGGCCTGGGAGCGGGAAGAAGCCCTTCAGTTGTATGGTATCTACACCGGTCTGGTGTATTTAACACCTATTATTGGTGGCTACATTGCGGACAAGTTCCTGGGTTTCCGGAATGCCATCATCTTTGGGGCCTTGCTCATGACGCTGGGGCACGCCAGCATGGCCATGGAATCTGTCATGTTTTTCTACATAGGGCTGGGGCTTATTATCATAGGGAATGGATTGTTTAAGCCCAATATCTCTTCCATGGTAGGGCAGCTGTATGTGAAGAACCCCGCTAAAAAAGATGCTGCGTACACTATCTTCTATATGGGAATCAACTCCGGGGCCTTTTTGGGAATCTTGCTCTGCGGGTACATTGGCGAAAAAGTAGGCTGGAGCTGGGGCTTCGGTCTGGCCGGTATCTTTATGCTGTTTGGCATGCTGCAGTTTATGTTCTCTAAGAAGTTATTCGGAAACATTGGTTTATCGCCTAAAAACCAGCTTGAGTCTGGAAGTGCCGCTGCCGCGAAAGCAGAGGAAGCCCCTGCGCACATTGTCAGAGACAGATTGATCGTAATTTCAGTACTGGCCTTCTTTGTGATTTTCTTCTGGATGGCGTTTGAGCAAGCCGGTGGTTCTATGACCATCTTCGCGGCAGATTACACCAACCGGGTATTGGAAGGCAGCAGCGGAACCATTTTCAAGTGGGCTAATGCTATTCTGGTGGTGGTGCCAATGTTGATTTTGACGGCGGTTCTGGGCAACCTTTTCAGACAGACCTACAAGCATATTCCCTTCTCTAACCTGTTCCTGGGCCTGAGCTTCCTGATTATTTGGGGAATTATCATCTGGATGCTGAGAAGAGAGTTTATCTCTGATGCCACGGAGGTACCTGCTTCCTGGTTCCAGATTCTGAATTCATTCTTTATTATCTCCTGCGCACCAATCTTCTCTAAAATTTGGGAGAGTAAGTACAACCCATCTGCCCCGGTGAAGTTTGCCTTAGGTTTGTTTTTGTTGGGAATTGGCTTCGGCATTTTAGCTTACGGCGGATTATCTATTCCGCAAGGCGCCAAGACTGCTTCTGTAAGTATGGTTTGGCTTATTTTGGCATATCTGTTCCACACCCTGGGAGAGCTTTGTATTTCGCCCGTAGGGCTGTCTTACGTAAGTAAGTTATCTCCGCAGAGGTTAGTAGGTCTGATGTTTGGGATTTGGTTTGTGGCCAACTTCGTAGCCAATACGTTGGCCGGCTGGACCGGTTCTTACATTGATAAAATCACCGAGACATATTCTATCTCTACCTTCTTCCTCATTTTCACCGCCTTGCCAGTACTAGCGGGCTTGATTATGTTGGCCCTGAACGGAACCCTGAAAAAGAAAATGCACGGTATTCAATAACCGCTGTCTTTTGCTGAAGAAAGCCTCTGTCATTTTTTGGCAGAGGCTTTTTTGTTGAACCGCAACTTCCTAAAATTAATAGTAAGTTTGTACAAAGGAGAGAGGGCGGCGTTACCTGCTGCCAAAGTTGGAATATGAAAAGAGAGTCTGCGGCCCCACGCAAAAGCCCCAAGAAACCAGCTCCGCGCAAGAAACCGGTGGCAGACCAAGGTACCTGGTGGAAGCCGCTCTTGTTGGGAGTATCTGGTTTTCTGGTGCTGTGCTTAGGGATAGAATATTTCAAAGAAGGAGGCAGGTTAGCTTTTTTGCGCCATAAGGTGGAAGAAGCAACTCAGACCAATACTCTTAAAACCTTCAATCCGGCCGGGTATGAGGTCATTGGCCTGGATATCTCGCACCACCAGCGTCAGGTAGATTGGAAAGCGGTGAAAGCCCAGAAGATTAAATTTGCCTTTATTAAAGCCACCGAGGGCATTACGCACCAGGATCGGTATTTCGCCCGGCATTGGCGGCAAGCCAAAAAACACGATGTCCTGAGAGGGGCGTACCATTTCTTTCTGCCCGCCAGAGATGCCGAGGAACAGGCCCGGAGTTTTCTTAAAAAAGTGAAATTAGAAGCCGGAGACCTGCCGCCCGTGCTGGACGTGGAGGTCACCAATCATCAGTCTGACGAGGAGATACGCGCAGGCGTTCAACTGTGGCTGGATGTGGTGGAGGAGAAGTATGATCTGAAGCCCATTATCTATACCAATTATGCTTTTTACGAAGAGCATCTGGCTGGGTATTTTGATGATTATCCGCTTTGGATCGCACATTATAACCCAGATAAAAGCCACCAGTTAGCAGATAGAAACTGGAAGTTCTGGCAGCACACCGAGAAAGGTAAACTCAAAGGAGTGAGAGGCAACCTAGACCTAAATGTTTTTAATGGTACTATGGAAGATCTGTATAATATGTGCTATGAACCTGGCGACGTAAAGGAATAGCAAATTGTTTTAATTATATTATAAATCTTTTTTGATT
Source organism: Rufibacter sp. JT3400010 (assembly GCF_054956755.1). Lineage (NCBI taxonomy): Bacteria > Pseudomonadati > Bacteroidota > Cytophagia > Cytophagales > Hymenobacteraceae > Rufibacter > Rufibacter sp. JT3400010. Next base: position 417,718 of record NZ_JBUDXA010000001.1, on the reverse strand, counting down.
ATGATATAATTAAATATATAACTTTTTGAAGGCAGTTTTCATGTGAATACCTTTGGTGTAAACCAATTGATAATCATGAAACCCTTTGTATGCAAATTACCTTTACTTGCAGTTCTTCCTTTTTTATTTCTATCCTGTAATGAACCCGCAGAGGAAATAGTACCTACTGCGCCCGTGGTAGCTTCAGTTGAAGAAAGTACTACTTACATCATCAAAAGCGGTGTGCATGAAACTACCAATCCTCTGAAAGGACTGCAAACCAACAGCCTCAGGTTTGAAGTAAGATTTGACGCCTCGGCTATTTACCAAACCAAAGACCCAAGCAACCAGGCTGACATCAACAAACTATACGGCATGTCAGATTGTGGTACTTTTCATCATCAGAACAGCGCCCGGTTCGGGTGGAGATGGTATAACAACAGACTAGAGCTACACGCTTACTCCTACAAAGATGGTGTGAACACTTCTTCCTTTATCACAGCCATTGACCTGAACAAAACTTATACCTGCCAACTAACCTTAGTAGGGAACAAGTATGTCTATAAAGTAGGAGACAAGGTGGTTGAGCATGACAGAAAGTGTGACGGAGAGGGGATAGGCTACCAACTATATCCGTACTTTGGCGGTGATGAAACGGCTCCGCATGAAATCAACATTAACATCAAAGTCCTGAAATAGCTTTTTAGCCTGTTTTCCAGAATGTAGACCAAAACAATAATGACTTTAAAAAGAAAAGCCCCGGTTCATGAACCGGGGCTTTTTTATAATCAGCGTATGCTGGAGGAGATTACATCATTCCGCCCATGCCGCCCATGCCACCTGGCATTCCGCCACCGGCAGCAGCACCAGCTTCTTCTGGCTCATCAGCAATCACACACTCTGTAGTCAGCAACAAGGCGGCTACGGAAGCAGCGTTCTCAAGAGCAAGACGCGTTACTTTAGTTGGGTCAATGATACCAGCCGCAAACATGTTCTCGAACTTGTCGTCACGGGCGTTGTAACCGTAGTCAGCTTTACCAGCACGTACTTCGTTTACAATCACTGAACCTTCGCCACCAGCGTTAGCCACAATGGTTCTCAACGGAGACTCCAAGGCAGTGCGGATGATCTGCACACCAGTTTTCTCATCTTCGTTACGAGTGTCTACATCGTTCAGGGCATCAATCGCTCTGATCAAGGCAACACCACCACCGGCTACAATACCTTCTTCAACGGCAGCTCTGGTCGCGTGTAAGGCATCATCTACACGGTCTTTCTTCTCTTTCATTTCTACTTCAGTTGAAGCACCAATGTAAAGGATAGCTACACCGCCAGATAATTTGGCCAGACGCTCTTGTAACTTCTCTCTGTCATAGTCAGAGGTAGTTTTCTCAATCTGAGACTTGATCTCGTTTACACGACCAGTGATCGCATCTTTCTCACCACGACCATTCACAATTGTAGTATTGTCTTTGTCGATGATGATGCGCTCAGCCTGACCTAGGTAGTCTAGGGTAGCGTTGTCAAGTTTGTAACCACGCTCTTCAGAGATCACAGTACCACCAGTCAAGATAGCGATGTCTTCCAACATAGCTTTTCTGCGGTCACCGAAACCTGGCGCTTTTACAGCAGCGATTTTCAATGATCCACGTAGTTTGTTTACTACCAAGGTAGCAAGAGCTTCGCCGTCTACGTCTTCAGAGATGATTACCAAGGCTTTACCAGTTTGTACCACTTGCTCCAATACCGGAAGCAATTCTTTCATGGTAGAAACTTTCTTGTCGTAGATCAAAATGTAAGCGTTTTCAAACTCAGCTTCCATTTTCTCTGGGTTGGTCACGAAGTAAGGAGACAGGTAACCGCGGTCAAACTGCATACCTTCTACAGTCTTCACTTCAGTTTCAGTACCTTTTGCTTCTTCTACCGTGATAACACCGTCTTTACCCACTTTGTCCATGGCATCAGCGATCATCTGTCCGATTTCGCTGTCGTTGTTGGCAGAGATAGTACCTACCTGGGCAATTTCAGAAGAGTTCTCGATCTTCTTAGACTGCTCTTTCAGGTTAGCCACTACTTTCGCAACGGCTTTGTCAATACCACGCTTCAAGTCCATTGGGTTAGCACCTGCCGCTACGTTTTTAGAACCGGCCGTGTAGATAGCCTGCGCCAATACGGTTGCAGTGGTAGTACCGTCACCTGCCATGTCAGCGGTTTTAGAAGCTACTTCTTTCACTAACTGAGCGCCCATGTTTTCCACGGCGTCTTTCAGTTCAATTTCTTTCGCAACAGTTACACCATCTTTGGTGATGGAAGGAGCACCGAATTTCTTATCGATGATGACGTTGCGGCCTTTAGGGCCTAAGGTTACTTTCACGGCATTTGCCAGGGTGTCCACGCCTTTTTTGATCTTATTGCGGGCGTCAACGTCGAAAGTGATGTTTTTAGATGCCATAGTTTCTTAAAATAGATTATGGTTGATGAATGTAAATGTAAGATTAAAGAACAGCCAGGATGTCAGACTCTTTCATGATCAGGTAATCTGACCCGTCTAAAGAGATCTCCGTACCAGCGTATTTACCATATAAAACCTCATCACCCGTTTTCACAGTTGGTTTTTTGCCTTCACCGTCTTCTTCTGATACTGCTACTATAGTACCTTTCTGTGGTTTCTCTTTGGCAGTGTCTGGGATGTACAATCCAGAAGCAGTTTTTTCTACCGCAGGAGCTGGCTCTACAATTACTCTGTTCGCAGTTCCAGCAATTGGTTTGATGTTTAAGGCCATAGGTTTTTTATAAGATTAGATTTAGTTAACGATGATGTCCGGCAGCGGAGCCGCCTGTGACGGTTAGCCTATTAGCGATTGTTATGCCAAAGCCGAAATTCTGCCAAACTTGCCGTTTTATGGCAGTTTTGCGGCTGTCAGACTTTCTGTAGGACTGACACGGAGGGAGGGGAGAACTTAAATTTTGTCAGATTTGACACACGTGTGACCCCGTTTTGCGTAATGGCTTTTGCTTAGAGCCGGCTTTGTAAGGAAGATTGGTAGGTGCATGCAGTTTGCTGTTCCCTATGCTTTTCTGCTTTTTGCGTGGTTGCAAGTGCGGCTCTTTGCATAGTTGCCGGTATGCGCTCACGGCCGCGAGGCCCCGTCTTCCCCTCTCGCACTGCCCTTTCGGCCTGAGAAGTTCGTCTCTCTTAGCTGGTGTTTGTCTAGGGCCAAAAGCGAGGCGCGCTCAGGAAAGACTGGAACTGGGGAAAGTAGCAGAAGTTTGAGGGAGAACTCTCATTTACTATGGCGCGGAAGTTACTTCCGTGACTCTCGGACATGTAAGTCACGGAAGTAACTTCAGCGCCATAGAGGCCATAGGGGTTTATATAAGTAGTTTTAGGTATTATCCTCCTCTTAATGAGCGCTTTTATTTCCCTCCTTGGAGGGGTATGGGTGGGTTTTTACTTTCCCTCGGATATAGCTAAAGCGTACCCGTTATTTGATATTGTTATGTCAAGTCTGAGAAGTTGTTTTGCGCCTGCTTTCAGGAAAAGTACCTCAAAACTGTGCAAAAAAAGAGTCCGTACCAGAAGGCACGGACTCCAATAAAGGGTCATCGGTATCGGCTTTTGTTATTGTGCTTTATCAACTGCTGGGGCTGGGGCGTTGGTTGGTGCCGGAGTGGCAGCGCCAGGGGCAGCGTTTTGCTGAGGTAGAGTTGGTGCGGCAGGAGCAGGGGCCGGAGCCACCTGACCGGCACGTTGCTCGTTGATGGTGCGGTTATCTGCGCCAGCGCCATCGTTCACAATGGTATGAGAAGCCAAGGACAATACAATGATTCCGATCGCGAACCCCCAGGTTAACTTCTCAAGAAGGTCGCCGGTGCGTTTCACACCCATTAACTGGCTGGTGCCACCGCCGCCAAACTGGCTGGATAAACCACCACCTTTAGAGTTCTGGGATAATACCACTAATACAAGCAGTACGCACAGGAAAATAATAACGCTGATCAGAGCAATGTACATAATTGGACTATTCGTTTCTTAAATTTTCAATTTGTTGCGCAAAGTAACTCTTTTTTTCGGGAAACTTCACTATTAGTTGTTCATAAATTTTGATGGCCTTTTTGCCCTTCCCTTGCTTCACCAGAATGAGGGCAAGGTTTTCAGACACAAGGGTTTTCTTGATCTTGGTGCTCTTGGCAGATAAATCCTCAATGGGTTCATTGTTGAGTTGCGCGCTGGCCAAGGTCTTGCGTTTGGGCGTGGTCTTCAGGAACTGGTTGATGATATCCAGTTGCTTGTCCAGCTTGGCCGCGGGAGTCATTTCCGGGGCAGGGGCTGGGGCATTCTTGCCTTTCACGTGCTCCAGAATAAGCTCTGGCTGGAAGTAGAAAGGCGTGGCCGAGGTCAGATCGTCTTTCAGCTGAATGCTTTCGCCCAAGCGGCTGGAGCCCATCCAATAAGCCAGGTTGTTCTGGGTGAAAATGGAAAGGTAGGGGTCTTGGCTTTCGTCTGTCTCTGCGATTGAGGCAGCTTCGGGGAGTTTTAACGTAGGAAACTCATACCCCGAGGTATCATATAAGGTGTCTAGTTTCGCAATCTCTAAGTAGGCGCTTACCTCTACCTCCTCGGTTTCCGGAACGGAATTGCTGGTGTTCTCTGGGGAAGATAACCGCTCGGCTACTTTCTCAAAGGCAATGGCAGGTTCTGCTGTGTCGTCCGTCTCCTCGGTAGAGGTAAGTTCCGGGGTAATTTCAGCAGGCGGCAGGGTAACGCTGGGACCAGGAACTGCAAAGGAAGAAAGGCTGCTGATTTGGATCAGTTCCAACAATTCATCCAGACTGTCGTCCTCCTCTGACAAGATGGGACCATCTGCTGCTGCTATCTCATCCGGCTCTACCGAATCTTCTTCCAGCGAAGGCGCGTCTACTGCTTTATCCGCAGTCTCAACTTCAACCGCAATCTCAATTGAAGAAGTGTCAGGCATTGGAGCTGCGTCACGTACCAATGCTTCATCCTCTATAATAGGAAGAGCCTCGGGGAAATCCGCTTCTAGTGTTTCCAGTGCAAGGGCAGGAGTTTCAGCTTCAACTATGTAAGCAGCTAATTCCTGTTGGTCAGGTAAAGAAGAAGCGTTCGGTTCCAGCTCGTCAACTACTGTAATAGTTTCAGCCAAAGGCTCCTGCGTTTCAGGAGTTTCAGAGTCATTTAAAGAAGAATCGGCTTGAACTGGTTCTGTGACTTCAAGTTCTGGTTCAGCTTCTAAAACCTCGTTTTGGTGCTGGTTTGAAAAATCAGGCGCTAAAACGGGTGAGATAACGCCGGCTGCTTCAATTTCCTCTTCTACAACCGTGGCCGTTGCTTCTTCCAGCGCGGGAGTTGCGTAGACAAGTTGCTTTAATAATTGACGGTTAGAAACGTGGGCGGCAGCTCTTCTCAGTTTTTGGTTGGAAAGCATGCTGCCCCGGTCATAGGCCGCCTTGGCGAGTAAAACATGGGCGGTCTGGCAGTACGGAAAAGACACTACCAGCCGTTCCAGGTCGTCAACTTCCTGGTCTTGGATGGGGGCCACTTGCCGTACAATGTTTAAAAATGCCGCTTTGTTCATGAAGCTTTGGTTTGCTTTGCGCTGTTGGCAAATACAAATTACTAGTTAAAAGGGAATTAGAGGAGAAAGGCACTGAAATTTATGATTTCAGTGCCTTTCTGGGGTTGCAAAGATACTTACCAATTTGCTACCGTTTTGGTAAAAACGCTGTAAATAATGCGTTCTGTGATTTGCCTGATCTGCGCCTGGCTTATCTGGTTGATATCCAGGGTGGGAGGAAAATCGGCGAAGCCGGAAAAACTTTGGTCAAAGTTGTTGGTGGGGTTCTTTGTGTCTGTGTAGTTGATCTGGACAACAATGGTGAGACGGTTTGCACCGGCTTGGTCCAATCCAATATTCCCACCGGCAGGGGCATCGGTACGCTGGATTGCGGCTGGACTGAAGGTGTAACTCAGGATCTGACCTTCAATCTGTAAATCACCCGCTTGGGGCAGAATGCGTAAATTGGTATTTCGTTGAAAGTAATCCTTGAAGTCTTCAGTCACAAACTGCTGTAAGTTAGAAGGTCCCTGTCCGGCAGCGTTGTTGAAGTTGGTGATGGAAATAGACTTCACCTCCGGCGATATATTGGTTCCCGTAAAGGAGTAGCAGCCGCCTAGCAGAAGCGGAAGGCAGAGCAGGAGCAGGTACGTAAAGGGTTTAAAGGTCTTCAAGGTCGTATTGTTTTAATTTGCGGTAAAGGGTGCGTTCTGAGATGCCCAGGTCTTTGGCGGCGTATTTGCGTTTGTTGCCGTGTTTCTTTAACGCTTTTAAGATCATTTCCTTTTCTTTGTGCTCCAAAGAAAGACTTTCTTCTTCGGTTTCATGGGAAATGTCTTCCACTTTGTCCTCGTATTCCTCGTCTGGCTCGTCCACGGAAAGCATGTACCCGTCACGGCGTTCGGGAGCGCGGTACACCGGCTGCTGTTCAAAGGGACGCACCTCTTCAAATAAATGCCGATTGTTCTTCAGAAGTTCCGCGTCTTCCTGTTGATGAGAGAGCAAGTCAAAAACCACCTGTTTCAGGTCGTTCATGTCTTTGCGCATGTCAAACAAAACCTTATAAAGTAAGTCACGCTCTGAAATTCCGCTGTTTCCATCTGCCTGCGCATTGGGGTGGAAGAGAGCAGGCAGTTGGTTTTGTTGTTCTTGCGGAAGGTACTTGCGTAAAGTGGCCCCGTTGATTTCGCGCTCGTACTCCAGCACCGATATCTGCTCCACAATGTTCTTCAGTTGCCGAATATTGCCCGGAAAACGGTACCGAAGCAGTTCCTGCACGGCTTCCTGGTTCAGGGTGATGGGCTTTACGTGGTAACGCTCGGCAAAGTCACTGGCGAATTTACGGAACAACAAGTGCGTGTCTTCGCCGCGTTCGCGCAGCGGCGGCACGCTGATGGGCACGGTATTGAGGCGGTAATACAAGTCTTCCCGGAACTGTCCGCGCTCCACGGCCTGCATCAGATTTACGTTGGTAGCGGCCACCACACGCACATCGGTTTTCTGCACTTTAGACGAGCCCACTTTGATGAATTCGCCGTTTTCCAGCACGCGCAGCAAACGGGCTTGGGTTCCCAGGGGCATTTCGCCAATCTCATCCAGAAAGATGGTACCGCCGTTGGTCACCTCAAAATAGCCTTTGCGAGCTTCGGCGGCGCCGGTGAAAGAGCCTTTCTCGTGCCCGAACAATTCAGAATCAATGGTGCCCTCCGGGATGGCGCCGCAGTTAATGGCAATGAACTGCCCGTGCTTGCGGGGACTCAAGTGATGAATGATCTTGGAGAAAGATTCTTTCCCGCTTCCGCTTTCACCGGAGATAAGGACGGTCATGTCAGTAGGCGCCACCTGCACGGCCACCTGAATGGCGTAGTTCAGCAAAGGCGAGTTCCCGATGATGCCAAACCGCTGCTTCACCGACTGGATTTCAATATCACGCATGTGTTAGATGTGAAGATGTGAAGATGTGAAAATGTGAAGATTTGAAAATGGAAGAATGAAAACCTGAATTTCCAAATCTTCACATCTCCAAATCTCCTCATTATAAAACGGGTTCCCCGAACAAGGTGCCTACGGAGCAGTGGGTGATGAGCACGTCTACGTAGTCGCCTTTTTTGAAGTGCATCTTGGGGAAGATCACTACTTTGTTCTGGTCATTACGGCCGCTGAGCATGTCGTCTGAGCGCTTGGAGAAGTTTTCTACCAATACCCGGGACACTTTGCCTACATCCAGTTTATTCCGTTCCAGGGAGTAGTGGCGTTGCTTGTCAATGATCTCCTGCAAACGGCGCTTCTTCGTTTCCAAAGGAACATTGTCTTCCAGTTTGCGGGCGGCCAAGGTGCCAGGGCGCTCAGAGTAGAAGAACATATAGGCGTAGTCATACTGCACGTAGTCAATGAGCGACAAGGTGTCCTGGTGCTCTTCCTCGGTTTCTGAGCAGAAGCCGGCGATCATATCCGTAGAGATGCCGCATTCCACGCCCAAAATCCGGCGGATGGCGTCTACGCGCTCCATGTACCAGGTGCGGTCATAGGTGCGGTTCATGAGTTCCAGCACGCGGGAGTTTCCGCTTTGGGCCGGTAAGTGGATGTATTTGCAAATGTTGTCGTACTTTTTCATGGTGTACAACACATCATCTGTGATGTCTTTGGGATGCGAGGTGGAGAAACGTACCCGCAGGTCTGGGCTGATCAAGGCCACGCTTTCCAGCAGTTGCGCAAAGTTGACGCGCTCCGTACCGTCTTCTGATTGCCATTTGTAGGAGTCTACGTTCTGGCCCAGCAAGGTCACTTCTTTGTAGCCCTGGTTTACCAGTTCCTGCGCTTCCCGCACAATGGAATGAGCATCGCGGGAGCGCTCGCGGCCCCGGGTGAACGGCACCACGCAGAAAGAGCACATGTTATCGCAGCCCCGCATGATGGATACGAAAGCACTCACACCGTTGCTGTTCAGACGAATCGGGTTGATGTCGGCGTAGGTTTCTTCGCGAGAGAGCAGCACGTTTACGGCTTTCTGGCCGCCGTCTACCTCATTAATGAGCGAAGGCAAATCGCGGTACGCGTCTGGGCCTACCACCAGGTCCACCATTTTCTCTTCTTCCAGCAGGTTTTTCTTCAGACGCTCGGCCATACAACCTAACACGCCCACTACCAAGCCGGGCTTTTTCTTTTTCAGGTGCTGCAATTGGGTTAAGCGGTGACGTACAGTCTGCTCGGCCTTTTCTCTGATGGAACAGGTGTTCAGCAAAACCAGGTCAGCATTGGTCACTTCTGAGGTAGTATCAAAACCAGCCTCAAACATGATGGACGAAACGATCTCACTGTCAGAGAAATTCATCTGACAGCCGTAGCTCTCTATGTAAAGTTTCCGCTGGCGGCCGGTATCGGAATCTGTGGTTACTTTGGTGTCGCACGCGGCTGCTTGTTCCGGCGTGCGGTTATCAATAAAGTCTAAGTCCAGAATGGGTGCGTGCATAGCTTGCAAGTAAAAAGACAAAGATAAGCATATTCACGTGCTTGTGACAGAATGGCAGACGATATTTTTGATGATATCGTTTAAAGATTCTCCAGTACGTTCTTTATGGCGGCCGCTTTCAAGAGGCATTCCTGGTATTCCTGCTCTGGATCAGAGTCATAGGTAATGGCGCTGCCTACTTCAAAGGATAGATAACCTGTCTGGGCATTGTATTGTAAACTGCGGATGACCACATTAAAGTCAAAATCACCATTAGGCAGAAAATACCCGAAGGAGCCCGAATAAAGGCCTCGCCTGGTTTTCTCATACTGCTCAATCAGTTCCAAGGCCCTGATCTTGGGCGCACCCGTCATACTGCCCATGGGGAAAGTGGCTTTGAGCATCTCTACGGAACTTACATTGTCCGGTACCTGGCCGGTAACGGTGGAAATCATCTGCCAGACATATTGAAAACGATATAAGCCAAACAGTTCATCTACCTGCACCGAACCGGTTACGGCTATCCGGTTTAAGTCATTGCGGACCAGATCCACAATCATCATGTTTTCGGCCTGTTCTTTCTCGCTGGAGGCTAAAAGCGTTTTCTGCCGTTGGTCTTCCTCGGGAGTGGTTCCGCGCCGGATGGTGCCTTTGATGGGCTGGCTGATGAGGACGTTCTTCTGCTTTTTCAAGAATCTTTCTGGACTGGCACAAAGCAAGTAACGGTCTTCCAGTTTAAGAAAGCCTGCAAACGGCGTAGGGGAGGCGGTATTCAGTTTCCAGAAAAGCGGAACAGGGTTGAGGGCTACTTCTTCAGCATAGAATTCCTGGCAATAATTCACTTCGTACACATCGCCGTCCAGAATATGCTGCCGTAGTTGCTCTACTGCCAGCAGGTATTCCTCTTTGGCTACGCGGGGCTGTATTTGGACCTTGTTTTGGGAAGATGAGTCCGAAAACGAATTATCCTGAATGGCTTGGGCAATAGTTTGTGGGTCTTCTACACAGGAAAAAATAGTCACGGAAGTCTCTGCCCATTGAAGCCAAGTTTCCGGTTGGAAAAAATAGAGTTCAGGGAAACCCATGTAATCTGGATGCTGGCTCTGCAATGGTTCCAGTCCGTTTTTGAGATCATAGGTAAGATACCCCAGCAAGGGAACGTTCCTGTTCTGATTTAACGCATTCTGTAGCCTCTCCCAGGAAGAAACGTCTGCTTCGCTTCTGTGCCTGCGCATGCCCAACAGGTTCTCAAACGTGCCGTGCCGGTAACTGATACCATTAGGCTCATAATAAGCCACTACCTCATGCTGCTGGGTTGCCCAGGCCATGGCTTTCTTTTTCCAGTCAGAAACGGAATCTGGTAAATCAGTAAAGGGCAAGGTGAGTTGCTGCATGGAAGAACTGATAGGGACGGGGCAAAGATAAGGAGTATATCCGGGGCTTGGCTCAGCGCGGAAACTACACGTCTGCTTTGAAGGTGTTTTTGGAGAAATGGCCTTGAAATGAAGGTTAAAGTTGATTGTTGGTGGTTCCCGGCGAGTCTGGAGACTCGCATCATCCCGTGTCACGAGACTGGAGTCTCGCGCCAGTTCTTTTCCAATATTTTTCCTGTACTTTCTAAACGTGTGAGGTCTTGGGAACCTCACACGTTCCGCGTTTAGAAGCTGTTTTACTGAAAACAGCTTCTAAACGCGTCTGGGTGAAAAATGGCTGCGCATAAAAAAAGGATGACTTTAAGCCATCCTTTTCTCTATAGGGTTACCTGATGTTGATTAAGCGATTGCTTTTTGCTCCACATCGGCTAGAATACGGCCACAGTGCTCGCAAACAGTTATTTTCTTGTGGGCGGCAATGTCAGACTGACGTTGTGGGGGAACGGTGTTGAAACATCCGCCGCAGGCGTCACGCTTCACCGTTACCACGGCTAGGCCGTTACGTACGTTTTTGCGAATTCGGTTATAGGCGAAAAGGAGACGCTCTTCAATGTGGGTTTTCGCTTCTTCTTTTTCCTGATTCAGGCGGCGCTCTTCTTCCTCACTTTCGTTCACCATTACCTGAAGTTCGCCGTTCTTGGTGTTCAGGTCTTTCTGGCGCTCTTCCAGGCGGTTTTTGGTCTCCTGAATTTCCTGGTTTTTCTGCTCTATCTGGAAATTTGCCTCGCGGATTTTTTTCTCGTTGATCTGGATTTCCAGTTTCTGAAGCTCAATTTCTTTGGTGATGGCGTCAAACTCGCGGTTATTACGCACATTCTCCTGTTGCTCTTCGTATTTCTTGATCAGTTTTTCAGCGTCTTTGATGCCTTGTTTGCGGCTGGCAATAGACTGCTGCAACTCAGCGATCTCATCATCAAATTTGCTCACGCGTACTTGGTAGCCGGCAATCTCATCTTCCAGGTCACGAACCTCTTCCGGAAGATCGCCTCTAATTTGTAGAATTTTGTCCAATTGAGAATCTAAGCTCTGAAGTCTTAGAAGTGCATCTAACTTGCTTGCTACGGTACTTTCCATGTATTTTTAGCTGTATCTAACGGGATTTGTGTGGGTACGGGACAAATCAACCGCAAAATTAGAAAAAGATTTTGTAAGTATATCATAAAAAAGCTCCTTGGTGAAAACTTCGCTTTCATAATGACCTACATCTACCAGGGCCATGTGCGCATTGGCTTCAAAGAACTCATGGTACTTCAGATCGGCAGTTAGGAAAACATCGGCGCCCGCCGCTTTGGCCTGCCTGATGAGAAAACTTCCAGCCCCGCCGCACACCGCAATTCTTTTGATGGGCTTCTGCGGCCAGGCGGTGTGCCGGAAGGTGCTGATTTGTAATTTCTCCTTTACGTGCTGCACAAAGGCCTCTGGAGAAAGGGCTTCTTCCAGTTCGCCTACCATACCCGCGCCTACTTCCTGGTTCTCGTTCTGCAGCGCTACTATATAATGTGCCACTTCCTCGTACGGGTGCGCTTCAAACAAAGCCTGCATGATCTGGTGCTGCTTGAAAGTAGGGAAAATTACTTCTATTTTGTTCTCGATGGTCTCCTCAGTGTGGCCAGCTTCGCCGATGTGGGGGTTGGCCTGGGCCGAAGGCGTAAACCGGCCGGTACCGGTTACCCGGAAACTACAGTCAGAGTACTCGCCAATCTGTCCGGCCCCGGCTTTATGGAGGGCAGCTAAGACTTTCTCGGTGTCCTCTAGAGGCACATAGGTCTCCAGTTTGGTTAGAAGCTGGGTTTTAGGCGAAAGGACTTTGGGATTCATAATGCCCATTTTCTCGCAGAGCTTCGCGTTAACACCGTTATGCACGTGGTCCAAATTGGTGTGGCAGGCGAAGATAGCGACCTGGTGTTGCAGGGCTTTAAGTAAAATGCGTTCAACGGGCGTTTTTCCGGTCAGGCTTTTCAGGGGTTTGAAGATGACCGGGTGGTGGGCCACAATGAGGTTACAGCCCCGTTCCACCGCTTCTTCTATTACTTCAAGGGTACAATCTAAGGTGACCAATACACCCGTTACGGTTGCGTCTGGGTCACCTATTTGGAGCAAGGCATTGTCATACGATTCCTGATAGGCGGGAGGGGCGTAGCGTTCCAATACCTGTACTACTTCCTTTATCTTGGTCATGCTATAGGTTTAAAGCTGTTTTGGTCAAAGAAAGCTAAATTTCGCTTACTTTTGCAGCCCATGTCCGCTATGCCGTCTGTCCTTCGTTATCCGTTGTACCCGTTCGCCCTGCTGTACGAAGGCATTGTCAGGACGCGCAATGTGTTATACGAGAAGGAGGTCTTTGATGTCTACCAAGCACCTATTCCTGTCATTTGCGTGGGCAACCTGAGCGTAGGAGGGACCGGCAAAACGCCGCAGGTAGAATACATTGCCAGGCTCTTGCATCCCAAAAAGATTGCTATTCTGAGCCGCGGCTATAAACGGGCCACCAAAGGCTTTGTTTTGGCAAATGCTCAAGCCACGGCAGCTACGCTGGGCGATGAACCATTTCAATACACCCAAAGCCTGCCCCAGGTGAAAGTGGCGGTTTGTGAGAAGCGGGCGCTGGGCATACAGCAACTTCTAAAGCAGTTTCCAGAACTGGAGGTGATTTTGCTGGATGATGCCTTCCAGCACAGGGCAGTCAAAGCTTCCCGTTACCTTTTGCTCACCGACTATAACCACCTGTTCACGCAAGATCACCTGCTGCCTGCGGGCCGTTTGCGGGAACCCAGAACCGGAGCCGAAAGAGCAGATGCTGTTGTCATTACCAAATGTCCTGAGCAAGTGACGCCTGAGCAACAAGGGGCCATCCGGCAGCAAATTCTGCCCTACACGCGCCCCGCCACGCCGGTTTTCTTCTCGCAAATAGTCTATGGTGCGGCTGTACCGGTTGGGCAAGGAAAAACGTTAGGAAAAAGGTTGATTTTGGTAACGGGTATTGCGAATGCGCAACCGTTGGTACGGCACCTGCAGCAAACGGGAGCGGAACTGGTGCGTCATTTTGAGTGGCTAGACCATGCGGCGGTGACCCCTGAGCGGGTAGAGGAGGTTATTTCTTTTTATAACACCTTGCAAGATCCGCAGGTAAGTATGCTCATGACGCAGAAAGATGCCGTGAAATGGCAGGAACCAGCGCTTGCAGCTCTTTGGCGAAATCTGCCGGTTTTCTATCTACCCATTACCAATGCCTTCGCCCCTCAGATACCTTCTTTTGATGACACCATCAGAGAATGGGTAACACAGGCGGGTTCAGATTTTAATGCTTAATTTTGAACGTGACTTATAAGAAATTTTTAGCTGCGGCTTTTGTGGTTGGACTGGGTCTCTGCTCCCAGCAGGCTTCTGCGCAAATCCTGAATGACTCTACCAAAGCCATTTACGGCTCTGCCACTACGTTGGTGCTCTATGAGGCAGATATCTTCAAAGGGAACCTCACGCCGGCGCGCATAGATACCTCGTTGACCAACGTGCATCAGTTCCGGCATTGGTACTATGACACTACCCTGCAGCAGAACCTGGGTAATGTGGGCACCGCCTCGCAGCCGCTTTTCTGGCGAATGCCTACTACCTTAGGTAATCGGCTGGGCCGAAATGCTTTTGATCCCTATGCCGTGAACCCGGCCACCATTGCGTATTATGACACCAAATCGCCGTTCACGTTCCTAAACTACATGCAGGGAAGTTTGGGCGAGCAGCTCTTCAGGGCGAAGCATACGCGTAATATTTCTCCTAACTGGAACGTAGGCATTGGGTATGAGCGGCTGGGAGCGGAGCGGCAATTCGGTAGTCCCGGACCCGGTAGAGACGCCTTCATCAGCCATTATGGTTTACAGGCCTTTACCCATTATTACAGCAAAAACGACCGCTACCGCTTAATGGCCAATTTCAGCCAAACGAGCCATGACCAGATAGAAATGGGGGGGATAAGGCCCGAGAGTGGTGATACCAGAGAAGATCTTTTTGACTACAAAGAAGAACCGGTTTGGTTAGCCGAGGCTTCCAGTGAGGAGAACCGCAGCAATTTACACGCCACGCAATGGTACAAGCTGTTGGGCCCCGGGCTGCAGTTGTACCATACCCTTGATGTGAATTCGCAGACCAATTCCTATTCAGATAAAACCTTGCAGTATGGGACCGAAGGAAACAGAAGAACCCGGGTTGTCAAGTTTTATCCTGCGGTACTATTAGACTCGGCCCGCACCTATGATGATTCGTACTTTAAGCAGGTAGAAAATACGTTTGGGGTCATGGGCAGCGGCCGGTTATTTGTATACCGGGCCTATGCCAAACGCCGCGATGGCTCTTATGAGGTCACCGCTGAAGGCGTAGATGTACTGGAAAGAGCAGGCGAGGAAGATACCTTGGTGTACAAGGTTGACCGGGAAAAAAGAACCATCGCCGATAATTTTATTGGTGGTGAGGCGCAGTTCCGGTTAAAGAATGACATCTACGTCACCACAGACGCCGAGTTCCAGATTGGTGGGGGCGATTACCGGATTAATGCCCAGGCCCGTTACAAGTACCTGACCCTGAGACAGACCCGTACCTCTTATTCCCCTACCTTGTTGCAGCGGGTGTTCATCAGTAACCACTACCAATGGTTCAATGATTTTGAGAACACCCAGGCCAACCAGACGGCGGCCTCCTTGGAAGCTGGTTACAAGAACCATTACCTCAATGCCCAGCTTCAGTTCACCAACCTCAAGAACTACGTGTACTACCGTGATTCTACCGAAACCGGGAGAGCTTTGTGGGCTTCTCCGGCGCAGGAGTCAGGAAATACCAATCTGGTGCAAGCCAGTGTGCGGTACAAGCTCAGTGTGAAGTCTTTTGTCTTTGACAACACCGTGTACTACAACAAAGTAACAGGGGAAGATATCATCAGAATGCCCGAATGGTACGTCAATTCCAAAGCGTATGTACAAGGACCGCTCTTTAAAGGAGCCATAAATGTGCAGACGGGTCTAGAGATGAACTGGCATTCTTCGTATTACGCTGATGGCTACATGCCTGTAACACAGCAGTTTCATTTGCAGAATCGTTTCCTGGTGAACCGCTACCCCACGCTGGACCTATTCCTGAACACCGATATAAAAACCATCAACATTTTCCTGAAACTGAGTAACCTGAACACCGTGACTAAAGCCTGGGAACCCGGGTACTTTACCACCCCATACTACCTGGCCAATCCCTTCAGCTTCATCTTCGGTCTGCAGTGGAATTTCTATGATTAGGTTTTTAGATTAGAAGATTTGAAAATGTGTAGATGTGAAGGTTTGCAGATGTAGAAACTTTCATCTTCCAATCTCCTTTCTATGCTATGGCGCGGAAGATACTTCCGTGTCTTAGGGAAAACCGCTAAAGCAAGTCACGAAAGTAACTTCTGCGCCATGGAAAGTAAGTCTTCAAACTTTCATATCTCTACATCAACCAATCTCCACATCTTCTAATTTCCATATCTTCAAATTAAAAAAGTGGCGAAATCGATCTTAAAACTACAGCTTCCTACTGATCCCCGGTGGGTGAACATCGCGGAGATGAACATTGAGGACATACTGGTGGACCATGCCTACTGTGAGCAGAAAGCGGCCACTTCCGGCATTTCCCTGATTGTGAAGTACCCCGATAAAACCAAGCTGGTAGAGGAAATGACGGCGTTGGTGGCCGAGGAGTGGAGCCACTTTGAACGGGTGCTGGAAGAACTGAAAAAGCGTGGCTATGAATTAGGGCGCAACCGGCCCGATGAATACGTGGTGCAACTGAGCAAACACATCAGGAAAGGAGATAAGCGTGAACGCCAACTCATGGATCATTTGCTGGTAAACGCGCTTATCGAGGCGCGTTCCTGCGAACGCTTCAAACTGCTCTGGAAGAACCTGCAAGATGAAGACTTACAGAAGTTCTACTATGAGTTGATGGTGTCAGAGGCAGGCCATTACGTGAGTTTTGTAAAACTGGCGAAAGAATATATGCCTAAAGAAGTAGTAGATGCCCGCCTGCAAGAACTACTGGAGATTGAAGCCAACATCATCGCCAATCTGGAACATCGCCCAGACCGCATTCATTGATTCTGATGGGGAAATTTGGAGGCTGTTTTAAGTAAAACGGGCTATAAATTGTAGCGTCGTTACACTGTAACGACGTGGTGCTGCGCAGCAAGAACGCCACTCTCTCCCTAAAATCCCCTCCTCAAAATCTCTTCTTGGTAAGGATGTTCTGGTGTAAGGTGTGAAACGGCATTATTTCAGAGAGTCACGTCGTTACGGTGTAACGATGCTACATTATCAAGTCTTCTGCTTTTTCTTTTTGGCGGCAGGGAAGAGAATATTGTTCAAAATCAGGCGGTAACCAGGGGAGTTGGGGTACAACGATAAATCGGTGGGTTCCTCTTCCACGAAGTGCTGGTAGTCCTCGGGGTCATGGCCGCCGTAGAAGGTCCAGGTGCCTTTCCCGAAGGTGCCATGAATGTAGCGGGCTTCGTCAATGGCCTTGTTTTCGCCCATGATCACTACTTCAGATTTAATCAGGCGCTTCTTGAAACCGGTAGTCAGGCCCATGAAGCCTTTGATGGTTTTGACGTGGTTTTGGGTAAGCATGGTAGGAATGGGGTCCCACTTCGCCGAGTAGGTGAACAACTGGAAGAAGTCGTTGTTTTCGCGCAGGCCTCGCTCCAGTTGCGAGTTGTCAATGTTGGAGAACTCAGGGTGGTAGGGGTCTCTGATGAGGGTGAAATCCTTGAAGGCAAAGGTGTTGTTGAAGTTCAGTTTCTGCTGCGCTTGAGGGTCGGAGGGGTCGCCGTCAAACATGGATTCCGTGATGTCCAGACCTACGGCGGCTAGCGCAATATCATAGGTGTCGGTGGCAGAGCACATGGCGAACATAAAGCCGCCACCCGCGCAGAAGTCTCTGATGCGTTGAGCCACGGCGCTTTTCAACTGCGGCACTTTGCTGAACCCGAACCGTTTGGCGGTTGCTTCGGCCTCACGTTTCTGCTCAATGTACCAGGGCGCGTTCCGGAAGGCGGTGTAGAATTTTCCGTGCTGTCCGGTAAAGTCCTCATGGTGCAGGTGCAGCCAATCGTACTTAGGTAATTTGTCTTCTAAGATCTCGGGGTCATAGATGATATCATAGGGAATCTCGGCGTAGGTAAGCACCAGTGTCACGGCGTCATCCCAAGGCTGTTTGGACTTGGGTGAGTACACGGCAATTTTGGGGGCTTTCTCCAGCTTCATCACGTCCATGTTAGACTCGGGGGCTGCAATCTGGGTCAAAACCTGGCTGTATTGCGCGTCTGAAATGGTCTGGTAGCTGATGCCACGCACCACCAGTTCGTTTTCGATCTCATTTTGCTGTTTCAGGGCAAAAGCGCCTCCCTTGTAATTCAGGAGCCATTCTACCTCTACTTGCCGTTGCAGCGCCCAATAGGCTAGCCCATAGGCTTTTAGATGGTTCTTCTGCGTCTCGTCCATGGGCAGGAGTAGGTAAGACGCCCAACTGGCATGACTTACCAGCTGCAAGAGCAGCAGAAAAAATAAAATTCGGGGTAAAATCCTCATCTGTAATCGGTTTGGAACGAATTTAAGAAAAACGGGCAATAAACAGGAAAACCTTTACTTTTATAGCAGTAAGAAAGCGAACACATGTGCGACCAATAGGTTGTTCCGGTACTGGCGCCCCAAAAACATGAATCTTTTAGAAAACACCAAAGAAGGTTTCCGCTCTATCAAAGGCAATATGCTCCGCACGGTGCTCACGGCCCTTATCATCTCCATCGGGATTATGTCTTTAGTTGGTATTCTAACGGCAATTGAGGGCATCAAGTATTCCGTTTCCAGCACATTTTCCACGTTAGGGGCCAATTCCTTCGACATTGAAAAGAAATGGGATGGCGGCGGACAGCGGGGCGGGCGGCAGAACAAGGTTTATCCTAACATTACGGAATTCCAGGCGAGGCAGTACAAAGAACTAATGGCCGATAAAGCACGGGTGAGTTTGTCTGCCTGGGTAAGTGGCAATGTGTCTGTCAAGGCCGGAAGCATCAAAACCAACCCTAACATGAGCGTAATTGGCGGCGATGAAAACTATCTGGTAAACGAAAACTATGACCTGGAACTGGGGCGTCCTTTCTCCAACACCGAGATTGAAACCGGTGCCCCGGTAGCCATCATTGGCGAAGAAGTAGCCAATAAACTGTTCCCTAAGCAGAGCCCCGAAGGCAAAAGCATTATTATGATGGGCCGTCGGTTCAAGGTGATTGGCAAAATCAAAAACGAAGGCGGCGGTTTAGGCGGGGGCGGTAGTAACCGCCGCATTATCATTCCGCTGGAAGCGGCTACCCAAATTCCTACGCCTAGTCCTTTGACGTTCGAGATAAAATCAGCTATTTTAAATGGTTCCAGTCTGGCCTTTGCCATGGAAGAAGCCACGGGCATTATGCGCAAGGTGCGGCAGGACCGGCTAGGCCAGGAAGATTCCTTTGAAATTACCCGTAGTGACTCTGTGGAGCAAGAACTGAACAACATTACCGGTTATCTAAAATCGGGTGGTTTTCTGGTGGGCTTTATTACGTTGCTGGGTGCTTCCATTGGTTTAATGAATATTATGATGGTGAGCGTGACCGAGCGTACCCGCGAAATTGGCATTAGAAAAGCCCTGGGAGCCACTATCAAGCAAATACGGCTGCAATTCCTGATTGAGGCCATTGTCATCTGCGTACTGGGGGGAATAGTAGGAATTCTACTGGGTATTTTAATGGGCAACGGCATTGCCATGCTCATTGGCAAAGGCGAATTCTTTGTGCCTTGGCTGTGGATGATTGTGGGCATGGGTATCTGTATTACCGTAGGGCTCATCTCGGGGTATTACCCGGCTTACAAAGCCTCCAAGCTGGATCCTATAGAATCGCTCCGCTACGAATAGTTGGGTAAAGAGCCCAAAAGAAGCACTTGCCCGATGTGGTTCTTCGGCTTACATTTGCGTTTTTAAAAGGTGATGGGGTACCACCTGTTTACAAACCGCCTTCTGTCAAGGCTGATGACTCCTACTTCTGCGTAGCTGAAATAGAACGGCTGCGCCTTTGATGATGTATCAACAGAAGTAGTATGACCTTTTTCAAAAAAAGATTCCTTTCCAAGTTCCTTCTTTCCCAAAGCTCTTTTCCGCAGGAATTTTCCTTGAACTTTCTCTTTCTGGGACGTTGGTTTGGCCTCGCCTTGTTGGTGGGAGTCCTGTCCGGGAGCGCTTCGGCCTTGTTTCTGAAATTGCTGGTAATGGCCACCGCTTACCGGGAAAGTCACTTATGGTTGATTGCCCTTCTGCCCCTAGGCGGTTTTCTGATTGGTTGGCTGTATTACACCTGGGGGCAGCAAGCGGAAGCTGGGAACAACTTGCTGCTATCTTCTATTCAGACCCCCGCTTCTAAACGCATACCTTTCATCAT
The DNA here is from genome assembly GCF_054956755.1 of Rufibacter sp. JT3400010. Lineage (NCBI taxonomy): Bacteria > Pseudomonadati > Bacteroidota > Cytophagia > Cytophagales > Hymenobacteraceae > Rufibacter > Rufibacter sp. JT3400010. The sequence continues at coordinate 397,798 of NZ_JBUDXA010000001.1, read as the reverse complement.
GGTGCCTCTGGTATTGGTGACCACTGTTCTCACCCACCTGTTTGGCGGTTCGGCAGGCCGGGAAGGCACCGCGGTGCAAATGGGAGGATCCCTGGCCGACCAACTAACCCGCTTATTCAAGCTGCGCCCCCGAGACCGGAAAATAATTTTGATCTGTGGCGTGAGTGCTGGTTTTGCCTCCGTGTTTGGAACACCCTTGGCCGGAGCCATTTTTGGACTTGAAGTTTTCCTGTTGGGGCAAGTCCGGTACCAGGCGCTGCTTCCTTCTTTTCTGGCGGCTGTGGTAGCTGATTACGTCACAACGGCGTGGGGGATTGGGCACACGGCCTATCCGGTGGTAGAAGTGCCGACTATTACGGTTCTAACCCTTGGGGCTACCATTCTGGCGGGTATTTGTTTTGGGCTGGCGGCAAGGCTTTTCTCCTGGGCTTCTCATGCAATTGGTGCCTCGTTTAAAAAGTATATCTCGTATCCGCCCTTCAGACCGGTGGTGGGAGGAGCTGTTCTCGCACTTCTTGTCTGGGCAATGGGTACCACCAAGTATATAGGATTAGGTATTTCTACCATTGTAGAATCATTTACCTCCCCGCTGCCGCCGTATGATTTTCTGGTAAAGTTGGCACTTACCGCCTTAACCCTGGGCAGTGGTTTCAAAGGAGGAGAGGTCACACCGCTGTTTTACATAGGGGCTACCTTGGGGAACGCACTATTTGCCGGATTGCCTTTGCCGTTGGAGTTGTTGGCCGCCATGGGCTTTGTCGCGGTTTTTGCCGGAGCCTCCAATACGCCCTTGGCCTGCACGTTCATGGCCATTGAATTATTTGGGGCTGGATGTGGGCTGTATGCGGGTTTGGCTTGCGCCGTGGCTTATGTGTTTTCGGGGCACAGCGGTATTTATGGGGCGCAGCTAGTGACGGAGAGTAAGCATCCTTTTTTTGCCCGTGAGTCTGGTGTTAAATTGTCAGAGGTGAAGAGAAGGTTTTTTTGAGTTTTTTTCTTAGGAGCTGAGCAGATTCATTCAGAGATAACATGGTCCAAGTTTTCAACTTGGACCTATTATGGTCGGAAGTTTGCAACTTCCGTGAGTCGAATGCCTCAAACCTTCTTTTGCTGATTCAGGTGCATGTAGTTTGCTGTTGCTAGCGTGGTGACTGTTTGAAGCGAGGCCCTTATGCTTGGTTGTTGCATGGTTTCTCTCCGTGCGCTCACGGCCGCGGGGCCCCGTCTTCCCTTCACGCACTGCCCTTTCGGCCTGAACTGTCATTTGCGCTTAGTTTTGCCATTCCGGGGCCAAAAGCGAGGCGCGCTCGGGGAAGACTGGAACAGGGGAAAGTAGCAGAAGACGTTATCAGGTATCGTAGAGACCAGGCACTGCCTTGTCTCTCACGCATTGCTTTCTTCTTCAATCACGCATTCCTATTAGCCGCAAAGGCGTATTCCCCTCTAGGGCACATTGATACCCTCGCTCGCCTCTGGCGAGTGTGAGCTACTTGCGGCGTCCCGCCGCTTTAGATAGGAAAAGAAGCGTTCAGAAGCATAGTTCACATTTGCAAGGGGGAAGGAAAGAGCATAAAAAAAGCCTGACGTATGTCAGGCTTTCCTATTGATAAAATGAGCGCGTTATTTCTTTGCGGCGGGTTTATTCGCTTTGTATTCTTCGTTCAGGCCTTTTACGGCATCATCTGTGATGTCCAGGGATTTGTCTCCGTAGAGGATGGCGCTGTTGCCGCGGGTGTAGGTCAACACCATTTTATAGCCTTTCTCCTGGCTTACTTTTTTGAGGTGGGCTTCTACTTTCTCGTAGATTTTTTTCATCTCATCGTTCTCGTCTTTGGCCAGTTGGTTGCCCAGGGTCTGCTGCTGTCCGGCCAGTTGCTGTTCTTTCTGGGCCAGGCGTTGCTCGGTGGCGGCGCGTTGTTCCTGGGTCATGCCGGCCCCGGTCTGGCGATATTGCTCCACTTCTTTCTGGAAACTGGTGGCTTTGCCTCTCAGGTCGTTCTCCATGCGCTTGCCTTTGGCTTCCAGACGGGCTTTCACGTCTTTGAAGTACTGGTATCTGTTCAGAAGAGTGTCTGAGTTTACAAATACAATCTCGGGAGCTACAGAACCAGTGGTAGAAGGAGCTGTTTCGGTTTCGTCAGTATCCGTGTTTTCGGCGGCTGGTGTGGTTTGAGTGGTAGCCGTGGTGGCTTGTTTGGGAGCCTGGTCGTTTTTACAGGCCGAAAAAGATGCTGATAACACAGCCAATAAGAGAAGCTTTCTAGTGATGCTCACAGTCAATGATTAAGGATGGTGAAAATGAAATCAGGGACCGCGACCATCTTTTCGCGGCCCCTGATTTGTTGTTTGGGCTCTAATTTAAGAAAATAAATGGTAAGGGGTAGAACCTGCGGGGTAGGAAGATTAATTTCCGCCGGCGCGGTTCACCTCGTCCAGGTTGGTGGCGCGTTTCTTCATCTCAAATTTCTCGCCTTTGTTGAAGCGGTAGCGTAGGTTCAGGCGTACTCCCTGGCCAAATTGGTACATGTTTATTTTGTTTAAGTTGCCATTCACTTCAGAGGTACCTTTCATGATTTGGGTTCTGAAAATATCGGTTAGGGCCAGGCTTGCATCCAGTTGGTCTTTCAGGAAGGACCTTTTTACGGCCACATCTACCCAGCCGGCAGGATCTGTTTTGTACACGTTGAACACGCCTTTGCTGCGGTAATTGCCGTTCACTTCCACTTTAAAGTTTTTGGGTAACAAAATGTTGTGGTTGGTTTGGGCCGTTAACATGGTCTGGGCGTTGAAAATGGCTTTCTCGTCTACTATGGTGGTGTAGTTCTGGTAAGCCACGGTCACGTTGTTGTTCATGTTCCACTTGGAGGTCACGGTTACTGGTGCCACCACCGTGATATTGGCAGTTTTGCTCTCTACGTTGCGCTGTTGGAATACCATGGAGTTTGTCTCAGGATAGAAGGCAGGAACTTCAGAGATATCATCTTTAGTGTGGGCGTAGCCGATGATCAGGTTATAGTTTTTCCGGAACGTCTGGGTTACCTGGAAGGAATTGGTGTACTCGGGTTTCAGGTACGGGTTGCCTTGGGCGTAGGTGTTGGCGTCAATGTAGAACCGGAAAGGGTTTAGGTTGCTGTAGCGCGGACGGTAAATGCGGCGGCTGTAATTGTAGCCAATCTGGTAGTTCTCAGAGACTTTTTGCTGCACAAACACGCTGGGGAACAAATCCAGGTAGGAGCGGGGTGTCACTTTTTGCTCAGGAATTGAGTTGCCTTTGGAGTCAGTGTACTCGGCCCGGAGTCCGGCCTGCAACGTGAATTTAGGATTCAGGCTGGCGCTGAAGTTGGAGTAGGCGGCGTAGATGTTTTCGTCATAGATGAAGTGGTCGCCTCTGCGTTTCTGGTCTGGCACGCGGGTAGAACCTTCCAGGGTGAAGAAATCTATCTGGTTGTCAGACTCCACGTAGCTGGCTTTCGCGCCCAGTTCCAGCTTGCCTTTGATGGAAGGGAAAGGCCTTGCATAATCTACCTTGGCTGAGTAAATCTGGTAAGCGGTAGGATTGTCGTTCTCAAAGTACTCTTCCTCTACAGAGCCATCAGAAACATGGGTCTTGAAGTTTAAAAAGTCGCTAAGGCCATGGTCTTTGATTCTGGCTACGTCTACATCAGCGGAAAGCGTGGTGCCCAGGGTATCTAGTTTGCCCACGTAATGCGCGTTGAAGGTGGCACTATAGAACTTCCGTTTGTTATGGGTGAATGTTTGGTTTGTGATGGGGCCGTCTTCTTTTGGGTCCAGCAAGGTGGAGTTGGTGTTCACCCCGGAGTTAGGGCGGGAATAAGATACATTCACCGATGCTCCCACACTATGGTTTTTGTTCAGGTCATAATCAGTTCCGAAACGGGCATTAGGGGCAAAAGTATAGCCGTTTTCCTGCCCTTTCTGAGCAAGGGTTGCATTTTCCCCCTCGGCGTTGAAGAAGGTGCGGTTCATGGTAAAATCTCTGCGGTAAGGCCGTTGCGCCACATCAACAGAAGCAAAAGAACTCCATTTACCTTGTTTCAGGTTAAGGTTCAGGCCACCGTTTCCGCCACTTTTCGTGTTGTTCTGGTAACCGGCGTACACGCTTCCGTTCAGGCCGTCCAGCGTGTTTTTCTTCAGGTTCAGGTTAATGATGCCCGCAGAGCCCTCGGCGTCAAACTTAGCCGATGGGTTGGCGATGATTTCCAGGTTCTTCAGATTATCGGCGGGCATGCCTTGCAGCATGGTCTGGAGTTGTTTTCCGTCCAGGTAAGTCAGTTTACCATCAATCATCACCTTTACGCCTTGTTTTCCGTTCAGCTGGATGTTGCCGTCCTGGTCCACCCACACGCCCGGCGACTTCGCCAGCACATCATAGGCGGTATTGCCCGCCGCCATGGCCGTTCCTTCCACACTCACCACCATTTTATCGGCCTGCACATCTACGCTGGGCCGTAGGTTCTGTACGGTCACTTCTTTGAGCACCTTGGCATCCTGTTTCAAGGCAATTCTTCCGAAATCACGCGAAAAACCGATAGAGGAAACCTCTACCGCAGGCAAGTCCTGATTGGCAAAACCCATGGCGCTGATGCGGAGCAGGTATTTGCCGGGAGCGGGGGTTTTCAGTTTAAAGGTACCATTCAGTTCAATGGCGGTGCCGGTGAGCAAAGACGCATCGGCGGCTTTCAGCAGGGACACGGTGCCGTAGGGGAGCGGTTCGCCTTTTTCATCTACCACCAAGCCGGTGAGGGAACCAGGGGTTTGGGCCAGGGCGGCCTGGGTCAGGAAAGCCAGGGCGGCCAGTAAGAGGAGGAAGTTGTATAGCTTTTTCATGGCAGTAGGTGTTTATGGGATGATGTTTAATGTGTATAGTACTGTGTTATGCAAGGTACATGTAGAAAAAAAAAGCCCGGCGGACTACAACCAGAACGTCTCTGGGGCAGCAACGGCTTTCTTCACGCGGGAGGCACCATGGGTAGAAGTCAGGTAGACATAGCCAAACACGATAGCCGTGAATGAACCTAAAAAGAGCATCACCTGAAATAAGAGCTGGAGGAGGGTTTGGGTTTCCATGGCTGTATTTTGTTTTTGTAGGAGTAACCTCTAAGGATGAAACAAATATACTATAAGGTACTATGTAACGCAAGGTACTGTTTGGAAATTTTTAAAATATTTTTTTTGAGTGTTTGGGGTGGGGAATGCGGTGCGGTGATTTCGCCGTTGTTGGTGTTATCACCAACAACCTGAAGGACTACCCTTCTAGCAAGAAGCTTTGGTGCAAGTAGTTTGCTGTTCCCTTGGCTTGTAAGCTTACTGCGTGGGTGCAAGTGCTGGGTTGTTTCATCTTTTCTGGTAAGCGCTCACGGCCGCGAGGCCCCGTCTTCCCCTCTCGCACTGCCCTTTCGGCCTGCACTGTTTGTCTCTCTTAGCTATTGTCTGTCTATGGCCAAAAGCGAGGCGCGCTCGGGAAAGACTGGTAAGGGGAAAGTAGCAGAATGGATTTCTACCCTCTAAAGCAGATACTTCCCCTTTGAAGGGGACGAAGGGGCATGTTTACACAAGCAGATCAAACGCATTCCCATTAGGAAACATGGTTCAAGTCTGTGACTTGGACCTACCATGACCGGAAGTTTGCAACTTCCGTGAAGCGAGGGCTTCAAAGATGTTTGCTGAATTGTGAATTACGTTTCTGGGCCATTTTCTGCAAGACAGCTCCTAAGACCTCGTAGCGTCTTCAGACCTGCGAGCGTCTCTCCGCCATCAACCTAATCAAGCCTATTCTCTCCAGCATCAATCATCAACTCAAACATAAAAGTTATTCGATGTTTCGGGGCTGTTTACCGTAATACAGCCCCGAAACATGTAGCTAATATTATCAGCCACCGGCACGGTTAGATTCTTCCAGGGTGGTGTTGCGGCGTTGCATTTCGAACTTCTGGCCTTTGTTGAACCGGTAGCGCAGGTTGAGCCGGACGCTTTGCGCCCCGAAGTACTGGTCAAAGGCGTTGACGTTGCCGTCGAAGTTGGCGGAACCTATCACCTTGCGGGTTCTAAAGATGTCAGTCACGGCCAGAGAGGCTTCCAGTTGGTCGCTCAGGAAAGAGCGCTTCACGGCGGCGTCAAGCCACCAGTTGCGCTCTATGATATAGAGGCCATAGGCGGCTGGCCCCTGGTAGCCTGCGTTCAGTTCCATCTTAACTTTCTTGGGCAGTTGCAGCGTGTGGTTGGAGTTGAGCATGTAATAGAACTGCTTGTTTTCCTGCACTTTGTTTTTAATAGTTAAGGCGTAGGACTGGTAACCCAGCGTCACGTTGTTGTTGATGTCCCATTTGTTCGAGATTTTCACAGGAGCCACCAGCGTGCCGAAGTATGAATCAAAGTCATCTACATTGCGGGGCCCGAAAACAGTGGTGTTGTTTTGGGTGTTCTGCTCCGGAATCTCGGCCACGAAATCAGTGGTCTTGGAGTAGCCAAGCGTCAGAATGTAGGTGTTCTTGAACGTTTGAGCTACCTCAAAGGCGTTGGAGTACTGTGGCTTCAGGTAAGGGTTACCCTGCGCCCAGGTCAAGGGGTCCAGGTAGAAGATGAACGGGTTCAGGGAACCGTAGTTAGGCCGATTGATGCGACGGCTGTAGTTGTAGGTGAGTTGGTAGTTGTCACTTACTTTCTGCTGCACAAATACGCTGGGGAAGAAGTTGAGGTACTCGCGTGGCGTGGTTTGGTCCAGCGTTTTGGAATATCCCTCAGAAACGGTATGCTCGGCCCGCAGACCGGTTTGCACGCTCCATTTGGCTCCCAAACTCATGGTGTAGTTCACGTAGCCCGCGTAGATGTTCTCTTTGTAGATGAAATGGTTGCTGCGGGTAGGGTCGTTCACTTGGGTGCTGCCTTCCAGGGAAAAGAACTTGAGCTGGTTGTCTGAGGTCACGTAGCTGGTTTTAACCCCGGCCTCCAGTTTGCTCTTGTTTTGGAATTTCTTCGTGTAATCGGCCTTGGCCGAATAGATGTGGTATTTGGTGGGGTTGTCGCTGCCCAGGCTTTGTACCTCCGTAGGTTTGGAGGCATTGGGATAGGCAAAGGTGTTCAGGAAGCGGGAATTGTCCTGGTCTTTGATCTGCACATAGTCCACGTCTGCGGAGAGCGAAGAACCCAGCGTGTCTATCTTGAACACGTAATGGCCGTTCAGGGTAATGTTGTAGTAGCTGCCGTCTACCCGGTTATTGGCTTTGATGAACTGGTCTTCCAGTTGGTTCCCGTTCCGCAGGTGGGTATCTGTGTCATACCTGTTGTCCCAGGTTAAGGTGGTGTAGTTGGCGGTGCCGCCAATGCTGTGGCGGTCGTTGAAGTCATAGTCGGTGCCGGCGCGGAGGGAGGGAACCAGGCGCACGCCCAGCTCATTGCCATTTTGGTCAAAGGTAGTGCGGCCTTCTTCACTGTTGAACACGCGGGTCATGGTGTTGGTGCGCAGGTTCACGCGCCGCGATACATCTACATTCGCGAAGGAGCTCCAGCGGCTGGTTTTATAATTCACGTTGGCACCGGAGTTGAACCCGTGGTGCCCGTTGAACTGGTAGCCGGTGTACACACTGCCGTTCATGCCTACCTGGGTGTTGCGCTTCAGGTTAAGATTGATGATGCCAGAATTGCCCTCAGCGTCATATTTGGAGGACGGATTGCTGATGATTTCCAGGTCTTTGATGTTTTCGGCGGGCATACTCTGCAACATGGTCTGTAGTTGCTTGCCGGTGAGATAGGTGAGCTTGCCGTCAATCATCATGCGCACCCCGGCTTTACCGTTCAGTTGGATGCTCCCGTCTTGGTCCACCCACACGCCGGGTGCCTTGGAAAGAACTTCCAGCGCCGTACTGCCCGCCGCCATGGCCGTTCCCTCCACGCTCACCACCATCTTGTCTGGGTGGTTCACAATGGTGGGCCGCATGGCTTCCACGGTCACTTCCTTCAGCAGCTTGCTGTCAGTTTTCAGAACCATCGTCCCGAAATCTTTGCTGAACCCGCCCGCCGTTACCGTGAAAGGAGGGGTGTCCAGGGCGGCATATCCCATTGCGCTGATGCGCAGCAGGTAAGAGCCGGGGGCCGGAGCGGGCATTTTGAAGGTTCCGTCCACTTCAATTCCAGCCCCGTTTACCACCGATGCCTCGGGCATCTTAAGCAGCGAAACGGTGCCGTAGGAAAGAACTTCGCCCTTTTCGTCTTTCAATTTACCGGTCAGCAGCCCGGCGCTTTGCGCGAAGAGGGATTGCACGGTGCAACAGAGAAAGCTGAAAAACAGGAGGTGTACTAATTTTTTCATGGAAGTTGAAAGGGTTTGAACGCGTGAATAAAAGGAGGGCCCAGTTTCTCTTTGTTCAGCTGATACTCCATAGATGAAGACATTTGTCTGATGGTTGCCTAAGCGCTTCATTTAATTTTCAGACCATCTACATCACGCTTTCCCTTATGTCAAATTCTTGCCAAAAACCTGGTTGATGCTTTATTATTTGATAATCAGTTTTTTATGTATAAAATAGATGTTGTATTATGTTCAGAACCGGACAGATTATGTTCGCAATAGAACAGGCAGACCGTACCGGAACTTCAAAAAAATTGTGTCAGAAGTTCTTATGCTCGGGGAGGGCTCACTGGTGTTTTGAGGCTGTTTTGCAGAAATCAGCTCTTAACTGGAAGATGAGAAGCGTTCAACCTTGAGGGCTTTCTTCAGCCGAGGAGGAACAATCAACTGACAACAGATGCAATAGTTTCTTTGCAGGTTTGACCAGTTTGGCCATTTTGCCCGTACTTTGCTCAACAGACAAAATGTAGCACCTCATTTATTTGGTTCATGCGTCCAGAAACACCTGCCCCGCCATTAGTACCACAAAAAGAAAATAAACCCGAAACGGGATTTCTGAAAAGAATTGGCCTGGATGCCTTTTTGCTGGCCTTGCTGGCGATGATTGTGCTCGCCTACCTATGGCCTGAATTGGGCGAAGAAAACGGACCGCTGCCGCTGGAAGAAATCACGACGTACGGTGTTTCGCTCATCTTCTTTTTCTACGGCCTGCGGTTAAGCCCCGCCAAACTCAAGGCCGGGCTCAGTGATTGGCGGCTGCATTTGGTGGTGCAGTTGAGCACGTTTCTGCTGTTTCCTTTGCTGGTGTACGTGGCTCATCTGCTGTTAGCCGACCAAGAAAATCAGTTGCTGTGGTTAGGCGTTTTCTACGTGGCAGCTTTGCCGTCTACGGTTTCATCCTCGGTGGTGATGGTGTCCATAGCGGGCGGAAACATTCCGTCGGCCATCTTCAATGCCAGTATTTCCAGCCTGATTGGGGTATTCATGACACCGCTCTGGATGGGACTGTTCATGAGCACCAGCTCTACCGCCGACATGGATTTGGGTAGTATTATCCTGAAGTTGATGCTGCAGGTGCTGTTACCGGTTACGTTGGGCGTGTTGCTGAACAAGCGGTTCGGAGCCTTTGCCGAGCAGCAGAAAGGCCGGCTGCGGCTCTTTGACCAGACCATTATCCTGCTCATCGTCTATTCCTCCTTCTGCGATTCCTTCGTCCGCGAAATGTTCAAAGGCTACAGCGCCACCCAACTGCTACTGCTGGGAGGCGCCATGGTGGCCTTATTCTTCCTGGTCTTCGGATTGATTCATGTGCTCAGTACCGCGCTAGGTTTCTCCCGCGAAAACCGGATTACGGCCATTTTCTGCGGCTCCAAAAAATCGCTGGTCCACGGCACGGTCATGTCCAAGGTGATTTTCCCAGATGCCAACATTGTAGGGATCATCCTTCTGCCACTCATGTTGTACCACGCCCTGCAATTAATTGCTGCCAGTGTTCTGGCCCAGCGCATGGCCCGGCAGACCAGTGTTACTACTGAAAAAGGCTGAGGTTTTTCAGGCTGTTTTTGGGAAACCAGGTTGGAAACGATAAGCTTAATATTCTCTTTTCTGTCACTTCTCTCTTTTTCTCCTTCACTGTCATCCTGAAAGGATCTTGTGAGCGAACTAGAAAGGCTTAGTAGTTAACGCTATTACCGTTTGCCTACAAGATCTTTCCAAGATGACAAAATAAGGGAAGGTGCTCATTATGTAGAAAGCAAAAGGTCCAGCTATGTCTAACATAGCTGGACCTTCAATCATGTAACAGGAATTTCGAGGCTCTTAATGAGCCAACAATTCATGATAGGTTTCTTCGGCTTCCATAAGTCCTGCCGGGGTGAGGTTGGTAAGGCGAACGTGTTTCTGCTCGTTCACCAGAACCGGGTCGTATTTGGCCACTACGCGCACATAATTCTCGGTGAAGCCTTCCATGTACCCGTCGGTGATATCAGCTTCAAAGAGAACGCGGCCTTCGTAGCCGATCTGGCTCTCGTAGAAAGCGCGCTTCTTTTTCTCTGAAAGAATGCGCAGCATATCTGCGCGGCGGTTACGTTCTTTCTGCGGTACCACGCCAGGTAAATCCAAGGCCATGGTATTGGCGCGCTCGGAGTATGGGAACACGTGCAGGTAGCTGATGTCTAAGCCATTCAGGAAGTTGTAGGTCTCCAAGAAATCTTCTTCAGTCTCACCCGGAAAGCCTACAATCACATCCACGCCGATGCAGGCGTGCGGCATGGCGGCCTTAATCCAGCTCACCCGCTGTGCGTACAGTTCCCGCAGATACCGGCGGCGCATCAGTTTCAGAATCTTGTTGCTGCCCGATTGCAAGGGTACGTGGAAGTGAGGCATAAAGCGCTGAGAACCTGCTACGAAGTTGATGATCTCTTCACTTAACAGATTAGGCTCGATAGACGAAATCCGGAAGCGGTTCACGTTCTCTACCTGGTCCAAGGCCTGCACCAACTGGAAGAAATTTTCTTTGCGTACGCCTTCCTGCAACCCGAAATCGCCGGTGTTTACGCCGGTCAAAACAATCTCTTTCACGCCAGAATCCCCGATGCTGCGGGCCTCGGCCACTACTTTCTCAATGGTGTTGCTTCTTGATTTGCCGCGGGCCTGCGGAATGGTGCAGAAGGTACAGGAATAGTCACAGCCGTCCTGTACTTTCAGGAAGGTGCGGGTACGGTCCCCGAAGGAGTAGGCGTTCACAAACGTGTTGGCCTCCGATACCGGACTGGCATGTACCTGCGGCGCGTCCTTCTTATCAAACGTCTCCAAAATGTCTACCAACTGAAACTTCTCGGCGGCACCCAATACGGCATCCACGCCGGGAATCTCGGAAATCTCTTTGGGTTTCAATTGGGCGTAGCAGCCTACAATGGTGATAAACGCGTTGGGCGAATGCTTGAGCGCTTCCTTCACCACTTTGCGGCACTTCTTATCGGCGTTGTCTGTGACGGAGCACGTGTTAATGACGTAAATATCGGGCGTATCGGTAAACTCTACCTTCTCAAAACCGCGCTCCTGAAAGATTCTGGAGAGGGTAGAAGTCTCAGAGAAATTGAGCTTACAGCCTAATGTATAAAATGCTACCTTTTTCATAATCAAGGTGCAAAGATACGGAGAATGGGGAAATAGTTTTTAGTTGTTGGTTGATAGTTGTCAGTTAGAGGTTTGTTTTGGGGCTGTTTTCCAGAAAACAGCCTTTCAGCAACGCTTTTCCTTAAAAGGACTCAGTCTTGATTTTATCACTTAACAACAAACAACCAACCACCAAAAATTACTTCTTCAAAAAATCACCGAAGCTGCTTTGCATGTAGGCTTTCCCTTGTTCCACCTGTTGGTCTGTGACTCCTGCCTCCCGCAGGATAGGGCGCTGGGCTACGTTGTCAAAGGTGACTACTCCTTGCGGTGTTACCATCCCGAAACCGTCATTGAAGACGTAAAACGCGAAGGGCGTGGCTTTGGCGTCTAGTAAGTTTTTGCTCCAGGCAAAGTGGTGCGTGGGCAAGCCGAACTGTTGCAACAGGGTAGGTACCAGATCCGTCTGTGAACCTATATTCGTCACTACGGAATCTCTTACCGCCAATGCACCGCCAGTTAATAGAAGCGGAATCCGGAATTTACTGGGGGCGTCATTCTGATCTCTTCCGGGGAAGTGGTGCCCGTGATCGGCTACTAGAACAACCAGGGTGTTCTGCCACCAGGGCATTTTCTTGGCAGCAACTATAAACCGGCCCAGGGCCCAATCGGTGTAGTGGAAAGCATTCTTGAACTGCGTTTCTTCATCGTTTCCCGGAAACTTAGCGGGAATGGGAATATCATATGGCTCATGGCTGCTGAGGGTAAAAATGGTGGTGAGGAACGGTTCTTTGGGGTGTTGGTGGTCGGCAAGTACTTTGTCGAACAGAATATGGTCATGCACGCCCCACTTGGAGTTGTAGTTCTCGCTGCTAAAATCTGATTTCTCCACCAGTTTGTCGTACTGCCCATTGATGAGGTAAGATTTAATGTTCGCGAAGGCCAATTCGCCGCCGTAATAATAGCTGGTGCTGTAGCCTAATCTTTTCAATTCGGCCGCAAACTGGGGCAGGCGTTCGGTCTTTCTTGGCGTTTTGATGATGGAGGTCGTGGTCTGCACGGGATAACCGCTCAGAAGCGCCACCATGCCTTTTTCGCTTCTATCCCCGGCGGCATAGATGTGATTGAAAAGGATTCCTTCTTTGGCTAAGGCGTTGAAATTAGGAGTCACCTCGGCAGGGCCACCCAGGGCGCCAATAAACTTTGCGGTATAGCTTTCCAGAATGATAAATAAGACGTTAGGCCGTTTTATCTTCAGCAAAGAAGGAATAGAATCACTTTTAGGCTGATACAGTTCCTGCACCAGGGTGTGCGCCTTTTGCTCGTCCAGGTACTGGTAAGGGCTCTTGGTGTTGTGGTTCTTCTTGATGACCGAGTGCATCACATTCCAGGGTACGTTCACGCCCGCATGGTTCGCGAAAATCTTCTGGGAAAAATACACGTCGCTTTGGTTCAGCGGGATCTGCTGCCAGCCGCCTCTGATGGGCAGCACCAGCAACGCCAGCAGAAAGAAACTCAGCAATAATTCAGCCGCCAGTTGTTTGGTGCTTCTTTTGGGAGAAACAGCCCATTTTCGTTGGAGGTACGTGTAAGCTGCCGCTCCTATCACCAGCAACCCTATATAAGAGAGCGCTAAAAGCCACACCGGGGCCGAGGCCGTAGATGCCAGCATCTCGGCGGGCGTGTTCAGGTATTGCAGGGGCGTAGAATCCAGCCGAAAGCCCCACGCCGAGTACAGTTCCAGGTCAATGGTCACCAACAGCACCAGCAGCGGGAGCAGCACATAGGTAAAGCCATTGATCAGGGTCAGAAACACTTTCTTTCTAAAGGCGGCTTCGTTGAGAAACAGCAGAAAGGGGATCACGCTCAGGTAGGCGGCAAAGGATAAGTCCATCCGGAAGCCATACCAAAAGACTTTGCCAAGTTCAGCGGCAGTTAAGGTAGCGGCTTTGGAATGCTGGTAGAGAAGGAAAAAAGCCCGGCAAATCTCAAAAAAGAGAGTCCAGAACAGAAAGTAGCTGATGGATCTGGTAAGTATTCGTTTCACAGGTCAAATATACCGCTAATAGAGCATCTGCAAAAAGGATGCCTTTTACAGAGGAGGTATTATTTTAGAGGGGTTTTTCTGCTGAAAGTAGCTTGTTTTCTGAAAAAGGCATCTGAAATGAGAGTAGTTCTGTGATAATTTGGGGTGTGTTGATAAAAAATGCCGTTAAAATTAAAGGGGTGTGCTTGTAAGTAAAATTTTCTCTCCTACATTTGAAGCAGATTATAAAACCAAACAAATTTCATGGCCATTCTTCGTTTTAAGGCAATTGAGTTGGTAAACCAACGCACGCCAGTAGAGGTGAAGCTACCTTCTGACAAAATCTCTGATTATTATGGCAGCAACGTATTCGGCATTGAGGCCATGCGTTCCACCCTTGCCGGCGACTACTTCAAGCGCCTGCAGTTTGCCATTAGAACCGGCAGCAAAGTAGACCGTAATTTAGCTGATGCGGTGGCGGGTGCCATGAAAACCTGGGCCTTGAGCCGCGGCGCCACCCACTACACCCACTGGTTTCAGCCCCTTACCGGCGAAACCGCTGAGAAACACGATTCTTTCTTTGACCTGAGCTCAGACGGACGCGCCATTGAAGTATTCAAGGGAAGTGCCTTGGTACAACAGGAGCCAGATGCTTCTTCTTTTCCAAGCGGCGGTATCCGGAACACGTTTGAGGCCCGCGGCTATACTGCCTGGGACCCCACCTCTCCGGCCTTCATTATTGAGAACGCAGGAGCCAAGACCCTTTGTATTCCTACCATCTTCGTTTCTTACACCGGCGAGGCCCTTGACTACAAAGCCCCTTTGCTGAAAAGCCTGAACCAGGTAGAGAAAGCGGCATTGGACGTTTGCCAGTACTTTGACAAAGACGTCACCAAAGTCACCACTACCTTGGGTATTGAGCAGGAATATTTCTTGGTAGACCGCGCCTTATTTGATGCCCGTCCAGATTTGGTCATGACCGGCAGAACCGTGTTCGGGCATGAGCCCGCCAAAGGCCAGCAGTTGGAAGACCACTACTTTGGGGCCATTCCTTCCCGCGTACACGCGTTCATGGTTGACTTTGAGGCCGAGTCCCACAAGCTGGGTATTCCGTTGAGAACCCGCCACAATGAGGTAGCTCCTAACCAGTTTGAGTGCGCTCCAACCTTTGAAGATGCTAACCTGGCCGTTGACCATAACCAGCTGTTAATGGATATCATGGACAGAGTTGCTGAAAAGCATCACTTTAAGGTATTGTTGCACGAGAAACCATTCAAAGGCGTAAACGGAAGTGGCAAGCACAACAACTGGGCCCTTAGTACCGATACCGGCGTTAACCTTTTCGCACCTGGCCGTCGTCCTAAAGAAAACCTGCAGTTCCTTACCTTCTTCATCACCACGGTGAAAGCCGTGCACCGCTACGCGGATTTGCTGCGCGCCAGCATCGCTTCGGCCAGCAACGACCACCGCCTGGGCGCGAACGAAGCTCCGCCGGCCATCATGTCCGTATTCATCGGGAAGAAATTGACCGAGGTTTTGGACGAGTTGGAGCGTACCGCCAAGTTACCGCTAGACAAAGGCGACAACGTGTACCTGAAACTTGGTATCGATAAAATTCCGGAAATCCTGCTGGACAACACCGACCGAAACCGTACCTCGCCGTTCGCTTTCACCGGTAATAAATTTGAGTTCCGCGCCGTAGGTTCTTCGGCCAACAGTTCCAACGCCATGACCACCCTAAACGCCATTGTCGCCGACCAATTGGTGGACTTCAAAAACAGCGTGGACGAGATGATCGCTCAGGGCAAGAAGAAAGAAGTGGCTATTATAGATGTGTTGCGCGAGTACGTGATTTCTTCCAAAGCCATCCGGTTTGAAGGAAACGGCTATTCCAAGGAGTGGGAAGAAGAAGCCGAGCGCCGTGGGTTGAGCAACATCCGTAAGACGCCGCAAGCCCTGGACAAACTGGTAGATGAAACCGCCATGGAGATCTTTACCAAGCATAACATCTTCAGTGCCCGTGAATTACACGCCCGTCATGAGATTTTGCTGGAAGACTACATCAAGCGTGTGCAGATTGAATCCCGCGTGATGGGTGACCTGGCCATGAACCACATCATTCCTACCGCCATCGCGTATCAGACCAAATTGGTTCAAAACATTAAGGGGCTGCGCGAGATTGGCTTGGATGACGATGAGTACACCAAAACTACCCTGGAAACCATCAAAACCATATCGGGGCACTTGACCACCATCAAGACCACCGTAGATGCCATGATTGAGCAGCGCAAAGTAGCCAATAAAATCGAGGACACCCGCGAGCGCGCCATCATGTACACCGACGAGGTGTTGGGCTTCTTTGATACCCTGCGTTACAGCGTAGACAAACTGGAACTGATTGTGGAAGACGAGCAGTGGCCATTGGTGAAATACCGCGAGATGTTGTTCCGCCATTAATCTTACCTATTCTTATAAAACAGAAAAGCTCCTGCCAATGGTAGGGGCTTTTCTGTTTCTACATTGTTTTGAGGGTATTTTCAACAAACAAAGGCTAAAACGCCGCTTATTCTGTGATGTTAGAGAAAGAGCGCCGGATCATCACCGTCGGGGGTTGGTTTCTGGCGGTTAGGCGTGAATTTCTGCCCCATGTTCTTTATTCTGGATTTAATGGTCTCCAGGTTGGGCATCCGTTGATGAAATTCCTGTTCCTGCCACCATTCCTGCATTCTAGGGTTCTTACGGGCCAGTTCAAACACTCTTTTCAGCACGAAAGGCAAAACCAGGGTGGCAATGTTGGTGGCCAAAGCGCTCCTGATGCCTAAATGCAGCATCAGGCGCACCAGCAGCAGGTCTTTGACTTTGTCGAAAAGCAACTTTGGGCCTTTCTCTTGTATATGTCCCTTCAGCACCGAGATCACATGCTGGGTATTGCCGTCCTCCAACTCTTTGCGCAGCACCTGTTCTGCCGTGTCGCGTGCTATCTGAATGGCCTGCGGAATCTGGCGGACCGTTAAACCAGCCTTGTGCAGCACCTGGGCCGCCAAAACATGGCTTCGTTTTAGAAAGGGAACCGGCATGGGGTAGGTTGCTAAGGGTGGTTGGAACTACGGCGGGCTGAAGGGTTAATTTACATTTTATTCCTTAGAGCTTGTTTAAATTTGAGGTTTGCAAGTGAAAACGACCAGATAAAGGTTCTTAGGAAGCGTTTTTTGAGACACGTAGCAGCGCTACGGGGCAGGAAAAAGGCAAATCCAGGTTCTTATTATGATTGTTTGCAGCGTAAAGATGAAATTCAAAACAAGCTCTTAACTCCTTTCACCTTAGTACGTATTGCGAGTACAAATAGTGTAGTTTTAGAACGCAGCCCCCATGGACTTTGATATTCCTGAATTCAAAAAACGGTTAGACAGAGAACGGATGGAGGGGAGCGCACCCGCCACCATTATTCAGCAGGAAATCAGGCAAGCTGAAGAGATGAAAGCAGGACTCTCTGAGGAAAACGACCATGCCAGCGAGTTCGTCTCAGAAGCCATCAATAGAATTGATACCTACATCTTCCAACTCCATGAAATGGCGCAGCAATTCAATCCGGCAGACTTTGACTTAGATCAGCAAACCTATCTGGATGATAACCGCATTCATGACCGAATTGCGAACCGGATAGAACGGTTGAAGGAACAAGGTGAGGCCAACGCTTCCACCGAAGATCCTTTGCTCAGAGAAGGCGAAACAAAGCAGGAGTAAATCAGCCACTTACAACTTCCGCTCGGAAATTGAACTGGTACTTTGTTTAAGGCTCGTTTTTCTAAAAAGAGGAGGTAAACAGAAAGGAGCCTCAGGCGAAGGCTCCGTTGTCTGTGGCTTGTTTCCCCGATAAGGATTTGCCCATGGTTCTGATCGTGGACTTGATATCCTCTTTGCTGGGCAGGTGCTTCCGGAGATCCAAGGTGTCCCACCACATCTTGAACATGGGGTTTTTCTGCATCAGCTCCACCATTAATTTCAGGATGAAGGGCAGAATAACGGTGGCCATTTTAGAGGCGGTGTCGTATTCCATGCCCATGCGCACGATGTACTTGGCGGTGACCAGATCCTTTAATTCATCAAAGAGAAGCTGAGAATCTTTTTCCAGGCAATCGCCTTTCACCATCTGGAAAACCAGCGGCAAATTACCCTGCTCCATTTCCTGGTGCAGCCACAGCTCGGCCGTTTCGCGGGTAATCTGAATGGTGTTGGGGATATTGATATTGTCCATGCCTGCCTTCCGGAGCAAAGCAGTTACCTGACGTTGACTTTGGGATAAAAACAGTAGAGACATAATGAAAGTGGTTTAGAACCTTATTGTACGCCTACCAGACGCCTGTGTTTCCGGCAGTACCAGAATTCAGCGGGGCAATGGGCGCGTAAACCGTACGTAAAGCCGAAATAACTTCTGTGTACACAACGTACTGACTGATCTTTAATATCTTAAATTAAAGCGTTTTTCTGGAAGAAGTTTATAAAATTCTTTAAAATATTTTAACGCCAGCTTCTTTTTAACCTTGGGAAGAAGTCATAGGCAAGCTTTGTAGGAGCGCCGTTTGGTTAGAGCACCGCACAGCTCAAAAAAACGTCGTACTTTTACAGAAGCGATGCTGAACAAACCGGTTTGGCACTTGGTTAAAGAAGTATGGACGCATCATTTCCCATGAACACAGAATCTCTTTCCTTAGGCGGTATTTATTGCCCCAGCCTCACGGATTATACCCGCCGCAAATCGCGCGAAGTGCGCATTGGAGACCTCGCCATGGGCGGAGACAATCCCATCCGCGTGCAGTCCATGACCACGGTAGACACCATGGATACCATGGGTTCAGTGGAGCAGGTGATCAGAATGGTGGAGGCAGGTTGCGAGTACGTGCGTATTACGGCCCCCAGCGTAAAAGAAGCCGAAAACCTGGGCAACATCAAGAAAGAACTCCGCCTGCGCGGCTACAACGTTCCCTTGATTGCCGACATCCACTTCACGCCTAACGCCGCTGAGTTGGCCGCCCGTCTGGTGGAGAAAGTACGCGTGAACCCCGGTAACTACGCCGATAAAAAGAAATTCCAGACGATTGACTATACAGATGTCACGTACCAGGCCGAGCTGGACCGCATACGCGAACGCTTCACGCCGCTGGTGAACATCTGCAAAGAATATGGCACCGCCATGCGCATTGGCACCAATCACGGCTCCTTGTCTGACCGCATTCTGAGCCGCTACGGCGATACGCCGCTGGGCATGGTAGAAAGTGCCCTGGAGTTCCTGCGCATCTGCGAAGACCTGAACTACTATGACGTAGTCTTATCCATGAAAGCCAGCAACACGCAGGTAATGGTGCAGGCTTACCGTTTGCTGGTGCAGAAGCTGGAGGAAGAAGGTTTGCAACCGTACCCATTGCACCTGGGCGTAACCGAAGCCGGCGAAGGCGAAGACGGGCGAGTGAAATCTGCTGTAGGGATTGGTACGTTGCTGGAGGATGGGTTAGGCGATACCGTGCGGGTTTCACTCACCGAAGCGCCGGAGTTTGAGGCGCCCGTGGCGAAAATGCTGATTGACCGCTACGCTACTCGCGCCGGACATACGCCAATCAAGCCCATTTGCAACCTGCCGTACAATCCGTTCCAGTACCACCGCCGCGAAACGCGTGAGGTGCTGAACTTGGGCGGCCACAACGTGCCCCGCGTAGTGGCAGATTTAAGCCGTTTGGAGGAAATCACCTATGAAGACCTTCGGCCGGTAGGCCATATCTATTCGCCTTCGCTGGACAAATTCCACATGACAGACCAAGGCGCTGATTACGTGTATACCGGCAGCACGCCCATCACGTTTATGCTGCCCAATGGCCTTAAAGAAATTGTAGATTACACCGCCTGGCTGGAAGCCGAGCAGCGCGAAGAGCGCTACCCTTTGTATACGGCCGTCCAGTTTGAAACCGCCGATTCTTGGCACCCGCAGCTTAACTTCGTACAGGTTTCCCTGGGTCAATTAACCAATGATTTCATAGAAACGCTGCATAATCGGCCGGACGTGGTGTTGCTTCTGGAGACGGAAAACGAGCACGCCATGCCTGAGCAGCGCAAAGCGTTCATCCGGCTCATGAACCAAGGACAACCGGTGCCGGTCATCATCAAGCGCTCCTATGAAGACTTAACCGATGAGCAGATTCAGCTTTACGCCGCCACAGACGTAGGAGGGCTCCTGATTGATGGTTTTGGCGATGGGGTGTTATTGAGCGCCCAGGACCTTAGCTTCCGCACCAAAGAGGAGTGGGGCTATACGCTGGAAGGATTGAATAAACTCGCTTTCGGGATTCTGCAGGCGGCTCGCACGCGCATGAGCAAAACCGAGTACATCAGTTGCCCCAGCTGTGGCCGCACCTTGTTCGACCTCCAGGAAACCACTGCCATGATCAGAAAGCGCACCGATCACCTTAAAGGCGTGAAGATTGGCATTATGGGTTGCATTGTGAACGGTCCCGGTGAAATGGCTGATGCCGATTACGGTTACGTGGGTGTGGGAAAAGGCAAAATCGCATTATACCGCGGGCAGCAGGTCATCAAGAAGTCGGTGCCCGAAGAACGAGCAGTTGATGAATTGATTGAACTCATACGCGAAGACGGCAACTGGAATGAGCCGGTAGGCATGGAGGCCTAAGAAATATATTGCGTTTTAGGTAAATCATTCCTTTCTTAAGGTTGTTCTACTTATATACAGATGAACACTAAACTTTAGAGACAACCCTATATGAAAGGTTTATTTGATTTCACCGAAGTAGCCACCTACTTCTTCCGTAAGAAAGACCCAAACCGTAAAACCAATTTCAACCTGCGCACCATGCACACCATCAACAAGGTGTCAATGCTCATGTTCCTGTGCGGCTTGGTTTACCTTATGATTAAACTGATGACCCGTTAAGGGCTACTGAATTTTTAAATTTTAGAACCACTTGTTCCCTGAGCAAGTGGTTTTTTTATTTATCTTCCCTGCCATGAACATAGAAGAATTCAGAGAATATTGCCTCAGTAAACCCCACGTAGAAGAAACCTTGCCTTTCGGCCCAGATAACTTGGTCTTCAAAGTAGCGGGAAAGATGTTTGCGATGTGCAGCCTGAACAATTACGCCGAGGGCGTAAATCTGAAATGTGACCCGGAGCGGGCAGTGGAATTAAGAGAGCAGTACCTGGCTATTCAACCCGGCTACCATATGAGCAAGAAACACTGGAACACCGTCTTCCCAGAGGCTTTTCTACCCATGGGCCTGTTACCAGAACTCATTGACCATTCTTATAATTTGGTGGTGCAGGGATTGCCAAAGAAGCAACGAACCGAATTAGGGTTGTAATCACCCTTCCATTCAAAAAGCCTTCATTGCTAAGAATGGTGAAACGAAGTTGCCCTAAGCACTTCCTAATCGGTGCATCAGAAAGCCCGCTTCTGAAGTTGGCTTGTTTTTGCGAAACCTAACCGTTTCCGGCTTACTAATCCGGTTAAGATGAGTCCTAGGCCTAAGGTGCTTAATCCGGCGGTGAACCCGGCTTCATAATTGTAGTGCCATTCTACTTGCCAGTCTTTCTTTGTTTCCAGGTCTTCGTAAATAGACCGGCTTATTTCCTCTCTGGTGGTAGTATGAAAATATCTGTTCTTGTTAAAGAAATAACCTGCCCCCACTGCTACCAGTAAGGCAATGCCGAGGATGATATTGTATCGTTTCACCATAGTTGAAGATAGGAAAATTTATTGAAAATGGATCAAGAGGCTAACAATTTGGGGATTCCAGTTTCACTCGCTCGCGTCCCGCGAGTGTGAGCTACCATCGGCCTCTGGCCGAGTTGATGAAATTTACTTAAGCATTGTTCATTTAGCGGCGGGACGCCGCAAGTAGCTCACACTCGCGGGACGCGAGCGAGTGTTCTATTTGAGTTTGCAATTACTATTAAAGCTATAGAGGACCTAATAGTTAACAACTCTAAAGTAAATACAAAAGCCTGCTCTTTGCAGAGACAGGCTTTTGTTGATGGAAGTATTTAGGTGCTTGTTTCAGAAAAACAGCCTCAAAACGTTAAATTACTACGTTTACAATTTTACCCGGTACCACAATCACTTTCTTCACCGGTTTACCTTCCAACAGTTTCTGTACCTGTTCAGAAGCTAGTACTTCTTTCTCCACGTCCTCTTTAGACATTTTCAGGTCGAAAGTAAGTTTGGATTTCACCTTGCCGTTGATGGAGATTGGGTAGTCAAAGGTGCTCTCGGTGAGGAATTCCTCTTTCCATGCTGGGTAAGCCGCATACGTGATGCTTTCCGAATGGCCGAGGCGGTTCCACAGTTCCTCGGTGATGTGCGGGGCGAAAGGCGCCAGCACGATAGTTAAAGGTTCCAGAATAGCGCGTTTCTTCGTTTTCAAGGCCGTTAACTCGTTCACGCAAATCATGAACTGGCTCACGCTGGTCCCGAAGGAGAAACGCTCAATGTCTTCCTCTATTTTCTTGATGGTCTTGTGCAGCGACTTCAACTCGGCCGGAGTAGGTTGTTCCTCAGTTACCGCGAAGCTGCCTTGCTCATCAAAAAACAGTTTCCAGAAACGGCGCAGGAACTTGTACACGCCGTCCATGCCGTTGGTGTTCCAGGGCTTGAACTGCTCCAAAGGCCCCAGGAACATTTCGTACATGCGCAGGGTATCGGCACCGTATTCTTCTACCAACACATCAGGGTTTACCACGTTGTGCTTCGATTTAGACATTTTCTCAATCTCTACACCCACTACATATTTACCGTCTTCCAGAATGAACTCGGCATTAGCGAAGTCAGGGCGCCAAGTTTTGAATTTCTCCAGGTCCAGCACATCATTCTCCACGATGTTCACATCTACGTGCAGCGCCGTTACCTCGTGCTCGTTTTTAAGACCGTGTGACACGAAGGTGTTGGTGTCTTTAATGCGGTACACAAAATTAGACCGGCCCTGAATCATTCCCTGGTTGATGAGTTTTTTAAAAGGCTCATCCTGGTTCACTAACCCGAGGTCAAACAGGAATTTGTTCCAGAAGCGGGAGTAGAGGAGGTGACCCGTAGCGTGCTCGGAGCCACCAATGTATAAGTCCACATTTTGCCAGTAGTCTATGGCTTGTTTGCTGGCGAATTCCTGGTCATTCTTGGGGTCCATGTAGCGGTACCAGTACCAGCTGGAACCCGCCCAACCAGGCATAGTGCTCAACTCGTACTCGTACTCGCCACGGTATTTCCAGTCTTGGGCACGGCCTAAAGGCGGTTCACCGGTCTCGGTGGGCAAATAAGCATCTATCTCAGGCAACACCAACGGCAACTCGCTTTCCTCCAGCAGGCCTGGAACATCGTCTTTGTAGTACACGGGCACCGGCTCGCCCCAGTATCTTTGCCGACCGAACACGGCATCGCGCATGCGGTAGTTGATGCGGGCCTTGCCCACGCCCAGTTCCTCGGCGCGCTGAATACCAGCTTTGATAGCATATTTCACCTCCAGCCCGTTCAAGAAATCGGAGTTGATGATTTTGCCTTCTTTGGCAGCGTGCGCTTCCTTAGTCAGGTCACCGCCTTCCACCACTTGCGGCATAGGTAAATTGAATTTCTTCGCGAAAGCGTAGTCACGGGTATCATGCCCCGGTACGGCCATCACGGCCCCGGTTCCATAGCCTGCCAAAACGTAGTCCGCAATCCAAACTGGGATTTTCTCGCCGGAAATAGGGTTGAGGGCGTAGGCTCCCGTGAAAGTACCGGTCACGGTTTTCACGTCAGACATACGGTCGCGCTCAGAGCGGTTTTTGGCCCAAGTCACGTATTCCTCTACCTCGGCGCGTTGCTCTGGTGTGGTGATTTCTGTTACATATTCATGCTCGGGTGCCAGCACCACAAAACTTA
Source organism: Rufibacter sp. JT3400010 (assembly GCF_054956755.1). NCBI lineage: Bacteria > Pseudomonadati > Bacteroidota > Cytophagia > Cytophagales > Hymenobacteraceae > Rufibacter > Rufibacter sp. JT3400010. The sequence continues at coordinate 374,374 of NZ_JBUDXA010000001.1, read as the reverse complement.
CCCCGAAAATGGTGTCAATGCGGGTGGTGAACACAGTGATGTGCTTGTGCTCGTGGCCGTCCAGCTGGAAGCGCAGTTCAGCCCCTACAGACTTGCCAATCCAGTTGCGCTGCATTTCTTTCACTGGTTCGGGCCAGTCGATGGTGTCCAAACCCTGTAACAAACGCTCGGCGTACGCCGTGATGCGCATCATCCACTGCTTCATCAGTTTGCGCTCCACAGGGTAACCGCCTCGCTCCGATACGCCGTCCTTTACCTCGTCGTTCGCCAAAACGGTTCCCAATTGCGGGCACCAGTTCACTACGGCTTCCGACAGGAAGGTCAAGCGATATTTCAGTAACAGGTCTTGCTGCTCCTTTTCAGAAAGTCTGGCCCAGGCATCAGCGGTTACATGAGGGGTGTCTTCGTCGCAGGCGGCGTTGACGTGGGTGTTGCCGCGCATTTTGAACTCGGCCACCAAGGTCGCAATTGGTGCGGCTTTGTCAGAGGCGTAGTTGTACCAGCTGTTGAACAACTGCATGAAAATCCACTGCGTCCATTTGTAGTAATCTGGGTCAGAGGTGCGCACCTCTCGGTCCCAGTCAAAGGAGAAGCCCAGGTTGTTCAACTGCTCAATGTAGCGCTCAATGTTCTGCTTGGTAGTCACGGCAGGGTGCTGCCCGGTCTGAATGGCGTACTGCTCGGCCGGCAAGCCGAAGGAGTCAAAGCCCATGGGGTGCAGCACATTGAAGCCTTTGAGGCGCTTGTACCGGCTCACAATGTCAGAGGCGATGTACCCGAGCGGGTGCCCCACGTGCAGCCCTGCTCCGCTTGGGTACGGGAACATGTCCAGCGAATAGAATTTGGGTTTAGCCGTGTCAATGTCTGTCTTGAAGGTTTTGTTTTCGCTCCAGAAGCGCTGCCACTTCTGCTCAATAGATCGGTAGTCGTACTCTGACATGTAAGTATGTGTTTAGTTGCAGTGACGCAACGTTGGGAACCAATGAAGGAAAAAGCCTTTGGGGCTATCTGCAAAAATAAACGAATTTCTGGTAAGGCGTAAGACTTGTCTTTTATATATGGTCTAAAGGTGACACTTTGCATTATAAACCAAATGCCACTTTTGTTATATGGACCTGCTTGCTATTCTGGAAAAGGAAGAGAATCATCACAGGATGAAGTCCTTACTTGTGCTTCCGTTGTTGTTAGTGGTTCTGTTAGTTATTGATTATTGGCTCCCATCTACTACCAGTCAGCCCCATGACTTTTATTTTTATCAGCATAATACCAGTAGTAAAGGCAACAAAAGTTCTTACAATTACTTGAAGGCAGATGGGGTGGAGATAAATATATCTGATGACATATATTATAGCATTGATCATTTTAAACCCATCCAACTACATACTACGCCTATTCTTGGGATTATCAAATCCTTTACGTTTGGGAACCGATCTACCAAAGAGCAACAAACAGACAAGCCGAGGTACACTTTGTATAGCTTCTATTTCTTTTGGGAAGTTCTTCTGTTTGGAATAACTATTGCCACACTGCTCGCCAGAAATCCTAAAGCAATTGCTCACGGATTTATTTGCAGTTTCTCACTTATGCTGCTCTATGCAGCCATCTTGTTGATGTGAGCGTTTTAGAGCCGTAATCAAGAAACCAACCCAAAGTAGCAAGCTGATTATAGCAACCCCGCCAATGGGTCCACTCCGTTCCAGGTGCCTGCACTGTGCAGCGGCGTAAAACGGGCGAACAATTCCTCAGAATACCAGCCGCGGGCACGGGTGTTTTTAATGACTTCGCGATGGGCTTGCATGCGATAGGCGTAGGCTTTCATGCTGGCTTCGTTTTTCCATAGGCTGAAAGTGGCTTGTCTGATGAATGGGGCTTCACCCAGCCCAATGGAGGCGAGCAAACCCTCGGCGTGATCCAGGCTGGCACTGGCTTGAGGCACGTTTTTCCAGAAATCAATGGCTTTGGTGAGCCGGATGGAGGCGCGGGTGAGTACAGCGATGGGCGCGCCTTCAGGAGCTGGGAGCGTTTGCGTAGTGAACGGGTTTTGGCCGCTCCAAAGGCCGTGCGCCTGCAACGGGTGCAAAGCCAGGGTGTACTGTTCAAAAGTGTGCTGGCGGTATTCTTCTAAAAGTGAATGGCCCTTGAAAAAGTCTTCAGCGGCAGCTGGCGAGTCCCAGGTGGCCATGAGGCCGTAACGGTACCAGTTGGGTTTGAGGCTGAATCCTCGGCCCTGACCGCTGCCCAGCAATTTGAAGAATTTTAGTCCTTTCACCTTTTGTAACGGCCGCTGTGAGGTTCCCATCTGGGCCAGTCCCCAGCGCCAGTGGCCGGGCTTTATTCCAAACAAGGTTAAGGTGGTATGTGCCGCGGAAGAAGGGGAGAGAGGTGCCAAGCCGAAGATCAAGTAAAGGGGTTTAAACCAGTTTTCTTAAAAGTAGCCCAAAAGCGGCGGTTCTGCAACGCGGCAACAGGACATGAAAAAAGGGAGCCGAAACTCCCTTTCTGATCTCTTAACTACAAATTGATCTTTTTGTTTTCGCCGGGGTGCGGTGGCTCTCCGGTGATAGTGGCTTTTACCAAGCCGTACAAATGAACCACCGCGCTGCTGGGGGAGTCCCAGTACTCGGCCTGGTCTACGGTCACTTTCAGGATGCCTATGTTGGGATCGTCTTTCCCTTCGGGGAACCAGGATTTCATGAACGGGTTCCAGAGTTCGTCTATTTTCTGCTGGTCGCGGTACACCTGCGCCGTGCCGGAAACCGACACGTACAGTTGGTCGCCGGGCTTGGCGTAGCTCAGGTTCACGTGGCTTTCGTTTTTGATTTCGTCAGATTTACCTGAGTTATAGCCAGTAAAGAAATAGATGGCCCCGTTATCTTCTACCTTCAAATGCCGCATGGGACGGGAACGGATGGTGCCATCGGGCTCCACGGTACTCAACATAGCGGTGTTTATCTGTTCAATTTTCTCAATGAGGGCATTGATGTCGCCCCGATTTTGATTTTGTTGATTTTCCATAGTTAGATTAGGTCAATGATCACTTTGAAAGAAATACGGGCGGCTGCCTTGTAGGGTTCCTTTTGCGGCCAGTCCCTACTTTCATAACCAGAATACGTACCTTTGGTTTAAACCTGAGCCCTTGAATTACCTCGCCCATTTATTTCTTTCCGGAGACGATGAAGACCTGCGTCTGGGAAACTTCATTGCCGACGGCGTACGAGGTGCCCAGCTCCTGCAGTTCCCGCCACGCGTGCAGCAGGGCATCATACTGCACCGCCTCATTGACACCTACACCGACTCTCACCCCGTGGTGACCCAAACTAAAGAGCGGTTACGCCCCAAGTTTCGGAAGTACGCCGGGGTTGTGGCCGATGTCTTTTACGACCATTTCCTGGCCTCCACGTTCCACCGCTACAGTCCGCTTTCATTGCCTGATTTTGCGTCAGAAGCCTACACCCAAATGCAGCAAAACCCAGAGTTGCTGCCCGAGCGGGTACAGCATTTTCTGCCCTACATGGTGAAACAGAATTGGCTGGTGTCTTATGCCCAAATAGCCGGAATTTCCCGCGCCCTGACCGGTCTCAGCAGACGCACCCCTTTTGCCTCCAACATGGAAAATGCGGGAGAAGAACTGGAACTGAACTACCCCTCTTACCTCCAGGAATTTGAGGAGTTCTTCCCGGAGTTGCAGGCGTATGTAGCGGAGCAGATTGGTTTGATTAGGAATTAAGAATTAGGAATTAAGAATGGTTAGTAGGGGCAATCCCTTGTGGTTGCCCTTATGCGGTGGGAAACGTAAAGGGCAAACATAAGGGATTGCCCCTACTAATCTTTATTTTCTATGGCGCGGAAGTTACTTCCGTGACTTTTGAGACTGCGGTAAGAAAGTCACGGAAGTAACTTCCGCGCCATAGTTGATTAAACATGATGCAGTTTAGGGCATGATTTCTGAAAATCTGCTCTAAAACAAGAAAAGCCAATCCTTACAGGACTGGCTTTCTCAATTCCTAATTCCAGATTCTTAATTCCTAATTATTTTTTAGTGGTGGTGTCCGCCGGCGCCGTGAACGTGGCCGTGGGAGATTTCTTCCTGGGTAGCTTCGCGCACGTCAATGACTTTGCCTTCAAAGTGCATGTCCATACCGGCCAGCGGGTGGTTAAAGTCCATGAGGACGTGGTCTGCCTCTACACTCACAATGCGGCCCTGCATGTGGTTGCCTTCGTTGTCAGACATGGGAATGTAGTTGCCTACCTGCACCATTTCTTCGTCAATTTTGCCGTCTACCTCAAACACGTTTTTAGGCACCGGCACCACGGCAGACTCGTCTAAATCGCCGTAACCGTCTTCAGAGGCCACGGTGAATTTGAACGTGTCGCCCGCCGATTTTCCTTCCAGTTCCTGCTCAAATTTCTCGGGCAGGCCACTCACACCATACAAAAAGACCATCGGGTTTTCTTCGTCGGCGGTTTCCACCAGGGTGTCTTCGCCTTCTTCGTCGGTCACGCGTAGCTCGTAGGTGAGCGACACCACTTTGTTCTCTTCTATTTTCATTTGGTGGTTCGTTTAGGTATGATCGAATGTAAAGATATAAATTCAGCCGAAAGAATGTTGCCTTTAAGTGATTTCCCAACAGCTACCAGCCAGAGGCTGACGGCTGTTTTGAAGCTGTTTTCCAGAAAAAAACCTCTAAAAACCTCCTACGAAGCAGACGCGCCAAAGGATTTATTCCGCCTCCGGCGAAAGCAATTCCCAGGCACTGCGGTACGCGCCAATGTTCTCGGCGTATGTTAAAAACTGCTGGTAGAAAGCGTGTTGCCCCAAGGTAGCGCTGTCACCCACAATCACCATTTTCTTCTTGGCGCGGGTCATGGCTACGTTCATTCTGCGCATATCTGCCAGGAAACCGATCTCACCTTCGGGGTTGCTGCGCACCATGCTGATGTAGATGATGTCGCGTTCCTGCCCCTGGAAGGAATCTACCGTCCCCACCGAGAGTTGCCGTCTGGCCTGCAAAGCCGCCAACTTAGGCTGATGTTCTACCTGGTCATTGAGGTAATTGATTTGAGCGCGGTACGGCGATATGATGCCAATGCGCAAGGGTTTCTCAGGGAGCGGTTCGTCTTTGGGCGTGGGTTCATAGGGCGTGAGCAGGTTCAGCAGATGCTTGATGAGCACATCGGCTTCCTCGGGGTTGGCGGTGCTGCTGCCTTCACCAATGGTCTGGTCATTGAAGCCGCAACCAGCCGTGTCAATGAACTCTACAATAAGACCAGGGGCAAATTCAGGGTGCGCCTCAAGCAGGGTGGCCGTCCGCACGCTCTCGTGGGCCTGTAACTCGCCACCGTAGAACTGCCCGTTAGAAAAGCCCATGATGTCCTGGTGCATGCGGTACTGGGTAGTCAGCATCACGGCCGTCTCGGGCTGGCGTTCTATGCATTTCTCAAACAAAGTTCTAGCCAAGCCGCCGCGTTCGGCCACAATGGATTTCACGGTAGGCGGCAACTGGTGGTGGTCACCGGCCAGTACCACGCGGTTGGCGCGGGTAATTGGAATCCAGCAGGCGGGTTCCAGGGCTTGGGCGGCCTCGTCAATAAACACGGTGTCATACTGCAAGTGCCGGATGGCGCGGTTCGCCGAGCCTACCAAGGTACAGGTAATGACCTCCACGTGGTCCAGCAGATCCTCGGTGATGTAATCCTCTATGTCATCGGCCTGAGAGAGAATGCGTTTGCTTTCTTCTTTCATGAATTGCCGCTGTTGGCGTTCCTCATGCCCGAAGTTCCGCTTGTACTGCCCTGCCATGGCTTTGTACTCCTGCGCCGTTTTCCTGAGCTTTTTTAGTTGCTTGTAGTCACGGTGGTGCATGATCTGGGAGTCCAGCGTGTGCTCCAAAAGCACCTCAGAAACCCTTGACGGATTACCGATTCGGATGACGTTCACGCCCTGTTCGGCCAGTTTCTCGGTGAGTAAATCCACGGCGGTGTTGCTGGGGGCCGTTACCAGCAGTTTGCGTTCACCGGCTTGCAGGGTATGCAGAATGGCTTGTACCAAGGTGGTGGTTTTGCCGGTACCCGGAGGCCCGTGGATAATGGCCACATCTTTGGCCTGCACCATGTTCTTGACCGCCGCGTTCTGTGAGTCGTTGAGCGAGGCGATAGGCGTGAAGTCCTTCTCCCGGCGGAAGATAGCGGGCGCTGCTCCCAAGATGATGTCACGGAGTTGGGCCAGGCGGGTTTTCTGGGCCTCCATCACCTTCATGAGCGCGAACTCCATTTCGCGGTAGCTCACCTCGTCAAAGGTAAGCTCTACGCCCATGCGGGAGCCGCCTTCAATCCAGTCGGGGAGGTCTTCTTTGGAGGTGGCCAGGCGCAGTTTGTTGCGTTTCACTTCCAGCACCACGCCATTGAGCGTACCGCCCTCGCCGTTGGTGAACAGGGCCGCAGAGGATCCGGCCTGAAACATGTGCAGTTGGTCCCTGCCGGAGATACGCTCCAATTCCACCACTATTTTATTCCCGAACCCGACATCCTGTTTGATCACGTTCACCGGATACCAGCAAATTCCCAGACGCTTGCGCTCGGTAATGCTGGTTTGGGCATTTTTAAGTTGATATTGTTTGCGGTCTTCTTCCTGCTCCAGTTTAAGCAGGGCCCGCACATCTAGTAATTCGTTGAGAACTTTATCCATGAATATTGATGGTAGCACGAAGTGCGTATCAGGTAGCAAGTATCACGTATCAAGATTCTCTAATGACGTCATGATACATGCTACCTGATACGTGATACTAATTAACTATGCCGAAAACGAATGGCTGCAATCCTGGCATTGGTACACGGTGGTGCCAGCATAGAGAACCTTTTTCCACCAGGTTAAATTCCTTTGGGGCCATACGTATACGGAGCCGCACCTGGGGCAGGTTTGGGGTTCTTCGCTGATTTTGGCTTGTTTTTGGGAAAACTCCTCCAGAACGGGCTGGGCCGTTTCCAAGTCTTTTTGTTGCAACTGCAATTGGTAATACAAGCCATCGCCGAACGGCAGACTGGGCGGGCCGCAGGTTTTCACCAGTGCCACCACGCCTACCTGTGTAAGGTCATTGTACAGGCCAATGGCCTCGGTATACGTCAGGTATTTGGCGGCGGGCACCAGGCGGTCACTCATGCTTTGGCGTGTTTCTCCTCTGTCATGCTGGTGAGTTTGCCCCGGAGCCGAATAATGTAGCCTACCAAAACTAAACTTAACATGGCGAAAAACGCAGCAATGGCATCATGGTCAAACTTAGCTTCTTTAGACGCCTCCAGTTGCTCTTCCAAGTCCTTCAGCTTGCGGTCTTTGTTCCGGAGCAGGTTCTGGGCGTTGGAAAGGGACGTTTTCAGGTCATAAATGTTATCAGTGACCACGCGCTTATCGCCCAGCACCTGGCTGTTCAGTTTCCTGGATTCCGCCTCCAGTTCAGCGGCGCGTTTGGCCACGGCCCGGCGCGTTTCCAGGTTAGACTGCTCTACCGCCTGAATAATCTGCTCATCTTTCTGCAACACTTCTTTCAAGGCGTCTACCACCGCCAGCAAGTCTTCTTTAGAGGCTTTGCCCCAGAAGTTGTTGCCTTGCGTTTTCAGGTAGTCATATTTAAGCACTAGCTGTTCCCGCTCAGTAATAAGCCGGTCTACCTTCGTTAATCGTTGGGTAATGGCCGACTGCTTTTGGCGGCTAGAGTCTACCTGCGCGGCCTGCGCTTGGGTAGAAGAGGCAGGTGCCGAAGTGGTAGGGGTAGGTTTGGCCGCAGGAGGCGTAGTTTGAGGTTTTTGGCTCTTTATAATAGCATTGACTTTTGAGCTAAGTTTAGCATCCTGTTGCTTGCTAGTTGCCGCAGAAGTACTGCTAGCTGGCGGTGAGGCCAACGTTTGGGCCGAAATAGTCTCAGCCGTAAACAGCGAACTCAAAGCGAACAGGGCAGGGTATGCAATCTTCATAAATACTAAATGCTACTATAAATGTGTGTGTTAGATGCTTAGGCCCTCTCTAAACTAAACGTTTGGGGTTTGGGTTGGCAAAAATACGCTAAAAACAACAGATGCCTTCAAATATCCTTCCAGTTCTTGTTTACCGAGGGCTTCCTCCTTTGCTTATTTAGGGTGTTTTGCAAAAAATGCACTTAAATCAGGAGGTCTCCAGAATTTGGGCTTGCCTTTAAATATATGGAAATTTTTCTGATTTACAGGATTTTACCTGTAGGGACTGCTGTGCGCCGCTCTCCCTCCGGGCACACCTTCTACATTAGGAGGGAGGTTCTGGTTGTCACCGCTATTACGCTTACACAAAATGACCTGCGAGCGTTTGGAGGACCTACGAGCGTTTGTGCCGATGGCTTTTTCCATAACGCCAATCAGGAGATTGGCTGCCCCGTGGTGCGTAGAGCGCTGACGCTAACTCTACGCACAGCAATAGCTATATGCTTATCTGTGGTTCCCGGCGAGTCTGGAGACTCGCTTCATCTTATGTCACGAGACTGTAGTCTCGCGCCAGTTTCTTAATCCTGTGAGGTATTTGAGTCCTCACAGGTTTTTAGGTTTAAGGGCTGTTTTTCCAAAAACTGCTCACTATAGCCTTACTATGGCGCGGATTTACTTCCGTGACTTTTTTTAAAGCTTGACAAGGCACGGAAGTAAATCCGCGCCATAGAAATGCACAAAGCCAACTACAAACAAAAAGCCCACAGCAAAATCGCTGTGGGCTTTTTGATGAGTCATTTAGAAACAAGTCTTCTCAAGCAACACAAAATTACTGTTGCTTCTGCTGCTTCGCCCAATTGTCCATTTTCTTTTCAATAATACTGAGGGGCATGTTGCCGTCCTTTAACAGTTCATCATGGAAGCTGGCGAGTTTGAACTGGTCGCCGAGGTCTTTTTGGTATTTCTCGCGGAGTTCCTTGATTTTAAGCTGGCCGGTTTTGTAGGAAAGCGCCTGGCCGGGAATAGCCATGTAGCGCTCAATCTCAGCGATGGCGCCTTCTTCGGAGATGGGTTGGTTGGCAAGCATGTACTGGATGGCTTCCTCACGGGTCATGCCTTTGGTGTGCATGCCTACGTCAACCACCAGGCGCACGGCGCGGTGCATTTCATCGCCCAGGGCACCCATGTATTGGTAAGGATCGGTGTAGAGGCCTAGTTCTTTGCCCAGGGATTCGGTGTAGAGTGCCCAGCCTTCGCCGTAGGCACCGTACCAACTGAAGCGGCGGAACTTAGGCAAGTTCTCGTTTTCCTGCTGCAGCGAAATCTGGTAATGGTGGCCCGGAATGGCTTCGTGCAGGAACAGGGACTCCATACCCGACGTGGTGGCGAATTCCTTCGCATTAAGGATAGGTACGTAGAAGATGCCGGGACGGGAGCCGTCGGGCGAGCCCTGGTTGTACTCGGCAGAGGCGGAGGCAGCCCGGAAGGCTTCGGTTTGTCTTATCTCAAATGGCGTTTTAGGCGTGCGGCCGAACATCTTGGGCAGATTGGGTTCAATCTTGGCTTGGATGCTGCGGAAGGCATTGAGCACTTCCTCGGGCGTTTTGAAGGGAGTGAATTTAGGGTTGCTGCGCAGATACGTGAAGAAAGCGGCCATGTCTCCTTTGAAGCCTACCTGGTCTTTCACTTTCACCATTTCGGCATTGATGCGCTTCACTTCCTGCTGACCGGTTTTGTAGATGTCGCCTGCCGATTTATCAGTAGTGGTCCAGTACTTGACGTAATTTTTGTAAATGTCTCCGCCCCCCGGAACCTCACTAATGCCAGTACTGGTGCGGGCTTTGGGCAGGTACTCTTGTTGCAGAAAATTGGCTAGTTTCTGATAAGTAGGCACTAACTGGGTGGTAATGGCCTGACTGTACGCTTGGGTCAGGCGCTGGCGGTCGGCGGCGGGCACCTCGGCGGGGAAGTTCTGGATAGGAGTGTAGAACAGGCTTTTGGTGGGGTCAGAAACCACCATGCTCTGCATCTGCGGAATCATTTTAGAAACCAGCACTTTGGGTAACACCACCCCGGCGGCCATGCCTTGCCGGAAGTTAGCAATGGCGCTATCGGCCCAAATGGTGAAGCCCTGCACGCGACCCAGCCAGTTTTCGTAGTCTTTGGTGGTCTTGAACGGCTGGTTTCCGGTGCCCGAGCCCAGTTGGCCCATGGTGAGCGGCAAGCCCCAAAACTGCTGAAAGGGTATCATCCAGGTGTTCAATTTCAGGCCTTCCAACCGGGTCTGCATCTCGTACTGAAAAATGTCATAGCTGATCTGGTCGTTCGCGTTGAGGTCCTGGCGCTCAAACTGGTGCAGTTGGTCCAGGTGCTGCTGGTAGAACGTCTGGAGGCTGTCGCGGAAGGACTTGATGTTGTCATTGGGTAGCAGATGATTATAGCGGTTGTCGCCCTGGGCGGTGGCCTCCAGGGGGAAGAACCGGGCGTTCTGGTCCCAGTATTTCTCAAACATGGTGGCCAATTGCGCGTTGTCAGCGACGTTGGCGGCCGTGGTGGTCTCTGATTTCTTCTGGCAGGACAGGAGCGCACCAGCCAGGAGCGTGATCAGCAAAAATGTTCTCATAGGTAAGGTTCTTTGGTTTGGTGCCTCAAGATAGAAAGGAAAAGGGAGGTGCCGTAGCTTCTTCTCCAACGGCAGACGCAAAAAGATGGATGCGCGTATAAGTACCTCTTTTTAAGGCTATTTTCCCCAAACAAGCTGAAAACTACCTAATTCAAGAAATGTATACGGCACCAACATGCGACAATCGTTCTTTTTTCTGAGAAAGTACTTTGGCCCATACGCTAGGCGAATGTCCACTTTTTCCTATCTTGAAGCACCCAATTCTATATCCTACTTCTACCTTTCTACTTAAACATATGCAGGCTTACTTGGATTTGATGCGCCATATTCTGGACAACGGCGTGAAGAAAGAAGACCGTACCGGCACCGGTACCCTTAGTGTGTTCGGTTACCAGATGCGGTTTAACTTGCAGGAAGGTTTCCCGCTGGTGACCACCAAGAAAGTACACCTGAAATCTATTATCTATGAATTGCTGTGGTTTCTGCGCGGCGAAACCAACGTGCGCTGGCTGCAGGAGCGGGGCGTGAGCATCTGGAACGAATGGGCCGATGAAAACGGCGACCTAGGGCCGGTCTACGGCTCTCAGTGGCGTTCCTGGCCTACGCCCGATGGCGGCCACATTGACCAGATTACGCAGGTGATTGACCAAATCAAACGCAACCCAGACTCAAGACGCCTCATTGTGAGCGCTTGGAACGTGGCCGAAGTGAATAACATGAAACTGCCGCCCTGCCACGCGTTCTTCCAGTTCTACGTGGCCGAAGGCAAACTAAGCTGCCAACTCTACCAACGCTCTGCAGATGTCTTTTTAGGCGTGCCGTTCAACATTGCCTCCTACGCGCTGCTCACCATGATGGTGGCCCAGGTCTGCAACCTGGAACCCGGCGAATTCATCTGGACCGGCGGCGACACGCACCTCTACACCAACCACCTGGAGCAAACTGAACTCCAGCTTTCCCGTGAGCCGCGCCCTTTGCCTAAGATGAAGATTAACCCAGACGTGAAGGATATTTTCGGGTTTAATTTTGAGGATTTCACGCTGGAAGAGTATCAGCCATGGCCAGGGATTAAAGCACCAGTGGCGGTGTAATTCAGACCAAACACATACTTGCTTCTTGGGAAATCACCCGTGGACCTTGTGCTTTAAGTTGAAATTATACTGATGGCAAATAGGTAGCCATCAGCTGTACCACCTATATGAAAAGAAGAGAATTTATTAAAAACACCACTTTTGCAGCTGCTGGGGTTGCGGTTCTAGGACAAGAGAAATTGTTTTTCAGGCCAACAAATGTCACCAAGAAAATATTTTTAACGGGTGGCGGATATGATTCCACCACTATCAAGTACCTTATTTCCCTCACCGGGAAGCAAAACCCGAAGGTATGTTTTTTACCAACCCCGGTAGGGGATAGTGAAGCCTACATCCAGAAATGGTTTGAAATAGCCAAAACCTTACCGCTTCAACCATATACCCAGAAAATCTTCATCACTACAGAAGAACAAAAGGTATCTTTTGAAGAAACCCTGCTAAACATGGATGCCATTTTGGTGACGGGCGGTAACACCTTAAATGCCATGACCCTTTGGAAAGCGCACGGCATTGATGTGATTTTAAGAAAGGCTTGGGAAAAAGGGATTGTTCTTACCGGTCCCAGCGCAGGCGCCATCTGTTGGTTTGAGGAAGGCCTCTCTGATTCCAGGCCAGTTAACCTGTCTGCAGTAAAAGGTTTGGGCTTTCTAAATGGAAGCAACTGCCCGCATTACCACACAGAAAAAAACAGAAGACCATTATACCTTAAAATGGTGGAGGAGGGAAGAATGCTTCCTGGTTATGCCTGCGACGAAACAGCTGGGCTCTATTTTGAAAATACTACCCTTAAAAGCGTTGTCTCGCAAAATAAAGAAGATAAGGCTTATAAAGTGAGCATTAAGAATGGGAAGGTTATTGAGACACCTTTGGTGACAGATTTTATTAGTTAATAGGCAGTCAAAGAAACATTGAATTAAATACTTATTTCTTTAAAAAGTAAATCCATACAGATTGTGAACAGCAACTAAAGGCGTGGTACAATGAGGCGGAGCAGGCCAACTGGAAGTCCCCGAACGACATAAAGAAAGACTATCCTTCGGCTAGCATCTTGCAGGACAATAGAGTGGTCTTCAACATCAAGGGAAATACCTACCGGCTAATTGTGAAAATCAACTACCCGTACAGCATCGTTTGGATACGTTTTGTGGGTACCCATGCTGAGTACGATAAAGTTGACGCCACTAAAATCTAAGCTGACAAAGAGATGAATGTTAAGTTAATTAAAACAGAAGAAGATTATCAAGAAGCCCTTCAACGGTTAGAAGAGATTTTCAACGCAGAACCAGGCACACAGGAAGGCGATGAACTAGAGGTGCTTTCCTTTCTGATTGACTCTCATTAGAAGGAACATTTCCCCATTGAGGCACCAGACCCTATTGAGGCGGTCAAGTTCCGGATGGAGCAGCTTGGAATGAAGCAGAAAGACCTGGCTCAAGTGCTGGGCTACAAGAGCAGGGTAAGCGAAGTGCTTAACCGAAAAAGGAAACTCACTTTAGAAATGATACGAAATCTTCATACTACCTTGAACATTCCTACAAACGTGCTTATTCAGGAATACTAGCATTAAATTGTGAACGCAAAGAGCACAATAAGATTAGTTTTAAGAGAATGCCAAATCTATACATCATATCGGGGTGTAACGGAGCGGGAAAGACGACCGCTTCTTTTACCGTTCTTCCCGAGATGCTAAACTGCCGGGAATTTGTTAATGCTGACGAAATTGCTCGTGGTCTTTCTCCATTTCAGCCAGAAAAAGTGGCGATTGAAGCCGGAAAAATAATGCTCCAACGAATTGATGAGCTACTTAAAAAGCAAGAGGATTTTGCCATAGAAACTACGTAAGGAACTAGAAGCTATGTACAGACCATCAAAAAATCTAAGGAAGAAGGATATAACATTACCTTAGTTTATTTTTGGTTAAACTCTCCTGAGCTAGCTATTGCCAGAGTTGCAAAAAGAGTATCTGAAGGCGGTCACCATATTCCGGAAGAAGTTATCCGAAGAAGATATAAGAAAGGAGTTCAGAACCTTTTTAAGCTATTCATTCCAATCTGTGACTACTGGATACTTATTGATAATTCACAGACTCCGTATATCATAGTTGCAGAAGGGCAAGAAGATCAAGAGTTAAACATCCAAAATGAACATATTTGGAATAATTTAAAGATGCTGAGCAATGAATAAAGATAAACTAAATACAACTGAGTTGCGGAGTAAGATTTTAAAAGGGCTTGACTTGGCAGTTGAAAGACTTATCAGGAAAAAGCAGAAAGAAAATGGAGAACTTGTTTTCTCTCTAAATGGGCAAATTGTGGAAGTTAAAGCTAATGAGCTGGTAATTAATAAGTAATCCAATATACTCTTGACAAGCCCATTTATCAATTGAAAACCAATCCCCAAGCAAAACACATTCTCCCCACCATCGTCCTGGCCCAATTTGCCTGCACCTCGTTGTGGTTTGCGGGCAATGCGGTGCTTCCCGAGCTTATTCCGCAGTTTCACCTGGAGGCGAGTTCGTTGAGTCATCTTACCTCGGCGGTGCAGTTGGGGTTTATTCTGGGTACGCTGGTTTTTGCCGTGTTTACCATTTCAGATAGGTATTCGCCGTCCAAGGTATTTCTGGTGTGCGCGTTGGCAGGAGCGGGGTTTAATTTAAGTGTGTTGGGGGCGGGCGGTTTGTCTACGCTGCTGCTGAGTAGGTTTCTCACGGGGTTCTGCCTAGCAGGCATTTACCCTGTGGGCATGAAAATAGCCGCAGATTACCACCAGAAAGGTTTGGGCAAGGCCTTGGGGTTTCTGGTTGGGGCCTTGGTGCTGGGTACGGCGTTTCCGCATTTGCTCAAGAGCCTCACCCAGGGGCTGCCGTGGCGGTATGTCATTTGGGCTACCTCGGGGCTGGCGGTGTTGGGCGGCGGGTGTTTGTTTGCCCTGGTGCCAGATGGTCCGTTTAGAAGCCGCAGCAGCCAGCCAGATTTTACAGCTTTTTTTCAGATTTTCAGGCAAAAGGAGTTCCGGGCGGCTGCTTTCGGGTACTTCGGGCATATGTGGGAACTGTACACGTACTGGGCGTTTGTGCCCGTCATCCTTGCCTTGTACGCCCAGGCGCATCCGGATACGGCGCTGAACAATCCCTTGCTTTCCTTTTACATCATCGGCGTGGGGGCGGTGGGCTGCATCACCGGTGGGTACCTTTCCGGCAGCATAGGGAGTGGGAGAACGGCGTTTGCGGCCTTGGCCATCTCCTTTGCCTGCTGTTTGCTTTCGCCCTGGTTGATGCAGCTGGGCTTGCCTTTGTTTTTGGGCTTGCAGTTGGTTTGGGGGTTGGCGGCGGCTATGGATTCTCCGCAATTCTCTACGCTGGTGGCCCAAAGTGCCCCGGCACAGGCCAAAGGAACCGCGCTCACCATTGTCAATTCCCTCGGCTTTGCCATCACTATTGTCAGCATTCAGTTTCTGCGCAGTTTGCAAAATTTAGTGGCACCCACGTATTGGTTTCTGTTTCTCGCCATTGGGCCGTTTTTGGGGCTACTAGCTATGCGACGGCTGGTGAGGGGGAATTGAATGATTGAATAATGGATTGATTGAGAGAATGGGAAGAATGTGACGCTTCTTTTGGGGCTGTTTTTGTAATAGGAGGCTGAAAACGAGTCGGGACGGCTACTTGCCTTGAATAGGTACGGACAGGTCGCGACTTGTTCCTTTGCCCTGGAAAAAGAAAGAGCATAACTCTTCTACAGGTCATGATCAGGAATGCGTGGGGACAGGTCGCGACCTGTCCGTACTATGTTGAATCTCTGTTTCAGGCGTCATTTTCCAAAAACAATTCTGAAACAGAAGAGTTTAGAAGAGAGGTCTGCTAAGAAGGCAGGCGTTTTCTGTTTCATCTAAACCTGCTGGTATGTTGCCCCTAGACAGACTATTGACCTTGGTTCCTAATGAATTTACGCAGCCGGTCAGCCGGAAAAGTTTTCTGCAGATGGCTGGCAAAGGCGTGGCCGCCGGCCTGGTAGGTGGGCTGGTCGCCTCCTGCAAATCAACGGAAGCTGCCTCCGGTTCTACTGCGGCGGCTATGACGGCTCCCAACGGACAAACGGTGCCTAAACTGCCCACTGTTTCGCCCCCGGCGCAGGTGCCTTCAAAGCCCGACGAGCCCATCAAACTGGAAGCCTGGAAATCAGACGCCGACCGGCAGAGCGGAACCACGCCCATGCCGCTGCCGCCCGACCAGCGGGTGGGCTACGCCTTGGTGGGGCTGGGGCATTTGACCCTGGAGGAACTGCTGCCCGCGTTTGGGCAGTGCAAGAAATCTAAGCCGGTGGCGCTGGTGAGCGGCAGTCCCGAGAAGATGCGCAAAGTGGCCCAGCAGTACGGCATCAAGCCCGAGAACTGCTACAGCTACCAGACCTACGACCAGCTCAAAGACAATCCCGAGGTGCAGGTCATCTACATTGTGCTGCCTAACGCCCTGCACGCCGAATACACCATTAGGGGAGCCCAGGCCGGTAAACACATTCTCTGCGAAAAGCCCATGGCCAACTCCTCCAAAGAATGTCAGACCATGATTGAGGCCTGCCGCAAAGCCAATAAGAAACTGATGGTGGCCTACCGCATCCAATATGAGCCCTTTAACCGGCACGTGCGCGACATGGTGCGCGAGAAGAAATTCGGCGAGGTGAAGATGATTGAAGCCTTCAATACCCAAAGTTCGGCCAACCCAGAGCATTGGCGGCACAAGAAAGCGCTGGCCGGGGGCGGGGCGCTGCCCGATATTGGGTTGTATTGCCTCAATACGCTTCGGTTTCTGCTGGGCGAAGAACCCACCGAGGTTTTTGCCTACCAATACAGCACGCCGGGCAATCCCTTGTTCAAGGAAGTGGAAGAGATGATGAGCTGGCAGATGCGGTTCCCCAACGGCATTGTGGCCAACTGCGGCACGCACTACAACACCCACGAGAGCCGCCGTTACCGGGTGCTCTGCGAACGCGGCTGGCTAAACATGGACTCGGCGTTTGCCTACACTGGCCAGCAACTCAAAACCTCCCGCGCCGACGGTAAACTGGGCCGAAAGGAAGATATTGAGATGGAGCACAAAAACCAGTTCGCGACGGAGATTGACCACTTTTCTGAGTGCGTCATGAAAGACCTCGCCCCGTTCACGCCCGGCGAAGAAGGCCTGCAGGATCACCGCATCATGGAAGCCATCTACCAATCAGCGAAAGAAGGCCGGGCGGTGAAACTGCCCGCCGTGGCCAAGAAAGATGCGTTCAGAGGCCCAGATCCTAAGCTGGAGTAGGTATTTATCAAAGAAAGATTCTCCCCTTGAGGGGAGAATCTCATATTCCTGGTTTCTGCTCCGTTTATCGAAAGAACAGGAAAAACGCCGTGCCTTTGCCTTCTTCAGACTGGACTTGGATGGTGCCTTTGTGCAGCATGATAATCTGTTTGCATAAACTCAGGCCAATGCCGCTGCCGTTTTTCTTGCTGCTGAAAAAGGGAATGAAGATTTTCTCCTGCACTTCTTTTGACATGCCCGTGCCATTGTCTGCTACTTTGATAACCACTTTCTCATCTGTAGCGGCATACGCCGAAAGGGTAATTTCTGGCGCAGGTTGGTCTTTGACGGCATCCATGGCATTCACCAGCAGGTTGATCAATACCTGGTCCAGCAGGTTAGCGTCGGCTTCCAGGGTTAAATCTGGGTCATGGAGGAGCAGTTGGAGGGTGATGTTCTTCTGGGCGAGCGACGGGAGCATGAGGCGGCGCAGGTTGGTGAAGATATCTTGCAGGTAGACTTTTTCTTTGTTCAGTTGCGTGATCTTGCTCAGGTTGCGATACGTCTGCGCGAACTTCAGCAAACCCTGGCTACGGTACTTGATGGTGCTAATGCCTTCTTCCAGGTCTTCTATATCAGCAGCGGAAATGCCGGAGGGAACCGTTTCCTGCAAACGGGTTTTCAGAGTGTCGGCCAAGGAGGAAATGGGCGCAATGGAGTTCATGATCTCGTGCGTCATCACGTTCAGGAGCTTCTGCCAGGCTTTGGATTCGTTCTCTTCCAGGGCATCGTTCACGTTCTGGAACGCCACTAGTTTGTACCTTTTGCCTTCATTTTGGAAAACCGTGGCCGAAAGCATAAATTGATAGGTGCTTCTTTCCAGGCTGGGCGTTTGGATGAGGGCAATTTTGGGGTGACCGGGAGGCAAACTCATTACCTCGGTATACAAGCTGGGGTCTCGCTTTTCCAGCGCGTGCACCTGCTTGAGGAAGGGCATTTGCAGCAGCTTTTTCAGGGATTCGTTCATCAACACCACTTCGCCGCTGTCCAGGTCATACGACATGATGCCCGTGTCTACCAATTCCAGAATGCGTTGCAGGTGCTGGTGCTGGGTTTCTTTTTCCTGGTTAATGGTTTTGAAGGTGGTGTTAATCTGGTTGAAGCCTTTACGCAGGTGCTGCAACTGCGCCGAGGAAGATTTCTCATTGAAATACCGGGAAAAGTCGCGGTACTGTATGGCTTCAACAAACAGGTTGAGTTCTTCCTGTGCCTTTTTCAGGAAGTGGTACAGTTCGTACACTTGGTACACCAGTAGCGGCACCAGAAACACCAGCACTTCGGCCCAACCGCGTAAAATGACCAACGAGGGTGCACTTAAGGTAAGCAGCAGCAGAATTACCCGCAGAAGCAGCTTGCCTTCAAAGTTCTTAAAGCTCATACTTTCCCAGTCTCCGGTACAAGGCAGTACGGGTAATGCCCAACTCTTTCGCGGCTTTGGTCATGACGCCGTTGTGTTTCTCCAGTACCTTTATGATAGTGGCCTTTTCCAGTTCTTCCAGGTTGGTAGCCGTCTGTTGGACTGCATTAGCCGGGGCGGTTTCAATAGGAGAGAAGATGATGTCTTTGGCGTCCAGGGCGTGGTCATCGGCCATGATCACGGCCCGTTCAATGGCGTATTGCAGTTCCCGCACGTTGCCCGGGAAAGAGTAGCTTTTCAGTTTCTCCATGGCTCTATTGGTGAGGTCCAGTGGCGGTTTAAGGTACTTTTCAGAATATACCTGAATGTAATGCCGGGCAAGCAGCACCACGTCATTGCCTCTTTGCCGAAGCGGTGGCACCACAATCTCTACCGTGTTGATGCGGTAAATCAAGTCTTTTCGGAAGCGGGCATCACTGGCCAGATCTGTGAGGGAAACGTTGGTGGCGCACAACAGCCGCACATCTACGTTAATGGGTTCATTGGAGCCCACCCGTATTACCTGCCGGTTCTGCAGCACACTCAGCAGTTTGGCTTGTTGTTGCAAAGAGATGTTCCCTATTTCGTCCAAAAAGATGGTGCCATTGTGGGCGGCCTCAAAACGCCCGGCGCGTTCTTCGCGGGCATCGGTAAAGGCGCCTTTCTTGTGCCCGAACAACTCACTTTCAAACAAGGACTCGGTTAAGGCGCCCACGTCTACTTTGATGAAGGGCTGGATTGCGCGTAAAGAATGCTGGTGAATGGCTTTGGCAATAAGTTCTTTTCCGGTGCCGTTTTCGCCCAGAATCAGGATGTTGGCATCTGTGGGGGCTACTTTCTTGATCTTGTAGAAAATGTCCTGCATTGCCTCAGATTCGCCCAGAAGTTCCGGACCTATGGCCGATGTTGTCCCGTTTTTGCCGGAGGTGGAAGCACTTTTCTCCTTTCCGCTCACGGCTTCCTGTAGCGTGGTAAGGAGTTTCTCATTATGCCAGGGCTTCACGACAAAGTCATAGGCTCCTTCTTTCAAGGACCGTATGGCCAGATCAATATCGCCATAGGCAGTGATCATGACCACGGCGGCCGCCGATTTCAGACGTTTGATTTCTTTGAGCCAGAAAATTCCCTCGTTGCCCGTGTGAATGGAAGAGGCGAAGTTCATGTCCAGCAAAATCACATCAAACGAATGCTGCTTGAGAAGGGAAGGAATGTTCTCGGGGTTCTTGTCCAGCACAATCTCTTTCACCTGCGGCCGTAGTAGCAAGCGCACGGCGGTCAGCACATCTGGGTCGTCATCAATCACCAAAACGGTAGCCTTTTTCAACTGCATAAGCTTGCTATTCTATAAAGGGTGGTGTAGTAGGGCTGACCTGGGCTTGGGGGACGCTCAAATCCTTTTATCTTCAATCCTGCTTTAAAGCTGTTTTCTGAAAACGAGCCGCTAAACAGGCAATGGAATTACTTGTTGTTCCATCTTCCTGTAAAAACTCAATTGACTGGAAAAACTTCTGTCAGACGAAAAAACGATAATTATGCCATTCTTACAACTGCCTGAAAACGAATGTTTTTGCTTTTATCACAAGTGACTGCCCGTGCGAAAACGCACACTCAGGGAGCGAATTTGCACGGTGTTTTCTGGTAGATTTTAGATAAGTAGCTGAAAAACAAGTAGAAGCAGTTTTGGCATTTGATGTGCGTTTGCGGTACAGGAAACCAGACCAGTACTAAACCTATGAAACAGATCAACGACCCTGAAAAAAAGTACCGCCAAGAGGTTGTCCGAACAACTACTCTGAAGAAAGTAAGCCTTGTTGTGCAGGAAGATGAGTTCGTGCAACTGACAGACCTTTTAGCTCCTGTTTTCAGCGAAAGACCTCTAAAATAAAAAGCGATATGTTCCAGAATTACATTAAGATAGCCTACCGCAACCTGCTGCGGCACAAAGGCTTCAGCTTTATCAATATCGCCGGTTTGGCCTTGGGCTTGACGGCCTGCCTGCTCCTGGGTTTGTTTGTGTACGATGAGCTGCAGTATGACAAATTCCTGCCCGGGGGAGACCGGGTTTACAGGATCTACAACAATGTGCAGTCTGAGGAATCTACGGACCAGATCACCTGCGTGCCGCCCATGTTTGGCACCACCATTCAGGAGAGCTTCCCAGAGACCGAGACGGTAGTGCGCATCATTATGCAGCCCTGGGAAGGGCAGAGCCTGGTGGATGCCGGTGACAAGCGAATTTATGAGAAGGGCGGCTTGGTTTCTGACCCAACTTTCTTTCAGGTGTTTCCGCTCAAATTTATCTATGGCTCACCAGAAAAAGCGCTGGATGACCCCACCTCTGTGGTGATCTCAGATAAGTTTTCCAGCAGAGTATTCGGTAATGCAGATCCGGTGGGCAAGAAGATCTCCATTGACAAGGAATCTTACCTGGTGAAGGGAGTATTTGAAAGCAACCCCAAGTTTCACCTGCCGGTTAACTTCGTGGTAAACCTAGCCAGAATGCAGCTTGATCCAGAGCGTATGAAAAGCTGGGGTTGGCAACAGTTCTATACTTATGTTAAGCTGAAGAAAGGGGCAGACCCTGCCTTACTGCTTTCCAAGTTCCAGACCGAAGTCAGAAAGCAAATTGACGAGGAGACGCATAAACCGTTTAAATATACTCCGGCGCTGCAGCCCTTACGGGAGGTGCACCTGTACTCTGCCAGTTTCAAGTTTGACCAATCGTACAGGGGCAATATCACCTATGTAAAGGCGCTGAGCGTGATTGCCGTTTTCATTCTGGTTATTGCCTGCTTTAACTTCGTGAACCTGGCTACTGCTAAATCTTTGCAGCGGGCCAAGGAAGTAGGGGTGCGCAAAACCATCGGCGCCAGCCGCGGTCAGTTGATGTTCCAGTTCCTGGGTGAGACTTTGCTGCTCACGTTCATCAGCGTGGTGTTCGCGGCGGCGCTTACGTCTTTGCTGTTGCCTTCCTTGAATGCTTTCACCGACAAAGAAATGACGTTCAACATCTTCACCAGTCCGGGCCTGTTGCTGCTGTTGCTGGGTTTGCTGTTGGTGGTGGGCATTCTGGCGGGGCTATACCCGGCACTGGTGCTGGCGAACTTCAAACCCGTGAGCGTGCTCAAAGGCGGTCTGGTGAGTGACAGCGGACCGGGTAAAACGCCCTGGTTGCGCCATAGCCTCATTGTGCTGCAGTTCTCTCTTTCTGTGTTCCTTATTATCTGCGCGGTGGTGGTGTACCAGCAGGTGAGTTTCCTGCATAATAAAGACCTGGGGTTCAACAAAGACCAGATCATGTTCTTTGAGATGCGGGGCGACAATATGTACCAAAACTATGAGACCTTTAAAACCGAATTGCTGAAAAACCCCAACGTGGCCAGCGTGTCCATTGGGTACGGGTTTCCGGGCGATGCTACCGCCGGCGACGGAATCTATATCACCAGAAACGGGGAGCGGGTGAACCACGCGGTTACGCACCTCATGGTGGACTATGACTACATTAACACGCTGGGCCTTACGTTAGTGGCGGGCCGTGGTTTATCTAAAGATTTCCCCACCGACAAAGATGCCGCTTTCGTCATCAACGAAACCGCGGTGAAGGAACTAGGTTTTGAGACGCCGCAAAAAGCCTTAGGGCAGAAGATGGAGTGGAAGATGTGGGCCGAGAAGGATACCCTCAAGAAAGGCGAAGTGGTGGGCGTAGTTAAGGATTTCCATTTCAAGAGCCTGTTCGACAAAATGGACCCCACCATCCTGCAAATTTTCCCGGGTGCCAACTGGAAGGTGGCCGTTAAGCTGAAAAGCAGCAACGTGGCTGGGGCTATTGCCCACGTGAAAAACGTCTGGGATGATTTCTCCCCGGAGTACCCCATTGAATACAAGTTCATGGATGACAACTTTGAGGTGATGTACAAATCTGAGGACAAGCTGAAAACGCTACTCTGGATCTTTACCGGCATGGCTATTCTCGTGGGTTGTTTGGGATTGTTTGGATTAGCGGCTTACGCGGCCGAGCGCCGGAAAAAGGAGATCGGTATCCGGAAAATTCTGGGTGCGGAGACTTCTTCCATTGTGGCCCTGCTGTCCAAGGAGTTCCTGAAACTGGTTTTGATTGCGGCGGTAATCGCGATGCCCTTGGCCTGGTACGCCATGCGCAAGTGGCTGGAGGATTTCGCTTACCGCATTGATATTCCGCTTTGGGTGTTTGGGGCAGCCGTGATCCTGGCAGGAGTGGTTGCTTTCTTAACGGTAAGCTACCAGGCACTTAGGGCAGCCACCCTCAATCCGGTCAAGAATCTGCGAATGGATTGATAATGCATTGCCTTCTTTTATGGAGTAGCATCCTCTATGGCGCGGAAGTTACTTCCGTGACTTTCTGCAAAGTACCCAAGGCACGGAAGTAACTTCCGCGCCATAGCAATACAAAAACTCCTCATTTTTGTCATCTTGGAAAGATCTTGTGAGCGAACTAGAAAAGCTGGTAGTAAGCGCCTTTACTGTTCGTCCACAAGATCCTTTCAGGATGACAAAGAGGAGAGGGTGTTACTCGTAGGACTAAGAGGAGAAGGGGATAGTACCGCTGCTTACAGGATTACACTGAGGGAGAGCGTTCCTCACAAAAAAGAGTGCCACTTAATACATTATCCTCCTTGTCCGTCATCCGTACATGCAGGTGAGAAGGAGATAGTTCTCCTTCAGCATTCATTTGAACCACTTGTATAAAACGGAAGAATATGGCCAAAGAGAGCAGAATACTGAAAGCGATGTACGCGGTTGTGCAAGACCAGGAAAATAAAACCAGCTGGCCCATAGACGCGGCGGCCATCTCAGATAAAACACCGGGTCTTTCTCTGGGTGAAATTGAGCAGGAAATGAGGGATTTAAGTGTCAAGAAACTGGTGGAGCTGGACCAATCCCCGGAAATGTCACTGTTCTGCCGTTTAACCGAGGAAGGTTTACAGCGCGCCGAAATAGCGGCAAGAGATTAAATTACTTATTGATACTTCTTCTACTCCGTTTTAGGCTTGTTTTAACAGAAACAGCCTGAAACGGGAAGTAGTAATTAGACTAAGCCTTTTGAAATTTCTCCAGCGGAAGATTTAATTCTTCACCGGTCATCACAAAAAAGAAGTTTTGGAGTTGGTGCACGTATTCTACCGGGGCACTGGTGGCAATGTA
The DNA here is from genome assembly GCF_054956755.1 of Rufibacter sp. JT3400010. Lineage (NCBI taxonomy): Bacteria > Pseudomonadati > Bacteroidota > Cytophagia > Cytophagales > Hymenobacteraceae > Rufibacter > Rufibacter sp. JT3400010. The sequence continues at coordinate 350,807 of NZ_JBUDXA010000001.1, read as the reverse complement.
ACCGCCGTTGAACACAATCTCTTTGTACTCGGGGTCTAAGGCCCACTGGCTTAATTCTGGAAACGTGAATTCGTGCTCCAGTTCATTATACGTTGCCCCAGACAGCCATTCTACGGTGAGCGGCAGGGGCGCAAACGTAGTCCCATTGCCTTTCAGAATGGAAATTAGCTTGGGCACGTCAAGAACTACAGGTTTTCCTGCTTCCAAAAGGATATTGCCCAGCCGTAGTTCATTCGCAAACATTTTGCAATATAAGATTAATCCCTCCCAGGTTAAAATTTACCTCACGCGTCTTTCTCAAAACTAATGCCATCGTTTCTTTCCTGATTCCGGTGTGGTTTTTACGCAATCAGGCTTTAAAACCACTTCTTCTCAGGCAAGCATACGTAGGGTGCGATTGTTTGTAGGCAATTATTCTTAAAACGGGCTTAAAACACTTCATAGCTTCTACGGGAAAACTTCAGGCAGGAATTCTATTGAAACGTTGAATTTATCTGGGTGCTTCGTGCAACGGTTTACTTATTTCGGTGTCTTTCCTAGTGTAGTACATCACCAGCTTCCAACCTAACACACACTTCTAACTCCCTTCTTGCCATGAAAAAAAGAGCCCTCTTTTTGCTGGGACTGCTATGCCTTTGCCTTTCCTTTCAGGAAGTGAGTTGGGGGCAAACCGCGGCACCTACGCCTAGCGCTACTGGTTCCATCTCCGGTACCCTCACCGATTCACTCACGGGAAAACCGTTTGAATATGCCACAGTGGCCTTATTGCAGAAAGGCACCAATGCTTCGGCCGGTGGTACGCTCACCAATGCGCAGGGTAGCTACTCCTTCCAGCATGTGCCTTACGGGGAGTATGTCTTGTCGTTTAGCTTTATAGGATATAAGACCAAGATAAGCCCGGTCATTACGTTATCTGAACGTTCGCCGGAGGTGCGGGTGCCCACGATGAAATTAGCACAAGCTACCACCAACCTGAAAGAAGTGACGGTAACCGGTTTACGGCCTATTATTACCCAGGAAGCCGATAAACTGGTGGTGAGCATTGAAGGGACAGCGCTGGCAGCAGGCCGAACCGCCTTTGATGTGCTCACCAAAGCGCCGGGCGTGTTCGTGGACCAGGACGGCAATATTCAGTTGAACGGAAGGGGCGGGGTAACGGTGATGCTAGACGGCAAACTGACCTACCTTTCGGCCAATGACTTGCGCAACCTGTTGCAGAGCATGGCCGCCGAGAACATCAAGAACATTGAGATCATCACCAATCCCTCGGCTAAGTTTGACGCCGAAGGGGCTTCGGGCATCCTGAACATCAACCTGAAGAAAAATGATTTACGCGGGGTAAACGGAAGCGTGTTTGTCACGTCTACCTACAACTTCCGGCAACTGGCGGCTACGGTGGGCGGCAACATGAATTACAAGGTGGGCAAATGGAATTCTTTTCTGAGTTTGGAGTACCAGCGCCGGGCCTATAACCGTGACGGTACCTTTACCCGCGTGTTCTACACCGACGAAGAAACTACTTATTTCAACCAGGAAGCCTATGGCAAAAGCAAGAACCTGGGTCCGCCGGTGGTGCGGGTAGGAACGGACTATACTATCAATGACAAGCATAGCATTGGGGGCATGATCAACTTTAACCGGAACACCCGGTGGGAAGACTTTAATACGGCTACATTCATCGGGCATCAACCCAGCCAGCCCAACGAGTACATCACCGCCAATAACTATGTGACCAACACCTTTACCAATTTCACCACCAACCTGCACTACGTGGCAAAACTGGACACCATCGGTTCCAGTTTATCGGCTGATCTGGATTTTGTGAAGATTTTCAACGCGGGGTATTCCAACTTCTACAACTACTTTGGGCAGGTGAACGCCGCACAGCCCACCTCGCAGGATTTTCTGTATGCCAACTCAGACAACGGGTTTGACATTTACGCAGGCAAAGTGGATTACACCAGAAAACTCCGCAAGCTGGGAAAACTGGAACTGGGCGCCAAAGCCAGCCGGGTAGTGTCTGACAATGATTCCAAGTTCTTCTTCAACAATGCAGGCCTGGTGCTGGACCCCAACCGTACCAACCACTTCCTGTACAGCGAGAATATTTTTGCCGCCTACGTGAACTGGAACCACAAACTAGGGGAGCGCTATACGGCACAGGTGGGCTTACGGGCCGAGGAAACGCAGTCCAGGGGAGAACAACTGACCACCGGCCAAGTCACCGACCGCGACTACCTGAACCTTTTCCCCAGCGTGTTTATCCAGCAGAAGGTACACGAGAATTACCAGATCAGCTATAGCTACAGCCGCCGCATTCAGCGTCCCAACTACGGCAACCTGAACCCCTTCGTGATTTACCGAGACCCTTACACGTACTGGACCGGTAACCCGTACCTGCGTCCGCAGTATACCCACGCCATTGGCATTACCCAAACGTTCAAGAAGGATTACAACCTGGTGTTCAACTACCAGCAATTACAAGATGTCATGGCGGAACTGCCCATACTGGACGTGGAGAATGCCACCACTATCTACACCATAGGTAACGTAGATGATGCCAAGAACTTCAGTCTGGCCGCTATTGCCCCCGTTAAAATCATGAAGAAATGGGATACTAACAACACGGTTACGGTATCTTACAATGAGTTCAGGATGCTGGTGGGCAATGTACAGGAGGTGAATAAAAACGTGTTGTATGTGCTACAGACCAACCACAACATCTTATTGCCCAAAGATATTCAGATGGAAGTGAACGGAGTGGTCAGAAGCGCCGGGGTTTCGGGGTTGTACAAGATACAGCCCATGTGGTGGGTACACGTAGGTTTCAGGAAAAGCTTTCTGGACAAGAAGCTGGATCTGAGCGTGAACGTGAATGATATCTTCAGAACGTACCGCATCAGGTTTGATGCCCGCCTGGGCCGCAACATCAATGATTTTGACCAGTATTTCTACAACCGCAGTGTGGGCGTGACTTTGCGCTATAACTTCAGCCGAGGCCAGAAATTTGATCCTAAATGCAGAACCAACAGCCTGGATGAACTGAACCGTACTTAAAAAAAACAATCAAGAACTGGTAATTCAAAGCAGCCTTTGGCTGAACCTATTTGCTTGGGTTCAGCCAAAGGCTGCTTGCATTGATAGGAATCTTGGTTTTTACCTCCAAAATCAAAAAACAGGTTCTGAACGAGTGATGGAAGCACTGCATTTGTAGGTGTTAAGAATGCCTAAATGGTAAAATGCTTTGAAGTAAATACCAATTTCCAGAAAGAAGTAGGCTGCCACACATAATTCTATAAGTTTGCAGAGTAAACCGCCCGCTTGTGCGTAAAGCGGAGAGAGGTAGTACCAGATGAGCAGCGATGATTAGAGGCTTCTATATAAAAAAGGGCGAAATACACTGGGAGAAAAATCCGGAGAGTTTCCATGATGCAGAGAAAGGGCGCATTATCTGGATTGACCTGCAAGCCCCCAGCGACCATGAACAGCGCCTGGTGGAAGAGGAGTTCGGGATAGAGTTCTTTACCCAGCAGGAAGCCGCCGAGATTGAGAGTTCTTCGCGGTATTATGAAGATGATGGCATCTTTGAAGCCAACAGCGCATTTGTCATGCACCAGGAGGGTTCCTACATCACGCGCCAGGTTTCCTTTATCCTGAAGAACGAGATCCTGTTCACGTTGCGCCGCGCCGAAATGAAGTCTTTTGGCGAAACCGTACGCAAAATGAAAACCTTTAGGAGCACTACCACCAAAGCCTTTCAGATCTGGCTGCTTCTCCTGGAAACCCAGATTGACTATGACGCCGACTTTATAGAACTCCTTACCCGCACTACCAACGTGGTCAGTAAGCGGCTGGTGAAAGAGCAGTCCATCGAGGAGGAAATCCTGATCAGGATTACCGAGCTTCAGGAAAACACCATTCTCATTAGGGAAAGCATTGTAGACAAGCAACGGCTGGTTTCGTCTTTGCTGCGCAGTTACGCCGTAGAAGATCCCGAGAAAGAACGCCTGCGTACCATCATCAAAGACATCAACTCGCTGCTGCAACACACCCAGTTCAGCTTTGAACGCTTGGAGTATCTGCAAAACACGTTTCTGGGTCTGGTGAACATTGAGCAAAACCAGGTCATCAAGATTTTCACGGTAATGACAGTGGTGTTCATGCCGCCCACCCTTATTGCCAGCATCTACGGCATGAACTTCAAAGTAATACCAGAACTGCGTTGGACCGCCGGGTATCCATTTGCCTTGGGCTTGATGGTTGTTTCTTCGCTCGCGTTTTTGTGGTATTTTAAAAGGAAGAAATGGTTGTAGGGTTGATTACTTGATGAGGAAGTAGAAGTTTAGGATTGCGTTTTCTTAGGAGATTCAATAATTACAAACCATTTTATTACAAACCATGGTTCAAGTCTGTGACTTGGACCTACCATGTCTGGAAGTTTGCAACTTCCGTGAGGCGAGAGCCTCAAACTTCCTTTTGCTGAATCAATCAGTTTGTCCTTTTGCTGGGTTTTTCCGCCTTTATTGGTATTATCACCAACACCCTGAAGGACTGCCCTTCTAGAAGGAAGCTTTGGTGCATGCAGTTTGCCAGTTGCTGGCGTGGCGGTGGGTGGATGCGGTGCCCTTATGCTGAGTAGTTTCATAGTTTCCCTCCGTGCGCTCACGGCCGCGAGGCCCCGTCTTCCCCTCGCGCACTGCCCTTTCGGCCTGAAGTGTCTTTTGTTCTTAGTAGGAGTCTGTCTAGGGCCAAAAGCGAGGCGCGCTCGGGAAAGACTGGAAGGGGGAAAGTAGCGGAATGTGATGGTAGCAATGCGTGAGAAGCCCTTTCTAAAACGGAAACTTCCCCTTTGAAGGGTAGGGCCATTAAGTTCTAAAAATTGATATGGTTCAAGTTTTCAACTTGGACCTAAAATGAGCTGAAGTTTGCAACTTCAGTGAGGCGTTAGCCTCAAACTCTGCAAGAAAGGCAATGGACTTTACCGCAGTTTAAGCCTCCAATGTAGAACTTAACGGCCCTGCCCTTCAAAGGAGGCGAAGTGGGGATGTTTACACAAGCAAATCATACGCAATGCTATCTTCTACAAAAGCGTATTAGGTGGGTTCCAGCGCTCCTCCATCTTCTTCCATCCCATCCGATTCTTCTGATCCAATCTCATCGTCGTCTTCCTCCGGCTCCTCAATTAGGTTTTCGGGTAATAGCTCCTCAATAAGAGGTTGGTGGATGGGATCGTAGAGCAGTTCGCCGCGTTGTAGAAACCGGTTGGTGTTCATCATGACCTCGTAGATAGGGGTGTGCACGTGTTTGGGGATTTTGAAGAGGCGCTCGTCCCGTTTGTCAAAGGGCGTGGGAATTTTGGAATCGTACAAATAGGGGAGTAGGGTTTTAGAACAACTCAACGCAATGCGGTGCACCGTATGGTGTTCGAAGTACTCCTGTAACCGTCCGTTGATATTTTCAAAGAATTCTGCAGTTTCGCCCAGGCGCACCCGGGAGCCCGCGCGGGACTTGCCTTTGGTTTTGAGGTACTTGATCTGGCTTTTGCCTTGCTTTTTGCGCACCATGTAAGACCTGAAAACTTTGTGGTTCAAATTCACGCCGTCCTCAAAATAGCCCATGGCACAGTTGCCCGCCTGTATCAACAAAATGACATAATGTACCGGCCGAGTCTCCGTTAAAGTATTGTTTTGCAGGGGAGGCGTGGTGAGCGGTAACCGGAACGCGACCTGTTCGTTTCCCTGCGCATCCAGCAGCAGGAGCCGGTGTTTCTCATGGTCATAGTGCAAAGGTAACTGCAGGTCCAGAATTTTCTGGAGAAGCTGTTCGGCAGTGGCACGCGAGATAGTCCGGTTCATACGGGCAGGTGGAGTAAGGTTTGCCAAAGATACGCAAAGCCACGAAGCAAAAGAGGCACTCAGTACGTTGCCTCTTTTGCGTTAGGGGTATTTGCTTTTAGGGAAGTTTCCAGAAAAACAGGCTGAAATCATCACCCTCCCTCAACCCAAAACGGAACTTACGCTACGTTTACTCAACGGTAACTTGATCTCCTTCAAAGGTAAGGGGCACCGCCAGAACGGCCCTGAACTCCTTATACCCGGCTTTCCCCGGAAAGTAGGCATGAAGCACCAGGAGGGGTTTTCCGTCTGGTCCGGTCACCACCGAAGGATGCCCCGGAGCCCACCAATCTTTGGTGGACTGAAGAATGGGCGTGGCGATTTTCTGGTACGGACCTAACAGGTTATCAGCATACGCAACTCCAATGCCGTACTGTTCCGTGGAGAAATCATTGGCCGCATAAAACAGGTAAAATTTGTCTTTCTGTTTGGTGACCCACATGCCTTCCACCAGGTGCGCTTCCCAGGCTAAGTCGTTTTCCAGCACCTGGGTTCTTTCACCTACCAAAGCGGTGCCGTCCGGCGTCATCTGTTGGGCGAACAGGGGCGTTTTCATGTATTTCTGCACCGCCCGTATCTCCTGTCGCAGCGCCTCGGGCTGTTCTGTTGCCAGGTCGGTCAGTTGCGTGTAGAAATCCAGGTACCGGGCAATGATGGATTCAATGAGCACCTGAATGACCAGAAAGCGCTCCATGGGTTCCAGCTCTTTCGCCCACGGCCAAATGGTTAAGATAAAAGAAGCGGTGATTTGGTCTTCTTTTTCGGGAAACAAAGGCGAAACGTAGGCCGGGTTTTGATAAAGCAGGTCCAAGAGAAGCCGGGGCCAGACATCGTTGTTATCCTCTTTCCAGAACAGGTAAGAGTCTCCGTTTTCCGCCACATACAGGTGAGGGTCAATGACATTTCCGCTTAGAATAGGCTCTTCCTGGGCCAGAAAAGGCCCTTCGGGCGAAGAAGATTTCGCCATGCCGATGCACAACTCACGGGTGGTTTTGTCCCGGGCCACAAAGTAAACCCTGAACTCCTGACCTACCCGGTGCATTTCGGGAGCCCAGTAATCACTGATGCTTTCTCCGTCAATGGCCCACGCTGGTTTCTGCCCCCGGGGAAAAATGAAGTTCACAAATTCCCAATCCTTCAGGTTTTTAGACCGAAGGATGGGGAAAGAATCTGGGGCGTCATTGGAGGTGGCGAGCAGGTAATACTGGGTTTCCGCGCCAGCGGATGCTTCCTCCACCCTGAGAATAGCCGGATCTCCGTAGCCGTATAGAATGTCTGGAGTCAGGTTGTAGATGAGCAGTTCCTGGTACGGAAATTCAGAGGTAGGCCGTTCGGCCGCCCTTTTGTTCTGTGGCTGCCGAAGCCCAAAGTCAGTAGCCAAGGCTCCAAAAAGCGTGAGATAGGCGGTGTGCGCCCTTTCTTCCAGTTCATACTTACGGGTATGTTCTCGCTCTGCGGTGGCAGCAGTACCAGTGACTTCAAAGAGGAAGTTGGTTACCTGTTTATCCTGTATTTCCCGCAAAAGAACCTTAAAACGGCAAGGGGCATCCGGCGGGGTTTCCAACGGGTGTTCGGTTATACGAGATGGTCCCTTCTCCTGCATCTGAATTTCAGTTTCGGCTAGATGAATCTACTGCTGCTTTTTCTGCTTGCGCTTTCTGTTTTCCTCGTGCATGCGCTGGCGCACGCCATCGTCTACGCCTCTGCCGGTCTGCATGGGTTCAAAGGCCGAGCCGGACGTGTTGGGGGCGGGTGCGGCGTTCCGCATCTGCGATTTATGAATCACATTGCCCGACAGCCATTCGGTGAAACGGGGGAAATACCGGTGCGAAACCCAGGCGCCTTTTGCTTTCCAGCCCACGGGTTTTTCGTGACGTCCGCGCAGAGAGGCGCGAATGGTGGCATTCACTACCTTGCTGGGCGGGTCCATGATGGCCATGCGGGCGGTTTTGCCGGAGTAATTAGCCGCATGTCCCCAGAAAGGCGTATCTACCGCCCAAGGCTCAACCGTCACCACCCGTATGTTTTTCTTTAGTCCGCTGAGGCGGAGTTCCTGGTTGATGGCTTGTCCCAGGTTCAGGATTCCGCCTTTGGTGGCAGCGTATGAAGCATGATAAGCCAGCGGATTCACACTCTCTACTGAACCCATGTTGATGAGCGTACCGTAGCCCTGCGCCTTGAATTGATTGATGGCGGCGTGGCTTCCGTAGATAAACCCTTTCAGGTTGATATCTACGATGCGGGCCTGGTCTTCAATGGGAATCTCCCAGAAACGGCCAATGGCACCCACGCCCGCCATATTGATCCAGACGTCAATCTTGCCGAATTGCTGCAACGTGGCCTGGGTTAACCGCTGCACATCTTCGGGTTTGCTGATGTCCATGGGTACCACCAAGGCCGTTCCGCCAGTCGCCCGTATCTTGGTGGCAATTTCCTCCAGTAACTCCCCCCGGCGGGCCGCCAACACCACGTTGGCCTTGTAAGCGCCCAATTGCTCGGCCACGCCGCGTCCGAAACCGCTGGAAGCGCCCACAATCACGAAGGTCTTACCTGCCACTTTTTTCTGTCCGCTGGAACCCAGCTCAGACGTAGCGCAGCCGCCCAGCCAAAAGGCAAGCAGCACCAACAGCAAACCAGTATATCTAGGAAAAGACCGAGCTTTGCTCACCCGTTTACCCGATGTGATTGGCATAATTGCCCGAACCGCCAGAGGCGTTTTCACCGGCTTAGCTGTTTCTTTCCGCAGTGGTGATTGAGGGCTGTTTTTAAGAAGGTACGAGGGTTCTAATAAGGAAAAATGGGGTAAAAGTCTCATGTGCATAGCCAGGTAAAAATTGGTGTAGAAGCCCTAAGAGCCTTTATTACATTCCTTACCTTCACGAAATTATGCGTAAGAAGTTATACGTATTCTATACCGTACATATTCATACACCCTTCTGCCCAGGAAACTATCACAACCGTTTTGCAGCTGTTTTTGGGAAACCGGCTTTGAAACGGCTTCCACCAGTTAGCCACAAATTCCAAAGTAAGACTTGGATTGACTTCCATTTTTATCTTGCTGGATTATTGGCCTCTTTGGAAAAATCAGCCTTAAAAAGGTGCACTCACTCTAATGCCTGATGACTACTTTACGGGTATTGGATCTGCCTTTCACATCTGTGATTTTCAAGAAGTACGTGCCGGAAGTAAGGGAGGCAGTAGGCAGTTTAAGGCTTTTGGAAAAAGTGGCTTTACGCACCATTGTTCCTACGCTGCTGCTCAGTTCCAGAGAAAGCTGGCCGGGCAAAGTGGTTTCCAGCACCAGGTACACGTTGGCCGGATTAGGATAGACGTTCACTTTTCCGGCCTCCAGTTCTCCTTTACTCCCCGTTACTCCGCCGGTGTACACCGAGTTCTCATAGACTTTGGCGGTATCTTGGTTCGAAATAAAGATGTTGTCAAACCAAAGTTTGGTTTGGCCCAGGTTTCCGTGTTCGGCGGTAATTTCCAAGCGGTCAATGCTGGACCAGTCAAATTTCCCTTCTGGGGTATGCCAAGCGTTGTTGTCCCAGGAACCTTGTTCGGTGAAGCTGCTTAAAGGCAACCGCACGTGGTGCCAGCGGCCATCAAACGGTACTTGCTGGGCACTCAAAGTCACCACCGCGCGCCACGGGTGGTCTGTAGGGTCTGTGGTTTTGGTGTCCAGAAAACGGATGTCCACGCTGGTGGCGGGGGCGGTGCCCCTGAACAGGAAATCAAGCGCGTAGCCTTCCTGTTTTAGGAATGATAAATCCTGATCGGGCTGGAAGTCAAACCCGATGCTGCTGTACCGTTCGGCGTTGGCCCAGGCCAGGCTGTAGCGCCCATTGTTCGGCTTCTGATCGGCGTAAAAATCCAGTGGACCGGTGCCGTAGCTGGCGTTCCGGATGTCTTTTCCCAGAAAATCGGTGTAAACGGCGAAGCCACTTTTTCTGGGCTGCTTCACATACGGCGACTGCGGCGGCACGGTAAAGCCTAGCGCCTGCAGCACCGGTACGTTCAAGTCATGCTGGAACAGATCAGAGCCACCCCGGTTAAACAGCCCGAAATCTCCGTGGTAGTCCCAACTAGTCCAGGCAATGCCTTTTTCCTCCAGGTAGCGGCGCACGGTGTCATACCAGAACACGCGGTCAGCGGGGCGGCTGTTGGGCATGAACACCCCGAATTCGCCGCAGAAAACCGGCACATTACGCGACTGCTTAAAAGCGGCGGCCATGTCCAGGAGCTGTTTCACTTTAGCCACGGTGCCTTCCTGCGCGTAGTTGTTATAGGCCCCTTCCATCCAGGAGCCTCGCAAACTGTTGGGCAACGTGGGCATGTCTTGCGCACGGTAAGGAAAAGGCATGTTGGCCAGCGGTGCCAGCGAAGGTTCTACCCAGGTGGCACCCTGGTGGGTGAACAGAAAAGGATCGTAGAAATGGAATGTGTAGATCAGTTTGTTGTCTGAGTAAACCGGCATCTGGGCCAGGTTCTGGTAGCTGTTGAAATTGGTAGCGCCCACAATCAAGGTGTGGCGGGTGTCCTGCCGACGGATAGCCTGAATGATGCGCCCCTGAATGGCATTCCACTGGGTATCAGAAATGCCGTGTGGCTCGTTCAGAAGCTCATAGTACAGGCGGTCTGAACGGTCTTTGTAATGTTGTGCCATTTGCGTCCAGACCTTCTCTAGAATGCCTTCCACCTGTGGCTGGGTATTGGCAATGGGATCAAAGGAGTGGTTATCCAGAATGAGGTGCAGGTTCAGGTCCTCGGCCCAGGTGACGGTTTCATCCAGAAAGGAGAGAAACAGCGGGTCCAGGGTGTAGGCAGGGGCGCCCTTGGTCATGGCATGCAAGTTGATGGGCAACCGGATCACCTCTACGCCCAGGCTCTTGATCTGTTCAAAATCCTGCCGGGTGTAGCGCGAAAACTGAATCTCGCGGGCGCTGTTCGCCTGAAACCAATTGGTTAGATTCACGCCTTTTTGGAAGGGTGCTTCCTGGGCAAAACAGGGAAAAGAGCCAAGAAACGGGAGCAGAAAGCAGAAGGAGAGAAGCCTGTTTATGATATTCCTTAGATTTCCGGATGTTACTTTCATAGCTTGGGTTTTACCTGAGTTTTTACAAAAGTGAACTGAAAACCAGCACTCTTGCTTACGCTTAAATATAAACGTTTTCAGCTGATTAGGAACCATGATGCCTCTTTCTCTGGCAGTCTACTTTATGAAGTAGTCTCAGAAAGCGAGACTAGTTTCTCTTCCAGTTCTTGGGCCGCCAGGGCACAGACAGTTTCAATTTTGGAGAACATAGTGTACAACATGGATAAGGTTTCGTCGCTCGTTTCTTCCTCGTTTTCATTTGAAAGTTGATTTGCAGCCAGGGCTTGAATGGCCTTTGCCATGTCTTCAAATTCTGGATTGATGCCCATGGTGGCGAAAGTGGGGATGATGGAGTGGGTCGCAAGTTTCAAGGTAGCCCATTCTTTTTCGTCTATAGACTTTTTCATGGTCTGCACCAAAGCTGGAATCTCCTGTAGGTAGAGGTGAATCATCTGGGCTAAGCGGGCATCACTCTTGGTGATTCTTTTCAGGTAATCGAAATTGACACAGGTCAGGGGTTTGGTTTGCAGATCTTCTATTTCATGCACCACGGCTTTTTTGTCATAGCCGGTATCTTTTAAAAACTTGATGATTTTACTGTAGAGCAGTTTGTCATCAATGGGTTTAGAAATGTAGTCATTCATGCCCACGGCTTTGCATTTCTCTACGTCTACGGTGGTCACATCAGCGGTGAGGGCAATGATGGGTACGGGCAGCTTTAGTTCGTTCCGGATGTAAGAGGTGGCCTCAAACCCGTTCATAACAGGCATTTGCAGATCCATCAGAATGATGTCATAGGTGGTATTCTTTAGCTTTTCAATGGCGATTTCCCCGTTTCCGGCCACTTCCATCTCAAAGCCGAAGTCCTCCAAAAGGGTTTTCATTAACAGTTGGTTCAAGGCAATGTCTTCCACCACCAGAATCTTCACATCTTTGAAACCAGCTTCCAGTTCTATGTTCAGCCCTAAATCCGTGTCGGCTTTCTCCTGCGTTTTGTCGAAGCTGAGGATAAAACTGAAGGTAGAGCCTTCCCCTAATTTGCTTTTCACTGATACGGTACCGCCTTGCGGTTCTACCAGATTCTTGACAATGGCCAATCCCAAACCTGTTCCCCCGTACAAACGGGACGTGCCGCTGGTGGCTTGCTGAAAATTATCAAACACGGTGTCCAACTTGGAGGCCTCAATCCCGATGCCGGTATCTGTTACGGAGAACTCCAGAATCACTTTTTCAGGGTCTTGCACCAGCATCCGGACGCCTACGGTAATTTTACCTTCGGTAGTGAACTTGACGGCATTGCTGACCAGGTTCAAAATAATTTGATGCAACCGCACGGGGTCACCCATCACTACGTCAGGAATTTTGGAATCGTATTCCATCACCAGCTCCAGATTGCGTTCCTGTATTTTGGCCTCAAACAGATGCACCATGGAAAAAATGGAAGCAGATAATTGAAACGGAATTTTCTCAAATGTCATCTTACCGGCGTCTACCTTCGCCAAATCAAGAATGTCATTGATGAGCACAATGAGGGCATCGCCGCTTAGTTTAATGGCCGTAAGATATTCGCGTTGTTTTTCGGTCAGTTCCGTTTTCAAAACTACCTTGGTAAACCCGATGATAGCGTTCATAGGTGTCCTTATCTCGTGGCTCATGTTGCTCAGGAACTGCTGTTTCGCTTTCATGGCGTCTTCGGCAATCTGAGTGGCACTTTCAGCTTTTGCCTGGGCTTCCTCGGCCTGTACCGTGGCAAGTTCTGCCGCTATTTTGGCTTCGTTCAGTTCGGTGGCAATCCGTTTCTGGTCGGTCACGTCACGGGCCACAATCACCACGCCCAACACGTCGCCCTGATCGTTCTTGTACACAGACCCATTGAAGAGCACATCGGTCAGTTTACCATCTTTGTGCCGAAGGGTGAGCGGAGAATCAGAGACGGCGCCTTTGGCAAACACTTCCTGGTACACTTCGCGGGCCATCTGAGGCTCCGTGAAATAAGTAAAGAAGTCAGAATCCAGAAGTTGCTCCCGTTCCATACCGGTAATCTTCATGGTGGCCTGGTTCATGTCGGTGATTTTCCCTTCAGGGCTGATGGTAACCAAAGGGTCGCGGCTGGCTTCAATGAGACTGCGGGCGTAATTGGCGTTCCGGAGCTCGGCCTCCCGTTTTACTTTCTCATCGTTCTGAAAAGCTAGTTCTTTGTTTGCAATGACTAATTCTGCGGCGCGTTTTTCCTTTTCATCGTTCTGGAAAGCAAGTTCAATATTGGCGATACTGAGTTCGGCAGCCCGCTTTTCTTTCTCGTCGTTCTGAAAAGCCAGTTCCTCATTGGCAACGCTTAACTCCTGCGCCCTTTTCTCTTTTTCATGGTTTTGAAAAGCGAGTTCTTCATTGGCGATGCTCAGTTCCTGCGCCCGTTTTTCCTTTTCGTGGTTCTGGAATGCTAATTCAGTGTTTGCGACGCTGAGTTCCTGAGCCCTTTTCTCTTTTTCGTCGTTTTGGAACGCCAATTCCTTGTTAGCGACACTTAACTCTTGGGCCCGCTTTTCTTTCTCGTCGTTCTGAAAAGCCAATTCTTCATTGGCAACGCTTAACTCCTGCGCCCGTTTTTCTTTCTCGTCGTTCTGGAACGCGAGTTCCTCATTGGCGATGCTCAGTTCATTGGCCCGCTTTTCTTTCTCATTGTGCTGAAAGGCAAGTTCTTTATTAGCGATACCTAATTCAGTCGCCCACTTTTTCTCAGCAATTTCCCGGGCCACTATGACAGCGCCTAAATATTTACTGTGGTCATCTTTATAGATATACCCGTCAAACAACACGTCTGTGTGGGTACCATTGATGTGGAGGAGGGTAAACGGGACATTGGTCACTGATTCGTGTTCCAGTACCTCTTCGAAAACTTCCCGCACCAGATCAGGCTCCGTGAAATAGTTGAAGAAGTCAGATCCAATTAAGGTTTCGCGGTTTACTCCGGTAATTTTCACCGCAGCCTCATTGGTATCTATGATGTTGCCTTGCAGGTTCACCGTCACCAGTAAATCCTGGCTGGCTTCAATTAATCTCCGGTATCTTTTTTCGCTTTCCTTCATGGGTGTTGCTGTGACTAGACTTTATTCCCTTTCAGGAGTAAAGCATTGTTTTCTAGAAACCGGTTATTGATGTTAGTTGAATCGAAGCCTTCTAAACTCACTCATTGCCAAGGGCAAATTATATAGTTAAATATTTGGGATTGATTTTAGCACATCTTACCGGAATGCATGTAAGGTACTCTTTTTACTGTTGTAAGAAAAATTCAATTTCAGTTAAAGGATTGCTTCTTGAGATTGTGGTATATGCTTCAAGCAAGAATACACAAAGAGATTGCCTAAACCCAAAGACAGTAAGTAGAATTCTTAATAATGAGTTCTAAGGCCGTTGCTCTATCTTTAAGCCCTTTCTTGTTTATACACAAATATGTGACCTTGTAGAGGGTTAATGCTTGCTGGATGCTAATTGAATGAAATGAACCTGTTTTGTAAATCCAAAAGTTTAGGGAGACCTGCCTACATTGTAGGTATTCTCAACATAGCCGTCAGACTTAGGATAGGCAAGCCCATTTCCCTTGCACAAGTACCTCGTTATAGTGTAACAAGTCTACATTGCCGGAAAACCGTAGCGATGTTACACAGTAACGAGGTACACACTCCTTTTTAGCCCTTGCTACGTTTTTTCACCAGCAAGTGGAAAGGCGCCTTCGTTTGGAAATTAATGAGGAGGGATAATCAAATCATATCTTGTTTCATCCTGAGCACAGCCGAATGATCTAACGAAGCTTATAGCAAAAGCAGTTACCGTTCTCCATCAAGATCCCTTCAGGACGACAAAATAGATGTTTACATTAAACTTGCTACTTACTACTCCTTATTTCTTTAACTTTTCATATAGCAGAAAATGCTGAATAGGCAGGAAGTTTTCGCGCCGGTACAGGGTAAAGCCATTCGCCCGGAGTTCTTTGTTTACTTGCGCCACACTCATTCTATGCAGCTCTTTGATGGGAACAGAAGGGTCTTCGGCCCGGTATTCTAGCAACAGGAGTTTGCCGGTGGGTTTCAGGGCTTTATGTAGCGCCTGCAGCATTTCGCGCGGATATTCCAGTTCGTGGTACACGTCTACCATCAAGGCCAGATCAATTGAAGCCGCCGGAAGGTTAGGCGATTGGGCACTTCCCTGCACTACGGTTACATTGGTAAAACCCAGTTCCTGCGTACGCTTCTGTAACGCCGAAACGAACGCCTCCTGCACCTCTACGGCATACACCTGCGCCTGCGGAACCTTGGGTGCTATCCGGAAGGTGTAGTATCCCGTTCCGGCCCCAATGTCAGCGACTACACTGGTTGGTTGAAGGTCTAGATGCGCAATGGCTTCATTGACGTTCTCTTCCTGCTGCCGGGTGTCACGCTCCAGCCACTCACCTCCAGATGCCGACATTACGTGCGCTATTTCGCGGCCCAAGTACACCTTGCCGGTGCCGTCTGGGTGCGGAGTTTTGGTCGTATATCCCGAGGCGCCGGTTTGCTGGCTTTTCACCGGCTGTGACTCACAGGCTACCAACAACAACAGGCACCCGAGAAGACGGATGAAGGGAGGAATGCAACGTAGCAAGTTCTTTTTCATGGGAGTTCAGGCAGGTGTAGGTAGTAAACCCTGTATACGTAGGTTTGTTTGCGATGCGCTTTCCAGAGCAATTGACATCGGCCTTCTTTCGCCGCTCTGGCCCTCTTTCAAGTTAGTTACCTGTTGCAAGATCTGCGTTTCGCATCCTTCGCTCCAGACAACACCACCCTGCCAAATGGGTTTAACCGAATCCGAATCCCGTAGCTTACCTTTGCCATCCGTTCACATCAGTTCTTCGGACGCAACCGCTTCAGTCATCCATGAAATCCCTTTTATCTTCTCTCCAGCATTTTGTGGTACAGAAAGCCAGGCTGTCTAACAAAGAAGCAGTGCAGGCCATTGTCTCGGGGCGGGTATTGGTAAACGGACAAAAAGGCCAACTGCAGCAGATGCTCTCCGCTAAAGACGAGGTACAACTAGACGGACAAGTACTCAAAGCACCCCAACTGTTCACCTACCTAGCCTATTATAAACCCCGAGGCGTGGAATCTACCCTCAACCCCGCTGTTGAGAACAACCTGGCGCAGGCGCTCAACCTGAACCTGCGGTTGTTCCCCGTAGGGCGGCTGGACAAAGAATCAGAAGGGCTCCTGCTGCTCACCAACGACGGTGCCCTCTACAACCGCATCAGCCACGCAGAAAACCACCAGGAAAAAGAATACAAGGTCACCGTAGACAAGACCTTAACGCCCGAAGCCTTGGAGCAAATGGCCTCCGGCGTAGTGATCATGGGCCAAAAGACCCGGCCTGCCCAGGTACAGCAGATAGGAGAAAAGACATTTTCCATTGTGCTCACGCAAGGCCTCAACCGCCAGATTCGGCGCATGTGCTATAAATTGGGGTATACCGTGGAGCAGTTGGTACGGGTACGGATGGTGACTATTGAAGTAGGGGATCTACAGCCAGGAGAGTGGCGGGAGCTGAACGATAAAGACATACAGAAAATACTGCAAAACATTTAACACGCTCCAAGCAAAGTACGGACAGGTCGCGACCTGTCCCTTACGCATTCCTGATCCCCACGCATTCCCAATAATCTCCCGTACTCGCTTCCACGTATGAAGCTATCATGCGCCCAGACCGAAAACGGAACCGACTTCTCGGCTTTGACTACAGCCAAGATGCCCTTTACTTTGTCACTTCCTGTGTGAAGGACATGACCTGTGTCTTTGGCGAAGTAGTTCATGGAGAGATGCACCTGAATGTATATGGGCAGATAGCCGAGCGGCAATGGTGCTGGCTGGTAGAACAACATCCGTATCTGAACTCACATGCGTTTGTGGTAATGCCCAATCACATTCATGGGATATTAGAGATTTGTAGAGAGGAGCTGGATTACGTTGATCAGGAAGGCGTGCCGAATCAGGAATACGGAATAGATCAGAAATGCGTGGGGACAGGTCGCGACCTGTCCGTACTACGATATGGGAAGAAGAAAATAAAATTTCTTTCAGAGATCATGGGTGCTTACAAGACTTCTACCTCCAAGCAAATCAGATTGGCAGGTCTTTCTGATTTCGCTTGGCACCGGTCTTTTCATGACCATATCGTCAGAAACGCCAAATCATTTCAAAATATCAAAGACTATATAGAAAATAACCCAGCCAACTGGCAGCAAGACGTTTTCAAAAGATAATACAGTTCCCGTAGGGACAGGTCGCGACCTGTCCTTCCACGCATTCCTGATCAATCCGCATTGCTGTCCCCGCGCATTCCTGATCAATCCGCATTGCTGTCCTTCCGCGCATTCCTGCTTATAAAAAGATCAGCAGAAGAAAAGATCTGCGGAAGAGGGGCATGCGCACTAGGACAGGTCGTGACCTGTCCGTACTTTTTTTCTTTTTACGCCACCCAAATCTTATAGCGTTCCTCTGCCTGCTCCAGAATTTCATCCAGGATTTCCTGCAAGTCTTCTTGGACCTTAAACCGTAAAACTTTTTTCACGGCTAGTTGCAACTGGGCTTTGGTGTCGTCTTTTTTGTACCAGTCTGGTTGGGAGGCGCTTTTCTTGACCTCGGCCAGAATCTTTTTCACCAGCTCTTTGATGAGGTCAACCTCCTGCACGGCATTGGGGTGGTTGGCCAGGATCTGGTAGAAGGCTTCCTCTTCCTCGGTGAGGCCCAGTTGCTGGCGGATCTGGTCTTCTTCCTGCATCTGCTTGGCCACTTTGCGCAGTTTTTCCATGGCCACTAAGCTGTCGAAGAAGTGGGCGTGGTAGTCGGCTATGATCTTTTCTACTTCTTCTTTGAGCTTGCGGTACTTGATCAGGTTCTTGGTGGATCGGACTTTGATCTCATCATTCATGATCTGGCGCAGGAGCTCCAGTTTGAGCTCGTTGCCGGTCTTCTGTGCTTTGGCGGTGGCCAGGAAGGCATCGTTGATGATGGAGATGTCAAAGCGTTCTATGCCGGCCATCTGGAAAACGTCTACCACGTCTTCAGATTCAATGCTGCGGTGGATGAGGTTTTTGATTTGCTCCTGGCTTTTCTTAATGTTAGTGGTAGGGTATTTCACCTTGCGCACCGCCGCGCCCACGTGCTGGAAGAAGAGAATATCTACCGCAATGGAATTGATGGCGGCATGATTCTTCACGATGGAGGCGAGGCTGCTGAGTTTCTTCTCGTTCAGCATGAATCTCTTGCAGCGTTCATCATCAGAGACCAGGTAGTTAGTCGCCAGCGCCACCAGTTTGAATTTCTCCGGCGGGGTTAACGCCAGCCAGTTGTGGTATAGATACCTTTTAGAAGAGGTTCTCTGGTTTTCAGATATGGTAGAACACTCGCTCGCGTCCCGCGAGTGTGGGATACGTTGGGCCTCTGGCCCCTGTAAAGGTGTATCTGATTCTGTAGGCACGTGGCCAGAGGCCGCCCGTACCTCACACTCGCGGGACGCGAGCGAGTGTATTGGTTGGAAGCTTTCGGGCAGTTGCTCCCGCAGCTGTTCAATGATTTCTTGGGTGAGGGAGAAGGCTTCTTCAATGTCAAAAGCCACGGCGCCTGAACCACCGGCACCCGTGTACTTCTTGGTGGCATCGCGAAGGCGGTCACCAATGCCGATGTAGTCTACAATGAGGCCGCTGGGTTTGTCACGGAAGACGGTGGCGACGCGGTTCACGGCCTGGATGAGGTTATGGCCGGTCATCACTTTGTCTACGTAGAGCGTGTGCATGGCCGGGTTATCAAAGCCGGTGAGCCACATGTCCCGCACAATCACCAGTTTTAACTCATCATCCGGGTTTTTGAAGCGGGTCTTAACAGCTTCCATGGCTTCCTTGGTGCGCACGTGCGGGTTCCAGGCAACGGGGTCTTTGGCGATGTTGGTGGTCATGATGACGGCTACCTCGGGGCAGCCGGGCAGCGCGGTGAGGGCGTCATAGAGCTTTACGCAGTTGCGGCGGCTCATGCAGACTATCATGGCCTTGCCGCTCAAACTGGCGTTGCGGCCGGTGTAATGCTGCAGAATGTCTTTGGCAATGGCGGCCACGCGCTCCTGAGAACCGGCGGCGTCTTCCATGGCGGCCCATAGAATCTTGTTCTTGTCGTTTTCTTCCAGCCCGCCGGTGATTTCCTCGGCTTCTTCCTCTAGTTGGGCGTTGCCCAGGTGTAGCTTGGCCAGGCGCGGCTCGTAGTAAATGGGCACCACGGCTTTGTCTTCAGTGGCCTGCTTTATGTCATAGGTATGGATGATGTCACCGAACACGGCCACGGTGTCTGCGTCTTTGCTGTCTACGGGTGTGCCGGTGAAGCCAATGAAACTCGCCTGCGGAAGGGCGCGGCGCAGGTTGTTGGCGTAGCCCTGCACCAGGCCGTATTGGGTGCGGTGGCACTCATCGGCAATCACAATGATGTTGTCTCGGGAACTCAGGACGGGGTGCTCCAGCTCGCGGCCGGTGGCGGTGTCTTTGAGGTTGAACTTCTGCACGGTGCTGAACACCACGCCGCCGCCCTCGCCGCTGAGCAAGGTACGCAGCTCATCGGTGGTGTTAGCGATGCTCACGTCACCGACCAGGTCTTTGGCGGCCACAAAATCCTCGAAAAGCTGGCGGTTCAGGTCAAAGCGGTCTACCTGCACCACAATGGTGGGGTTCCGGAGCTGGGGCAACTGGCGCAGGATGCCGGTGTAAATGGCCATGGTGATGCTCTTGCCCGAGCGGGTGGTGTGCCAGATGACTCCAATGCGGCCATCGCCGAAGGGGCGCACGTGCTGGAGGGTTTCCTGCAGGGCGTACTGTATGCCGTAGAACTGGTGGTACTTGGCGCCTTTCTTAATGAGCTCGCCTTTGTCCAGCTCATGGAAGATGTAGTGGCGCACGTATTGGAGCAGGCGCTGGGGCGCCAGCAGGCCTTTGATGAGGGTTTCCAGCGCGAAGCCGTTGTCTACCACCTCGCGGCCGTCTATGCTTTTCCAGGCGGCGTACCACTCCAGGCCGCTGCTGAACATGCCGTGCAGGGTGGTATGGCCGTCAGAGACCACGGTGAGGGCGTTGTACTCAAAGACCGCCGGAATGTCCAGGGTGTAGTGCTGCACCTGGTTGAAGGCGGCCTCTACGGTGGCATCCTGGTTGAACAGATTCTTGAACTCAAAGAGCACCAGCGGCAGGCCGTTCACAAAAATGATAAGGTCTGGGCGGCGTTTGCCTTTGCCCACAATGGTGAACTGGTTGACTACCCTGAAGTCATTGTTCTTTAGGGTGTCATAGTCAACGGGGTAGAAGTGGCCGAACTGGGGTTTGCCGTGCTCGTCTTTCCAGGTTTTGCTGATGCCTTTGCTGAGCTTGAGGTGGAAGGCGTGGTTGCGCTGGGGCAGGTCTGTGCCTTTATTGAAAAGGAACTCCTGCTTCAGCTCGGCCAGCACCTTGTCTGGCACCTGCGGGTAGCGGCGCTGCAGGTAGGCGGCAAACGCGTCTTCCAGCACCACTTTGCTTTGGTCGCGCTTTATCTCGGCGCCGTGTTGGTAGGTGTAGGGCGCCTGCTCCAGCAGCCAGGCAATGGCCGCCTCCTCTATGTCACTCTCAGCTAAGTACTGGCTCATGCAGGGCTTCCGGTTGGGTTTGCATTACATCAATCTCTCCTGACATGAGTTTGGGAAGGAGGGTGTCGCGGAGGGTGGTAAGCGTTTTTATTTCTGCTGAATTTGCTTTAATCTTGGCAAATAGATTCTTTACATTATTAGTATAGTTTGTCATTATTACCTGATTAGGCAAAAGCATTGGCATTTCTTTGATTGTTTTAGAATTTACAGCCGTAGCGATTGAGGATGTATTACCCAAAGAATCATATTTAAATTCTTTCAAATACATAAATATGAATTCAGGAGGCAAGTAAGTATTGGACTTAGGTATAAAGTGTGCAATAGCTTCATTGGATAACATTCTATCAGTTGTTATCGCAACACGACCAACTGTTAATTTAAAGCTTAATACAACAGTATTCCTAGGAATAATTGGAACGTTAAATTTCTTAACAGCATTTTCTGTTAGATACTCAGATGTATCTGAAATATAAACTCCGCAATTACCTAAGTCTTTAATTGACATCCATTTTACATCAGAAGAATCTGTAGTAAACCATTCTTTTTGACCCCTTGGAGGTGTACGACCAATGGTTATGTTGAATAATTCTTGAACTTGAACTTCTTTCCATCCCTCTGGCAGGTTCTCTTCATCAATACCATTCACGAAATACTGCCGGAATAGCGTTTGGGCCATTTGCTCCAGCGTTTGGTTCATGCGGCGGTTCAGCTCTATTTTGTCATCTAGTGCAGATAAGATTTCGGCTATGCGGTTTTGAACTGTTACGTCCTCAGGTACTGAAATTTCAAATTCCTCCAGCATACCTTTTGTTAAGGCATTTCGTGTCGCACCAGTAGAAGCAAGTGATAAGAGTCTATCTTTATTATACTTCGTTAGCAAACTAAACTTCAGAAATTCAGAAGAAAGTTTTGAATTATCAGCACGAAGTATTGCCACATGTTGGTTTACTCTTGCTGGCAAGTACTCTTTTGGAACTTGGCATACTCTGGCTACAGAGTCACCAGTAATGTTAACTAGAACATCACCTTCCTGTACTTCCACATTAGACAATGCCTTAGCTTGTACTTCATCAATGAAAGCTAAACCTTCTTTAGAAAAAGTAAAGTCAAGTACATTCTGGCTTCTTATTAAAGAAATACCTTTTCCAATGTATGCTGATTTCCCCCCTCTTGGAGTTGCGCCACTGCCTATTTTTTTACAAACATCACTAAGTTTGTATGTTTTCCAACATGTCATGGATTTAATCAAAAATTTTAGAATATGACACTATGTCTAAGAGACTGTGACTCAATTATTAAGACTAAATGTCATGTTCTTCTTCTGAAAAGAAAATTTCACCTATAGATTATCGCAATATAATCTAATAATTAACTAGATACTAGTACACTTTTAGGAAAATGCTAAGATTAAATATGCCTTTATGAAGATTGGCATAGGAATTGAATGGGATTGTTTGCCTTGGGTATTGATCCAAGGGTACAGGATTAAAGGTACGTAATTTATTGCTCATTTCCAAAACCACGCTGAGAGTACTTAGCATGGAAAGGATCGAACCATATATATCTCCTGCCGCCATACAGGTACCCAGGGATATAAGGTTGAGGATTAAGTTTACTGTTGCCATCTTGTTTCTATTAAAAATCCCCAGGATCATGTATTGATCCTAATACCGAAGGTGTATGCCGACGTTCAGAGGTTAAATTCTTTGAAGGGCTGTTGTGTTAGAACTTGTGAGGAGGGTTCAGTTCGTAGTGCGAAACAGTGATGTTTAGCCAAGAGTGGAGATAGGGCTTGTTGGGGTGAAAATCCTCAGCGGACTGGGGAGAATGCATTTGCATTTTCTTTGGGTAGTAGTTTGCAAGCATGGATTAAAACTCGAAGAGTGTCCGTAGCCTAAGCTCCCATTAAAGCACAACAAATTAAGCTAATGCTGTACACTGAAAAGCTATGGGATGAGTGGGAGAAGAAAACTCTAAAAAATTTCAAGAAAAAGACTTACCTACATTTTGACCATCCATTCGATTTTTCAAAATCAAAGGAAAAGATAAAAGAAATTGTAAGTTCAAGTGAAAAGGTTGCAGCCCACTCCTTTAAACCTTTATTAAAAATTGAATTAAAAACTCCTCGATACAAATATCAAGAGGAGATAGCTGGTGGCCCTTATTTGTCTTCCAAAGAAAGAAAGGAAAATTATTGTCTTGAGACTAAAATAAGACCCATTTCTTTTGCTTCCCACTTTGACAGGTATATCTATAGCTTTTACTCCTACGCGTTAACTCTTAGGTATCAAGACTATATTAAAAGTAAGGGATTCGGTGATTGCGTTTTTGCTTACCGTAATGATCTTGACGGTAAATGTAATATACAATTTGCAAAAGAGGTATTTGACTATATAAAGAAAACAGGATCATGCACAGCTATAGCTTTAGATATTAAAGGCTATTTTGACAGTATTGACCATCAAAAATTAAAAGAAAAATGGTGTAAGATAGTTGGGGTTGCGAACAAGTCCCTGCCTATTGATCAATACAATGTTTTTAAATCCCTTACTAGATATAGCTATGTTTACAAAAACACCATCTTAAAACACTTTAATATTGATTTAGAAAGATCAAAGAATAGCACAGGAAAAGTTCCTACCTTGACTGATTTAGTACCAGGTCAGAATTTTAAAAATAAGTTTGCTGAGTTAAGAGAAAAGAATATTATTCTGCAAAATAGCACCCATGATATTGCTGCAGATGGAACAAAACGGTTTTATGGTATACCTCAAGGTTCACCAATAAGTGCACTTCTTTCTAATATTTTTTTAGTAGATTTTGATGAAGAAATCTATAATCTAAGTATAAAAGAAGGCTTCTTATACAGGAGATACTGTGATGATATAATTATAATTGTTCCAAATACCAAGGTTGAACATTACCACGATCTCTTGGAATGTCGTATCGCTGATTATCATCTTAAGATACAAAATAAGAAAACAGAAAAGATTTTATTCGCTAAAGATAAATTAGGTAAGTTAAGAGGATTCAATAGTGAGAAGCTCAAATATATTCTAGGTTTTGACGAAGAGACCAATGAAGAGCTTTTTTATAAGAATCTGCAGTATTTAGGATTTGAATTTAATGGACATAAAACATTTATACGTGGCACAAGTTTGTCTCGGTATTTCCGTAAGATGAATAAACGGATTATCAAAACTGTATATATGTCTTATAGCCCTAGAGCTAGAGGAGTGAAAATTTTTAAGAAGCAATTATTCGAAAGGTACACGCACTTAGGTAATCGCAACTTTCTTTCTTATGCTATAAATTCTTCAAAAGAATATTATTTTAATAAAAAAGGAAAGCGCAAAGAAGGGATGGATTCTCCTGAAATTAGGGGACAAATAGCTAAACACTTTGATATTCTCTATGCCGAGTTATCTAAAAAAACTATGGACAGAATACTTCACAAGTATAAAAGGAACAAGCTTAAGTTAATAAGAAGTTGATGAGTTTTGTATTATCAACTCCTTATTAACTTAAATTTAAGCCATATCTCTAAAGTTTTTTCTAATCCTTTCCTCCAGCTCCGCACCTTCCTCAAACTGCTGCATCAACTCTTCCGTCAACTTCTGCATTTTCTCCTCAAACGGCACACCATCATCTTCCTCGGCTTCGGAGCCTACGTAGCGACCCGGCGAGAGCACATAATTATTGGCGGCTACTTCGTCTAGCGTAGCGGCTTTGCAGAAGCCTTCTATGTCTGCGTAGCTGCCGCCCAGGTTGCGCCATTGGTGGTAGGTGTCAGAGATGCGGGCCACGTCTGCGTCTTCAAACACGCGCAGGCGGCGGCTGGCCATGGTGCCCAGTTTGCGGGCGTCAATGAACAGGATTTCGTTTTTACGTTGGCGGTGCTCGCCGTCGCGGCCGTCGCGGTTCTTGCTCAGGAGAAAGATACAGGCGGGTATGCCGGTGGTCAGGAACAGCTTGTCGGGCATCTGCACAATGCAGTCTACCATGCCTTGGGTAATCATGTGCTCGCGCACGTTCTTTTCGCCGGCGCTACCGGTGGTCATGGCGCCGTTGGCCATCACTACGCCCGCCGTGCCGCGCTCAGAGAGGTGGTGCCATAGCGTCTGGAACCACATGTAATTGGCGTTGCCGGGGGTGGTAAAGGTTTCTTTGGCCCCGAAGAGGCGCGGGTCGTTGTCGGGCAGTAGCTCGGGGTGCCAGTTAGAGATATTGAACGGCGGGTTCATGAGGGCGTAGTCAGCCTTCAGGCCGGGGAAGCGGTCGTGCAGCAGGGAGTCGCCCAGCTTCACGTCAAAGGAGAGGTTGCGCAGCAGCAGGTTCATCTTGCAGAGGCGCAGCGTGCCTTCGTAGCGCTCCTGCCCGTAAATGGAGATGTCGTTTCTGTCGCCGCCGTGCGCCTGCAGGAACTTGAGGCTCTGCACAAACATGCCGCCGCTGCCGCAGGCCAAATCCATGATGCGGCCCTTGAGCGGCTCCAGCATCTCTACCAGCAAACGCACCACGCTGCCCGGCGTAAAGAACTGCCCTGCACCGGAGCCCTCGGCCATCGCGAACTTACCTATGTAGTATTCATACACGCGGCCGTAGATGTCGCTCTCGGGGTTGTTTATCTCAGAGAAAGTCTCTTTGGAGAACAGGTTAATGAGCCCCGCTACCTGCGTAGGCGAGAGCTGGCTCTTCACGAAGATAGGCTCCAACACGCCTTTGTAGTCGGGGTTGCGCTTGGCCAGAATTTCGTCAATGAGCACGAAGGCCTGGTCTACCTTCACCTTGATGTCGTCCTGCTCGGCGTTCTCGCGCAGGTGCGCCCAGGTGGCTTCCTTGGGCAGGCGGTACACGTTCTTTACCTGGTACTCCAGCTCGTCTTCCAGCACCTCGCTCTGCTCATGCGCGGCAATGTTGTAATAGTCAGAGTTGGGCTCCAGAAAGGAAAGCTGTATCTCCTGCTTGCGTATTTCAAAGCGCTCAGAGAGGTGCTTCACAAACAGCAGCGAGAGCACGTAGTCTTTGTACTGGTTCTCGGCCACGGCGCCGCGCAACTCGTTGGCCACGTCCCAGAGTTCTTTCTCAAAATCAATATCGCCTTTGGCAGCGGGTGCCGCCGTATTCTTCTTCGCCATTAGGGGTAATAAAGGGGTATGGTGTGGGTTGGGAAGCCTAAGATATTGAAATTTTAAAAACAAGCCGGTAAAATCATGTAGTTAAAGGAAGTTCTGGGAGAGAGGCTCAGGAACGATTGGACAGGTCGCGACCTGTCCGTACTTTTTTATGCCGTTTTGGGGAAAGGACATAAAAAAAGCCTCTCCTTGCGGGAGAGGCTTTTCAGCGATTTGTCTTTATAGCGAAAGACTAAGCCAGTTTTACGTTGGTGGCGTTTAGTCCTTTTCTTCCTTCTTGAAGATCATAGACTACTTCGTCATTTTCTCTGATTTC
The DNA here is from genome assembly GCF_054956755.1 of Rufibacter sp. JT3400010. Classification (NCBI taxonomy): domain Bacteria; kingdom Pseudomonadati; phylum Bacteroidota; class Cytophagia; order Cytophagales; family Hymenobacteraceae; genus Rufibacter; species Rufibacter sp. JT3400010. The sequence continues at coordinate 324,686 of NZ_JBUDXA010000001.1, read as the reverse complement.
GTCAACTAAACCAGATACGTGCACGAAGTACTCCTGATTTGAATTTGAGTCTTTGATGAAGCCGAAGCCTTTATCATCATTGAAGAATTTTACTGTTCCTTGATTCATAATAGTGATTAATATACTGTAATGACACTCCTATACTGGTAATCGTTCAGAAAGTTGGGCCAATCTACCAGATACTTTCAGAATATGCCTTTAAAACGAATCAAGGCAGGTTTTCAGCAAAATTATTATTCTACGGAACCGCGGCCAGGAAGGAGTGACCCTCACAGCCAATGGTTTTTAGAGAAAAGGAGCGGCTACTTTTTACGTAAAGGCATGGGTTTAGGCGTGGTGCTGGGGCCTTCCACTACCAGGCGGCCGTCTTTCTCAATACGCATGGGGTCAATGAACACCACCCGTTCCTCACCTGAGGCTTTAGTGCGGCCGTGGTACACGCAGAACAGCTGCTTGCCGTCTGGCGAGTACGCGATGCTGTTGTGGCCCGTACCGGTGACCTCGCCGCCTTGCTCAGTGTTCTTTTGCAGCACCGGATTATTGCGGGCTTTGGTGTAAGGACCCAGCGGACTCTTGGAAGTAGCGTACCCCACGGCATAATTCTTACCCCCGAAGTAGTTGGCCGAATACATCATGTAATACGTGTCGCCGTGCTTGAAGGTATAGGAGCCCTCGGTCCAGCGACGGTTCACTTCTTTGGACGTCACCGAGCGGCTTTCCCATTCGGCCTGGGCATCATTCATTTTGAGGGGCGGCCGGAGCAACAGCACCGGTTCGCCAATCACCCCGCTGAAGTCGGGTTTCAGTTCTACGCCGTACACCCAACTTTCCTCAATTTCCGGGAATAAGCCGGTTTTCTTCGCCCAGTCGGCCACTTCGCTTTGCACGGGGTGCTTGTAGGCGCAGCGCGAATAGTAGAGGTACAGCTTGCCATTGGGATCAAAGTACACATTGGCGTCAATGATGGGGTAGCCGGGGTCAAAGATGGGTTTGTCGCTGAGGTGTTTGAAAGGGCCGGTGGGTTTATCGGCTACGGCTACGCCGATGCGGAAATTCTCTTCCTCGTTATTCGGGTTCACGCGCCAGTCGGCGGAGTAGAAGAGGTAATATTTATCTTTGACTTTGTACACCTCGGGCGCCCAGAAGTTCTTCACGTCCCAGGAGCCGTTGATATTGCCCCTGAACACCTGCCCCTCGCTTTTCCAGTTTACCAGGTCTTTTGACGAATACGTGCCGAAACCATCTTTGGCCCCGCCGCCCGTACCGTACATGTAATACAGTTTGCTGGGCGCGTCATACAACACGTACGGGTCCCCGAACTCCACCGGCAGCGGATTCTTATACATACCCGTTTTCACAGCCGCCGGAGCCGCAGCCTTGGTCTTCTGGGCTTGCGCCGAAAGTTCAGGACTCATGAATAGAAGGCCCAGGGAAATAGCAAGTACACTTTTTCTGAAGTACATAGGCATGAGGGGTTACTGTCTTCTTAAAAATAGCGAATATTAAGCAGGCCCGTTTGCCTGGACCTCAGGAAAGATAAGGAAACTGTCTACAACTTTCCAGTTTGATTTTGGCTCCGCCCGAATCAATCCTCTGCAATGCGGTTTGGCAAAGCGTATCAAGGAAGTAAGTGAGAAACTCCGCTAGATGTTTACAGGCTAATTTACGAAAACAAGCTTGATACCTATGATGTCTCCAAAACCCCACAGGTTTAGAAATAATTGTATTTAACTGGCGCGAGACTCCAGTCTCGTGACTGAGGATGAAACGAGTCTCCAGACTCGCCGGGAACCACCAGCACAGGTGTATGATTAAGTGAACCCGTGATGAAGCACCGCTAAGCAGGCCAATAACAGAATGTTTCTTTTCTTTAAGGGTCCTATACTCCTCCTCGGTCTGTCCCCTGACAGACGGAAATGGTAGAGCGGAAACCTACCGGTGTTGGGCGCGACACAACATTGTCAGCAATGCGTGATCCGGCAGGTGTAAACACCCCTCTACGCTCCCCTCAAGGGGAGAATCAGCGCTGGAAGAGCTGCCTGTCAGGAGACAGGCCAAGGAGATGTCTTTCGCCTTACGAAAGTTGTAACCTTTCTACCATTTTAGATCTTAGGTCCAATTGTAAAAACTTGAGCCAGGAAGATGACGGAAAGAATCTTCATGGCTCAAGTAAGGCATGTATCAGCACTGCTGAAGCACTTGAGTGGATTACACGCTTGTCTTTAATCTTGCTTCTCCTTATTCATTTTACATGAAAGCTCTAACCACAGTTAAAAGAAGCTTTTGATTTTAGACATGACCTGAATTTTCTCTTTTACCTGGAAATTGGCTTTCGCCAGTTGGCGACCGGTTTCGTCATAGATTTCTACTTTGTGGTCACCTGCCACGAAGGTGGTGTCCCGGTCGCTACCCCAGCCTGAGAGGTAAAGGTATTCCTCTTGGGGACTGTAGTTGAGGGTGGCCGCAAAGGAATAGCCGTTAGGAGAGGACTTCGGGTTGAAATACAGTTGGCCATTGGGTTTCAGGTATTTCACCAGTACATTCAGTTGGCCAGGTTTATCGGCGAGCACCGCAATCTTCATCCGGCTGAAAATGTATTTAATTTCAGTGCGATCAAAGGAGGTCCCGTACACGTTGGGGGCCGCGGAATTGAAGAAGTCGAGGTGCTCTACCAGAAAGGGTTGAAGACGGGCTACCTTGGTGTATTGACTTCGCACAGCCAGCAGTTCCTTCTGTAATTCGCCTATTTTTAATTGCTGGTTCGCTTTCTCTTTCTCCAGTTCCTTCTGTAGTTCGCTTACTTTCAGTTGCTGGGCGGCCTTCTCTTTCTCCAGTGCCTGGATTTTACCCTCTGCCGACCTTGTCTGCACAGTTTCCTGCTCCAGTTCCCGCGTTTTACGCTGCACTTCCTGCTGCGAGGCCGCCGTCGCTTTCTTTTGCTCTTCCAGTTGCTGCTGCACTGCCTGACGCTGCGCATGGCCGGCTTCCAGCGCTTGGACATTCGCTTGTAGTTGAGTCTTGGCTTGGGCTACCTGCTGCTCTACTTTCTGGAGGTTGGCGCGGAGGCTGGCTTCTTCCTGCGTGAGTGCCTTGAGTTTGCCGTTCAGGTCCACCAGTTGCTGTGACGCCTGCGCTTGTTCGGTTTCTTTGGTTTTGAGCAGAATCTGCAAGCGCGCTGTTTCCTGCTCTTGCCGGGAATGCTTTTCCTGAAGGTTTTTTAATTGTACAGAAAGTTGCGCCTGTTCTTCGGTTTTGGTCTGCAGGAGGGCTTGAGAACGGGATGCATCCTGCGCTAATTGCTGGATTCTGGTCTGTAGCGCTTCTTTTGCTTTGACTTCCTCGGCGAGTTCTTTCGTTTGGCGTTCCAGCACGTGCTGCTGTTGGGCTGCTTCCGCTTGCAACGTTTGTAGCTGGGCAGTTAGGGTTTGCATCTGGTCTCTTTCTAGTTGCAGTGCTTCGGCTTGCTGCTCCACCGCGATGGTTTTATCCTGCAGCACCTGCTTTAATTGCGCAAGGGACAGTTCCAGTTGATGAACCTGGTGCTGCAACGCTTGTTTTTGGGCCGTGGCTTCCTTTAACTCTAGCTGTAGTTGCTGTTGCTGGTTTTTTTCGCCTTTAACGGATGGAACAACGGGAGAAGGTAGCAGTGGGCGTTTTTCAAGTTCCAGTAACTGGCTTTGCAAGGTTTTTTGTTGCTGTAGCGCTAGTTCCAGTTCTCTGGTTTTGCCTTGCAGTTCACTTCTGGTTTGTTGTAATTCGTTTTTGGCTTTTTGTAATTCGCCTTTGGCTTTTCGTAATTCAGTTTCGGATTGCTGTAATTCACTTTTGACCTGATCAGAATGCGTTGCCAGATCCGTAAGACGGGTTTTCTGCTGGGCGTTTTCTTGGGTTAGGGTTTGGATCTGTTTTTCGCGGTGCTGCTGTTGGCCAGCCTCTAAGAGGAGCCCCTGTATTCGTTTTTCCAGCGCCTGTTTCAGTTGCTGTTCGCGGACAAGTTCTGCTGTTTTGTCTTCAATGGTTCGGTTAGATTTCTGCAGGTCCAGCTCTACCGTTTTGAGTTGTTGGCTAGTTTTTTGCAAGTCTAGCTCTACTGACTGGGTCTTCTGGTTGGCATGCAGTAATGCCTGCTCCAAAGCCTGAATTTTGCGCCGTAGTTCATGCTGTTGTTCCTGGTGTTCTGCGGTTCTATCGGCTGATTGATGGGCTTTTCTCTGGGATTCGCTTTCCTGCTCCAGTTCCTTTATCTTTTTCTGCAGTGCGCCGCGCTCGTTCTTCACCTCAAAAAGGGCTTTCACAAAGTGCTCTAACTCCTGGTGCAAAGATTTTTTCTCTTCCAGCAGGGAATCCATTTGTTCGGTTTGGTCGCGCAGTTTCAGCTCCAGGCGCGCCACCTGGTACTCCATGTTCTTGATGCTGCTGGGCAGAACTGGTCCGGCGGGCGCCACCGGTCTGAACCGCCGGTTGTCATAGCCCCGTTTCTTTTCCAGGTCAGATAAAATCTCGTAGGCCTCTTTTACTTCCTTGAAATATTCCTCGAAAAACGGTTCGCCTTGGTTTAGGTCTGGATGTACTTTTTTGGACAGTTTACGGTAAGCTTCTTTTATTTCAGGTTGCGATGCGTTTTCTTTTATTCCTAGAAGTTGGTAGTAGTTCTTATTCATATTCAATATGCACCAAAGGCAATGATATACTTCGTTTCGGCTCTGTTTTCCAATTTCAGGGCAGAAACAATACTTTCATTTGATTCAATAATACTCAACCTCTAAAGTAGCTATAATTATAGAGGCTTCCTGCATCTTTGGAGTAATTCTGGCGTTAGGGCTTTCTAAATTCTAAAAACCATCCTTGCAAAAACAATGATCTGGTGAACAGGTGCTTTTACAGCAATATTCTGAGAGAGGGGCTGGTTTTTAGCCTGTTTTCTTTAAAAAGCGTTCAAACAGGAATACATGTAAGGCTCACGACCATTCAAAACATAGTTCCTGGTTTAAAGGCCGTTTTTACAATCATTTAAGTAAATTGGCCCTAAACTGCTTTTTTTCAATAACTCCTCACTTGCCATATGTCTTCTGCAGATGCATTTCCAGACTTACCAATAGCCTTATTAGAACAAACCGGTCAGGCGTTTTTTGCTTATGAACTGGGTTCTACTGCGTGTGTATACAAGAGTCCGGCTTTTGAAGCCAGATTTAAGTTTCTGGCAGAACGCGCCGCTCCCGCTGAACTGTTGGCGCTGGTTCACCCCGAGGATAAGTCTTTTGTAGAGGAAAAAATTGCGGGTTTGCTCCAGCAAGGCACTTCTTCTGCCATGGAGTTCCGCATCCAGCTTCCGGAACATCCGGAACAATGGGTCTGCCTGTCGCCGGCGCTTCTGGAGAAACCCGCCGGTAAATTGCTGATTGGCCACGTGGAAGAAATTACTATCCAACGGAAATACAACGACCATCTTAAGAGATTCTCCAACAAAAAGGATTCCGTGCTTAACATTCTGGCCCATGATCTGGCGGGCCCCTTAGGCATGATCCAGAACCTTTCTGGCCATCTGTCTGAACAATTGAATGCTTCTAAGGATGAGGAGACCTTGAACGTCCTGCATTTGATTGAAAAGATCAGTAAACAAGGCTCTGAGTTGTTGCGGGAGTTTATGGCCCAGGAGTTTCTAGAATCTACCAACACAGATTTGGTCACCAGACGGGTGAATCTGGTGAAGAAAATGCGCGAAGCTCTAAACGAGTACAAAAAAGTAGGAGGTGAGCTGTTGCCGAAGGAGGTCCATTTTGTCTGCGCCCAGGAAGAGATCTTTGTGGAGATTGACGACCTTAAATTCCTGCAAGTCATAACCAACCTCATTTCCAATTCCCTAAAATTCACCCCAGACGGAGGAACCATCACCGTCACGTTGCGGGAGGAAGACACCAACATCTTAGTAACGGTAGCCGATACCGGCATTGGCATTCCTCAAAAATACAGAGACACCCTCTTCGATAAATTCACGAACGCCAGAAGGCCCGGCTTAAAAGGCGAAAAATCAATAGGTCTGGGCATGTCCATTGTGAAAACCATTGTGGAATGGCATAAAGGGGTGATCTGGTTTGAGAGCGAGGAGGGAAAAGGCACTACTTTCTACATTCGTCTACCCAAGGGTACAACCAAGGCTACCGTATATAAATAAAGTAGGCAGAAGTGTAGAAGGTATGGTACAGCACGGTAGAGGCGCAATACCTTGCGTTTGGGCTTTATGGAACGCTCGTGCACGCCAGATGCAAGGTATTTAGTCCCTACAAAAAAAACTAATTCTTTAAAACGGGCGATGACACTGAAGTTACCTCCCTGCTTGTTGGAGTATTTTCTTAAATGAAACTTAAATTACACCAGAAAAGCCCTCAGAAGATGAACGTTTTAGAAGTAGATGATTTACTTTATAGAACTTATATTCAGTTTTAGATAACTAGATAAGTTTGTTTATATTTTCTTTTGGCGTTGGCTAAACCAGTTTTTTCTAAGATAAAGTTTTTTGCAAGAGAATATTGGTCTCCATTGCTATTTTAAATAAAAGAAGTAAATGGTTATTGGGCTCTAAATATTCCTTGTATGTAGAAATAAAGCCGAAAGAACTACGTTCCCTTCTGCGGATGCTAATTTAAAAGTAGCAGCGCCACTTTACCGTATTTTGTTTACAGGACCGAAATTTAATAAATCACCATTCATTAAAGCATTAAAATGCTTTAACGGACTCTTTATTTAATTAAGCGCGTATTATTACCTGCTTCTGCAAAAGCTATTGTTTTAGGCCAGTTTTCACGAATGTAACTTAATACAGAGTGAAAACGAAAAGAAGTAAATAGGGGAGGTATTTTCAAACAGACCAAAGAAGCAACGTGCCACTTGGTAGCTTAGGAAAGCAGATGCACTAAGGCATTGCTCTTTTAGCGGGTAACATCCGTTTCTTGGCAGGCTAAAATGTAATAAGTCTCAGCCGAGTTTTCCCTTACGGAGAAGGCCACGGTGTTAAATTCATTCCCTCTTCTGTCTTCCAGCGGGAAAAAATAGGTTATAGTGAAACCTAAGAGGTTAAATGCCTCAGAGGTAAGTTTTGGGGTGTAGTGTTCCAGAATAATTTCTAGTACTTCCTTTGAAACCTGTTCCTTCGCGAATCTTTCCATGCACATTGTACTACAAAAGGCGTGCTAATTTTTAAAGCGCGGCAATATTGTATTTTATACAGTATTAAACAAGAAAAAGTGAACTCGGGTGTCTACTTCTTTGTTTAGCGAAACTATATATGACAGATTGAATATATTGCCTGATGTAAGAATTATTTAACAAAATTTAAGAAGTAGTTGAAAAACGTCATCAAAACATTCAATATTTTCTATATCAGATACGAAAATACAACCTACCTCAGATTTTTTCAGATCTAAAATATAATCTGGAAAAGATTAGTAATCTACTCATAAGCCTAGAGTTGTAGTAAAGGCTTTGCTGTTCATTGGTTCCTACTTGTCTAAATACGTGATCTAAAAGTAAATAAAGGCTAAGCTTCAGGTAACATGTCCTGACACTTAAATTAATTACTTCTTCAGATTTCATCTACTTTCATTTGTTTATACGTTTACAGATCACAAGAATTTTTATGTCTATGAATGAGGTGATTTCCTTTACACATAGATGTAATTTTTGATGGTTATTATCTGTTGTCTTATATTATCTGTTTACTTTTACTATATACCGTGAGGATGTTGTTGATTGAATTTAGCAATAGATAGTGATGCTTATCTAATATTAATGAGCTGAAATTCAAAATAGATTAAACAGAATAAATGCCGCACCCTTGGTTACAGAAAAGGTCATGTGTTACATCTTTAAGTAAGATAGTTTATGTTAGAACGGCTGGTTTATAGAATGCAGAAAGCAGGTTCTATTAAAAATTTGCGCCTACTCAGGGAAATCTTAGAGGAACCCCAGCCAAATGAAGTCAGCGTGCAGGTAAAGGCAATCGGGCTGAACTTTGCAGACATTTTCGCCATGCAGGGCTTGTACAGCGCCACTCCCGAAGGGTCGTTTATTCCCGGTTTGGAATTTTCAGGGGAGATTATGGCGGTAGGGGATGATGTAACGGCATGGCAAGTGGGCGACAAAGTAATGGGGGTAACCAAATTTGGAGGGTATGTCTCGCACATCAACCTTCATCATAGATATGTGATTCCTCTTCCCAACACTTGGAGCTTTGAAGAAGGAGCGGGGTTTCTGGTGCAGGGGCTTACCGCATATTATGCCCTCACTCAGTTAGGTAACCTGCAAAAAGGGATGACCGTTCTGATTCACAGCGCGGCTGGTGGCGTAGGTATTCTGGCAAACCGAATCTGTAAAAAACTAGGAGCCTTTACCATTGGCAGCGTGGGCAGACCAAACAAAGTGAAGTTTCTCTTAAAGGAGGAAAACTACGATGAAGTCATTCTGCGCGGCAATGATTTTCCTGCTAAGTTGAAAGATGCCCTCCAAACCCGATCCTTGAATTTGATACTGGAATGTGTGGGCGGCAAAATTCTGGAGCAAGGTTGGAAGGCCTTGGCGCCCATGGGCCGCATGGTGGTGTATGGGAATGCCAGTTTTTCCAGCCACGGCTCTAAGCCCAATTATCCCAAACTCATCTGGAAATTTCTCCGTCGGCCCAAAATTGATCCCCTGCGTTTGCCCACTGAGAACAAGTCGCTGATGGGGTTCAATCTCATCTATCTTTATGAGCAAACAGATATGATGCTGCACTTGCTCAGCCATCTGCAAGCCCTTGACTTAAAACCCCAGTATGTGGGCCACATCTACAAATTTGAGGAAATGCACACGGCTATTCGCCTGTTTCAGCAAGGGAAAACCGTTGGCAAAGTGGTTGTGACACTATAATTGCTGGTGCTTTGTAAATCTTGCATTCCGGATTTTTCTCTTTGGTTTCCCCTGGAATCTTCTGGAAGTCACATGTTTGTTTATCCAGTGCTGGCATCTTTAATTTCCATTTTTGAACTGGCTTCACCTCAAAGCAAATAGTAAGAAACAGACCATAACCTTTCAGAAGGTGGCAGGTTTTAGAATAATATAGAATAAACCGCTCCATCAGTATTCCGGTATTAAATGACTAGCATGTTTCTAACGGCTTATGTAGGACTGATGACTCTTGCCTGGGTTTTAGGGACCATTTACCTGTTGGTCAATTGCCGGAAGGTTGCCTATTTAAAGGACGTCTCTACGGTTGCAGGTTTTCCGGAATCGAATGTCGTCATTATAATTGCGGTGAAGGACGAGGAAGTTAATCTGGAACAAGCCCTTTCCAGCGTCTGCCATCTGGAATATTCCAATTCCCGGGTACTGGTGGTCAATGATCGTTCTACTGACCGTACACCGCAGATTCTGGCGGAAATGGCCCAGGAAAATCCTAGGCTGGCAGTGATGACCATCAAGGAACTTCCGCACGGCTGGCTGGGGAAAAGCAACGCCTTGTATCAGGGGTATCTTGCTTCAAGGGAGGAATGGATGCTGTTCACAGACGCCGATGTCCTCTTTCATCCGCAAGCATTAAACAAAGCCATGCATTATGTGGCGACTCATCAGTTAGACCACTTGGCGGTGCTACCGGAGATTACCTCCCGTTCTGTTCTGTTCCAAAGTGTGATGAATACCTTTTCTGTCATGCTGGAAATGCGCCAACGCCCCTGGGAGATCAGAAATCCAAATTCCAATGCCTCCATCGGGATTGGAGCCTTCAATCTGGTGAAACGCACCGCTTACGAAAAAGCCGGAACCCACGCGGCCTTCTCCCTTCGTCCCGATGATGATTTGAAATTGGGCGAACGAATCAAAGCCGCCGGTCTGCGGCAAGATGTGGTTTACGGCGAAAAAGTAGTGTCGCTGGAATGGTATACCAGCCTGCAGGAGTTCGTGAACGGACTCATGAAAAACACGTTTTCCATTTCAAACTACCACTTGCCCACGGCCATTGGAATGGCTCTGGCCACGTTACTGGTCTTTGTACTCCCATTGCCCTTGATGCTGCTGTCAGGTAGTGCCGGGCTGGTCATGGTTTGTATACTGGTAACGTCCCAGGTTCTGCTGATACTTTTCAAAAGTGGTATTCATGGCAAGTGGTGGCACGCCTTTATGGTGCCCGTAGCAGGTTCCATCATGGTGTACATTCTGTTGAAATCTGCTTTCAAGACCATCAGGCAAGGAGGCATCTACTGGCGAGACAGTTTCTATCCTTTGGCAGAACTGAAGAAGCAGCGGTAAGGGAAATGACAGGAGTAAACCAATGATTTTCCTGGTAGAGATCTCGGCTGGTTCTGAACTGTTTTTGCCAAAATAGCCACAAAACACAAAGGCGAACCCAAGATACCCAAACAGATTCTGGCGCAAGCGTCCGCGTGTGTCCCCGTTTTGCAGATCAGCTATGCGTGCGGACGCTTGCGCCAGAAAGCTTTTGGAAGAAAGTAAATATTAGAGGGTATAGGTCCTAAGTTTCTAAGGAAAAAGGAAGTACCTGTTTTACAAGTTTAGAGAAATAGGTGGCGGAAGTTCTTCCTGCTGAGCTAGTTCATTTTGCCAGGAGAAATCAATGCAAAGCCGATGCATGTTCTCCGGCATAGATGCTTTTATTTGCACTAACTCAGACGTAAACGGATGCTCAAACGTAAGTGCGGCCGCATGGAGCAGCATGCTAGAACTCTCCAAGTTCACCAAAAACATAAGGTTGTGTCGCCAGTCTCCGTGTTTTTTGTCCCCGATGATGTAGTGCCGGATGTGCGCAAAATGTTTGCGAATCTGGTGCATGCGTCCGGTTTCGGGCTTGATTTTCACTAAACTGTAGCGGGCCGTCTGATAACGCCCCACAGCAATAGGAAGCTCTACCGTGGCAAGGCGCGTGAAGTGGGTAACCGCCGGTTGCGCTTCTTTGTGCTGGTGGTCTTTGTCCGGACGGATGGGGCTGTCTATGGTGCCTGCCTCGGGAGCATAACCCCGCACAATGGCGTAATACGTTTTATCTGGTAGCTGTTCAGCGAAGGCTTTGACCATGGGAGCCGTGGCCTCCGGAGATTTCGCGAACAGCAGCACCCCAGACGTTCCCCGGTCCAGCCGATGCACTGCGTGTACCTTGTAGCCTAACTGGTCACGGAGCAACTGCAACGCGAACTCCTTTTTCTCTTCGGCTATGCGCGTGCGGTGTACCAGCAATCCGTTTGGCTTGTTGATGGCCACATAATGCTCATCTTCAAATAGTATCTCCAGCACTTTTATCTTTCTTAATCTGGCTGCAAAATACAGAAAAATAACCTGCCCTGAACAAAGGCTTCTTCATCGGTTTTTCAAACGAGACGTGATTAGTGGAATCAGTTTAGGGCCTTTTTTCAGGAAAGAGGCCCTAAACGGAGGCTATCGGTTTGCCTGTAAAGAAAGGAACTCCTTCAATCCTTGCTCAAATAGCTCTACTTCCTGCAAGGTATTATAAGGCGTTAAGCCGATCCTGATCCACCCACCCATAGGGTTCACGTTCAACTTTTCGGCCAGGGTAGAGGCGTAGAAGTGGCCATCGGCGATGCACATGTTATAGTTTTGGGCAAACCAGGTGGTGGCTTCACGCGCATTTACTCCTTGAATGGTGAAAGCAAACGTGGGCGTTTTGGGGGTATCGGCCGGAGCTCGGTATAGACGTACCTGCGGTAATGCCCTCAGGAAGCGTTCCAGCCGCTCGGTCAGTTCCTGCTCGTGGGTTGCAATGCGCTGCATCCCAGATTTCAGGCGCTCTTTTCGGGTTGGTCCTTCTCCCAAACCTTCTATGAACGTAATGGCACCAATCAAGCCGGCAATGGCTTCGTGGTTCTGGGTGCCTGTTTCCAGTTTATCGGGTATTTCCTGGGGAGCAGGTGCTAACTTGTAGACCGGTAATTTCTCGAAAAGCGAAGTAGCTATCACCGCTATTCCTACGTGCGGCCCGAAAAACTTGTACGCCGAGCAGAGCAGCACATCGCAGTCCAACTGCTGGAAGTCAATGGAAAGATGCGGGACCGCGTGTACGGCATCAATCACCACCAACGCATTCACTTCTTTGGCCCGGGCAATGATTTTCTGGATGTTGGTGACCGTGCCCGTCACGTTGGAGGACATGCCCACCGCTACCAGTTTGGTCTTCTCGGTGATCAACTCATTTAAATTCTCCAGTTCCAGGGTGTAGGTGGCAGGGTTTACGGGAATAAATTTCACGGCGGCACCCATGTCTTTGGCGAGCGTTACCCAAGGGTCTACATTGGCCCGGTGATCCAACTCTGTTACCACCACCTCCGCGTCAGCGGAAAGAAAAGGAGCCAGGCTTCTGCCTATGGCAAACGCCAGCGAAGTCATGTTTTGCCCGAAGGCGACCTCGGTTGGGGCGCAGTTTAACAGATCTGCCATAGCTTTTCTTCCATCCAGTAAAAGAGCGTCTGTGTTGATGCTGGTTTGAAACGCCCCGTGCAGGTTTGCCATTCCGGCAGTGATGTAGTGCACCATCCCATCTACCGCCTGCTGCGCCATCTGCGTACCCCCCGGTCCGTCAAAAAATATAAACGGTTTCTTTCCTTCCACTTCTCTTAAAGCAGGAAATGACGCGCGTAGCTGGTCTACTGAAAACTGGCTCATCTGGGGTCTGGTTTTGTTAGTGGTTTATGGGTTAAGCTTTTTCTTACCCAATATAAGGGACGTACTCCTAGAAGTAGCATAAATAATAGGCGCTCAGAAAAGTAATTTGGGGTGGAGTGAGTGGGAGTAAATCAATACCTACGTTCAGATGGTCTGTTTCCACACAGAAGGGGAGTACTTTTTGTCTAAGTTGCTGAAAACATGCTATAAACCTTGAAAGAAGGCAAATGCTAATCTGGTTCTATTTTAAAGGCCATGTGTCTTAGCGGCTGGAGAAGGTATTCAAAAACAAAAAATGTACATCCAAGGCATTCAAAATGCCGAAGAAGCAGTATATTAAATACACTTGTACCTAATAGAAAGAACAACAACCCGGTAGACAATGAGTACCAGATCAGCAGACCAACAAAAGAAGCAGCGCCAAAAGGAATTTAAGGAACGAAAAGAAAACCAGGAGCGCCTTAAAGCTGCCGCCAAAAACGCAAAAAAAGAGACGGCCGATAATGACGAGGAGAATGACAGCGTGAAATAATAGTTTGATCTTTGCCCTTAGCTCTACACCGTACATTTTACCAAGCAAATGTTGCGGAGGCTGTTTCTTGCTTAAAGAAGTTTGGGGAACAGACTTACTTTAGTATTTGCTAAAAGGCATGCTCAGCTTATGCAACCAAAGGAAACGTTGGCTCACTTTCCAATACAGAACTTTGTAAAGATGTTATCCAGCAAATCATCGGTGGTAATCTCACCGGTAATCTGCCCCAGATAAAACAAGCAACGTCGGATGTCAGCGGCGAGCCAGTCGCTGGCTAGGCCGGAGTTGAGGCCTTGGAGTACTTCCAGCAAGGTATCTGACGTTTGCTGCAGGCTTTGGTAGTGGCGGAGGTTGGTGACAATGGTGCGGTCTCCGGCCATTGCTTCATGGGCGTTCACCTGATCCAGGAGCATCTGTTTCAGTTCGTCTAACCCTTCCTTTGTTCCAGCTGACATAAATACCAGATTTTCTACATGTGAGAAGGCGGCCAACTGATCAGGGGAGGCTAAATCTTTTTTATTGGCGAGCAGAAGGTAAGGAACATCCGGCAACTCCAAAGCTGCTACTTCTTCCCCAAGTTGAGCAGGAGTGATGGTAGAAACATCAAAAAGGTAGAGTACCAATGCTGCCTTTTTCAGCTGCTCTTTCGTGCGGGATACGCCAATCGCTTCAACGGTATCCTGGGTTTCCCGTAGACCTGCCGTGTCAATAAATCTGAAACGGATACCGCCAATGAGAGCTTCGTCTTCAATTACATCTCTGGTGGTGCCTGGGATGTCAGAGACAATGGCTTTTTCCTCGTTGAGCAGCGCGTTGAGCAAAGTGGATTTACCGGCATTGGGTTTTCCGGCAATGACCGTGGGCACGCCGTTCTTCAGTACATTGCCCATTTCAAACGATTGTAAAAGATCGCTGATGAGTCGCTGCAAGGTAGAGATCAAACGGCGAAGTGCTTCCCGATCGGCAAATTCCACGTCTTCTTCGCTGAAATCCAGTTCCAGTTCAATCATGGAGGCGAAGTGGATGAGCTGCGCGCGCAGGGCTTTGATTTCCTGCGAGAATCCGCCGCGCATCTGCTTCATGGCCACCTGATGCGTTAAGGCAGAATCTGAAGCAATTAAATCAGCGACCGCTTCGGCCTGGGCCAAATCAAACTGGCCATTCAGGAAGGCACGTTTCGTGAATTCGCCGGGCTCCGCTAGACGGGCACCTTTGCGCAGGAACAACTTCAATAGTTGCTCTGTGATGTACGGCGACCCGTGGCAGGAAACTTCCACCACGTCTTCCTTGGTGTAGGAGGAAGGAGCTTTAAACAGAGAAACCACAACCTCGTCCAGAATCTTTTCGCCGTCTCTGATGGTGCCAAAATGCAGCGTGTGCGAAGGCTGTTGCGTCAGGTTCTTGCCTTTGAAAACATCCTGTACAATGGAAATCGCCTCGGGACCCGAAAGCCGGATGATGGCAATGGCGCCGTGACCGGCGGCGGTGGCCAGCGCCACAATGGTATCTTTGGAGAGGAGAGAAGGTATCAACGTCGTAATTGCTGAGTGAGCGGCCGTTTACCGGCTAATTTTCCGAAAGATACGCCAAAGCGCGCAGAAAATCTTTGGGCGGTATATAGCCAGGTACCCGTTCCATGACTTGTTGTTTCTCGTTCAGGAAAACGGTGGAGGGATAGCTCATCTGCCCTTGCAGGAGGGACAGCGCCAGTTCATGCGCCCGGTACTTCTCCAGGTACTTGTAGGTCTTGCCTTGGATAGTAATGGGCTGCCGCTGTTCGGCGTTCAGTTTCACCACATAAAAGTCCTGGTTCAGTTTTTTGACAACATCGGGGTTCAGGTACACTTGTTTGTCCATTTTCTTGCACCAGCCGCACCAGTCGGTGTACACATCTACCAGTATTTTCTTGGGCTTGGTTTTGCTTTTTTGCAGCGCTTGTTCTAGCGTAAGCCATTCCAGTTTTTCAGCGGGCGCAGAGGCCGTTTTGATTGTAGGAGATGACTTAACCAACCTCGGCTGCGCGATAGCTGTGTTGAGGAGGGAAGTGAAAACTAGTATAAGAAGGTACATGTATTGGTCAGAAGAAAGCCTTCCTGCTGAAAGTCTGTTGGAGTAAATTCGGGAAGATGTCCTATATACGTTTGACAAGGAAAACTATTGTGCGAACCTGATTGAAAAGCAGCAGATTCCAGTCTATTTTGGGCTGATTTTACCAAATCAGCCCAAAATAGAAGGTTTTTCTCTTCAATGAAGGATTAGAAAATAATCCTAAATCAGAAAGGGAATTAAATACCATCGACCCTGATTATCGGCTTAAATCTGGAAAATAGCCTGTATTCAGAAACACTCTTAGGTTCTGTCAATGATAAACATACTCGCTAGTTGACCTTCACAAAAATGGGTGTTTCTGAAATCTTTGCAGTATAGGAGCCATTAACGGGTACCACCTGGCTTTTGAGGGAGGTAACGTTGTCTACCAAGGAATACAGGGTGATGGATTTTACTCCCGGTAATGCCAATGTATAGGTGTCCATGGCGCCTGTCATGGAAGGAAGCCACAGCGCATACATCACGTTTTTCTGACGAGTAGACTTCAGGACCATGGGTGACGCACTCAGGAGTTGTTGCGGGGTGTAGTCTCCAAACTCTTTCTGGAACTGAGCAGAATACCAGGCCGCGGTTCTTTTCTCTTTGGGGTACTTTCCGAAATTCCGGGCGAAAAATCCGGAGGTGGCGTAAATGGAGCTGGACGTATAGGGATCTTCCAGGTAAACGGGGTCTTCCAAAATGTAGAACTGCAGCCCGTCTACTCCGTGAAAAGCATAGGTGAGTTGGTCCCTTAAAACCCAGACGCCTTGCGTGTGTTTCCTTGAACTGACATACCCGGTGGCGGAATTTTTGATATCTGCCGCTCCTTGCTCTGACGGGCCTACATCATACCCTAATTCTCCTATGTGAACAGGTACCGTTCTGCCCACCAACTGTTGATGCAGGTTTTTCATTTCCTGTACTTTCGCAACAGCAGATTTGTGCATGTCGGCCGGAACGGCAAACCTGGGGCCATTCTTGTGCTGTTCTAAGCCCGAGGAGGTGGTGTATTGGTGGTACTTCACTACATCCCAGCAAATATCTACGGTTCCGTCTTTGCGGTAGCCCCGGTTCTCACGGCACCAATCAATCATGGCCCGGTAAAATCTGGGATTGGCAGACACAATGCCGCCTACGTACGCCTTCAGGTTAGGGTCTCCTTTTTTAACCCCAGCCCGAGGGCCAAGCGTCCCTTTATGCCCATCATAGAACGCCGAGAGAAAAGCGGCGTGCTCGTAAGGGTTCAGGTATCTTTTTCGTCCGTGCCAATGCGCGTTCATCTCATTGCCGGCCTCTACACCATCCAGCAAGTCCAGCCCCACTAATTTGTCTGGGGTAAGCACCAGCTTTGGGTCCACGGATTTGTTGGTTCCGTAACGGGCCGCCGACTGAAAAGCCATTTGCGCGAAGGCTTTGTAAGTAGCGGGCGTTACCCGGTCGCGGTCCAGGTTTTTGTTGAAGACGTTCTTGAGCTTGCCCACAGGGTTCTTGTCTGAGGCATTGGCTTTGGTGAACACATCCAGGTAGGTGGTGTTGTCATTGGTGGTTCTCAGCACATACTCTTTGCCGTTCCAAGTGTAGCACAGTTTGGTATCATTGGCTACATAGGTAGTAGGCTCGTTTGAGGTAAACGGAAAATCCTTCGGGCTGGTAGCACCATCTGCCGGAAAAGCAGCCAAGCTGTTGTAAAAGGCCACGTTCCCTTTGTAGGGATGGTACGCATTCTCCCCATTCCGGTAGCTCACGTTGTCTACATGTGATTTGGGGTAAGTATCTGTAATCCAGGCTGGAATCGTTTTGATGGCCTGGATGTTTTTGACGCCCTTTGCTTTCAAGCGGGCGAAACCACGGTCCTGGTTCCATTCGCCACTGTGGGCCGGGGCGTACCGGTAATCATCTTTCACCGCCTCAAACAGGTGCCAGTCGTCATAAGCCCGGTTCCAGCCCATCTGATCGAATCTAGACAGTTGGGAAACCGTACCCGGAGCATTCTGGTTGGCCTCTTTGCCGGTGTTGTCCCACGGGAAGGAGTTGACGCCGTACATATTCCGGAAGTTCACCCGCGTAACCGGAATAGCCTTAGGGGCCACATAAGGGGTGTATTTCCCTACAAACTGAATCTCACTGGGGTAGATACCTTCATCTGTGTTATGCGTCATGTTTTTAGGCATCAGAAAGATGACCGCTTTCACTTTCTGGTATTGCGCCGGAATGGGGTGGTTCAGCCAGGCTAAATACTGGTTGCCATGAAAATCTGGCACCACGCCCTCAATTCGTTTCCCATTGGTTAATAACAAATCAATCTTCAGCGGATTGGAAGAACTGCCTTTGCCATCATAGAAGTTGATCTGGGTTAATTCAACCCCCATTTCCGCGGGAAAAGTGAACATGGTTTCGGTGGTCTCCATGACGCCTTTCAGGTTGTAAGAAGTAGGTGTGTCTGGATTGTCGCCTAGTACGCCATCAAACCATAGATCAAAGTTGTTCTCTGACACATCTAACTGGTACGCCCAATCTGATTTGTAAGGAATGATCCCGGTTTTTCTACCGTCTGCCGCTTCCTCAGAAGTTAAGTGGATGGGAGTGGGGGGAGGCGGAGCGGCTTGGGAGCAGCCCTTTACTTGCGCAATGATTCCTAGTAAACTGAGATGAAAGACAAAGAAAAGGTAGTGCATAGCGTACGCCTGAACGGGTTATATTTTAGCTCCCGTACCTGTGTCACACAATCGGGATTGGCATCAAAAAGATACAACCTTTTTCTTCAACCGTAAAAATCTTTCGGTTTTAGGCCGATTTCCTGAAAATACCTTTAAAACGTCAACCTGTTGCTGCGGCTTCCCTGTGTCAATTTCAGTTTATGTCTGGTTTTCTTAAAACAGCTTAGAAAGGAGACACGGCGGTAGATTTCCGGTGACGAGACACCAGGCCATGCGTGGGAGAGAAGATAAACACGAGCAGGAACTGCAAACCGATGATTGCTGAGATAGCACCTGCCACCGAACCATTCAACCATAAGGCCAGATAGAAGCCAGCCGCAGAGGCAATGATTCCGGCCCCAGCCGAAATAAGCAGCATTTTCTTCAGATCATCGGTGAGGAGGTAGGCAGTGGCGGGCGGGCCCACCATCAAGGCAACTACTAAAATGGCGCCTACAGATTCAAAGGACGCCACGGTAGTTAAAGAAACGGCTCCCATTAAAAGGTAGTACCAGAGCGTGGTGGAAATGCCAATGGCCGCAGCGAAAGCAGGGTCAAAGGAGGTGAGGTATAATTGTTTGTAAAACAAGCTGATAAACAGTAGGAGCACCACCAGAACACCACCGATAATCCAGACGGTACGCGGCCCTAAATTCAGGCCGGTTTCGGTGAGCCAGATGTCTAAGGGCACGTACGCAATCTCGCCGTAGAGCACGCAATCCTGGTCCAGGTCTACCTTACCGGCATACACCGAGATCAGAATAATACCCAAAGCGAACAACCAGGTGAAGGTGACGCCAATGGAGGCATCGGCTTGGACATTGGCTTTCTTGTGGAAGAATTCGATCAGAAACGTGCAGGCTACCCCTAGCAACGCGGCCCCTATGAGCATGGTCCAGACTTCGCGGGAACCGCTGAACAGGAAGGCGAGCACAATGCCTGGCAGTACCGCGTGGGAGATGGCGTCTCCTACCATGGCCATGCGGCGCAGAATCAGGAAGCAGCCCAGCAGACTGCAGCAAATGGCCACTAAGGCACCCGTGAGTATAATCCAGAAGGCATCTATGTTCATGGCTGTTGCGGAATTGAGGTATGGTGCGGATCGGCGGTAGGGAAGTCCAGGAGTTCTTCCAGGCGTTTCTCCAACTCTGGCGTGAGCACGTGCTCAATGGATTCGGCGTCTTCGTGCACGTGGTCAGAGGCCAGTTGCAAGTATTTGGTCAGGTAAAGTTCCCAAAGGCGGTGCAGGCGCACAATGCGTTGGGCTTCTTTTTTACCGTTCTGAGTCAGGGCCCAGCCGTTCGTGCTTTCCTTGACCAAGCCTTGCCGGCTGAGGGTTTGCAGGGCGTTTTTCATCCGGAGCAACGGTTGTTGCCTCCGTTCCAGAATCTGAGTTTTGGTGTAACTGTTTTCGTACTCACCTTTCACTTCACCCAGGTGGAACAGGGTTTTCAGGATGTTCTCGCGCGTCATCTGTCGGCGGAGTCTGCGCTGAAGCAGGTAGCGGGCCAGCAATCCTTTTTTAGGGGCTAAAAAGAACGAGAAAATGGCCAGCAAAGACAACAGCATCACAATCCAGGGGCCGGTGGGCATGGCAGGAGCGGTAAACGAGACAAAAGCACCAGCGGCGCCGCAGATGGCGCTCATGGCGGCCGCCAGTAAAATCATAATGCCCAGCCTATCGGTCCAGAAACGGGCAGCAGCGGCCGGCGTGATGAGCATCGCTGACATCAGCACCACGCCCACAGACTGAATGCCTACCACCACCGCCAGAACGGTGAGGGTGGTGAGCAAAAGTTCCAGCCCGCGCAGGGGCAACCCAATGGTGCGGGCGTACGCCATATCAAAACTGAGCAGCTTAAATTCCTTGTACAGCAGCAGCACGCTTAACAGCAGCAACACGGCCACCGCTCCGAAGGTAATGAGGTCTTGCCCCACCAAGGCCGCCGCACTCCCGAACAGGAATTTATCCAGCCCACTCTGGTTTTCGTTTCCGGAGTGCTGGATGGAAGTCAGGAATAAAATACCAACTCCGAAAAAAACGGAAAGCACCAGTCCAATGGCCGTGTCTTCTTTGATGCGGCTGTGGGCGGTGATCACATCAATGATAAGCAGGGAAAGCCAGCCGGTCAGGAAAGAGCCTAGCAACAGAATAAGGGGATTTTTCTCCCCGGTGAGCATAAAGGCCAGACAAACTCCAGGCAACACGGCATGGGCTACGGCATCGCCCACCAAGGCTCTTTTCCGAAGCACCGTAAAGCAACCCACCACCGCCGAGGAAGCCGCCAGCAGCACCGAGCCGATGGTCACAAACCGCACGTTGGCATCTGACATGCTCAGGAAATCCCATAGCGTGTTCATTTGCGGGCCGGTTTGGTTTCTCTGATAGGGAAATTCTTCTTGTGCAGCAGTTCACTCACGCGGCTAAGTTCGGTTAACCGGCCGCCGTACGTATTCTCCAGCAACGCAGGCGTGAGCGTTTCATCCGTCGGACCAGAGGCTACCAGCCGCATGTTGAGCAAGAGAATCCAGTCAAAATAATCTTGCGCAGATTGCAAGTCATGGTGTACTACCACCACCGTTTTTCCGGTTTCCCGCATCTGCCGCAGCAGTTCAATAATGGCGGTCTCTGTGGCAATGTCTACCCCCGCGAAAGGTTCATCCATGAGGTACAAATCGGCGTCTTGCGCCAGGGCCCGGGAAAGGAACACCCGTTGCTGCTGCCCCCCAGATAACTGGGAAATCTGCCGGTTGGCGAAATCCTGCATACCCACTTTCTCCAGCGCCTCCATGGCTAACTGCCGTTGCTTCGCCCCCGGACGGCGGAATAGGCCCAGTGAACCGTAGGTCCCCATCATGGCCACATCCAGCGCCGAGGCCGGAAAATCCCAGTCCACCGATTCGCGCTGCGGCACGTAGCTCACCTTTTTGCGCACTTCGTCCAGGGATTTACCGAACAGCTCCACATAGCCGCTGCTAAGCGGAAGCAAGCCCATAATGGCTTTGATTAACGTGGATTTACCGGCCCCATTAGGGCCAATGATTCCCACCAACGCCTGCTTGGGCACTGTTAAATCTATATCCCACAGCACCGGCTTCCGCTGATAACTCACCGTCAAATCATGCACCTCCAAAACCGGGTCCGTCACGTGTTGTATCATGGGTTTGTCCTTCCTTTTAATGAGAATTCTGTATAGCTGCCGTTTGCTATGCTTTTATTTTTGCTTGTTAAAAGAACTGAGCATCAAAGGCTATCCTCTCTTTTGTCATCCTGAAAGGACCTTGTGGGCGGACTAGCCAGCCTTGTAGTAAACGCTACTACCGTTCGCCCATAAGGTCCTTTCAGGATGACGGAGAAAGGGTAATCATGCTGCTTTTTCGCCAGTTTTCAGGAAAACACCCTTAAAGCAGAATTCCAGTACTCACTCATTCTCTCAATCACTCAATCACTCAATCATTCAATCTCTCAATCTCACTTCAGCGCCTTCACAATTTTGCCCACATTCACCCGCACCATTCCGGCGTAGGTGCCTGCCGGGCCGTTTTCTTCTCCCAACGCATCAGAGTATAAGGTGCCGCCCAACTTGATATTATGTCCTTTCTGCCGACAGCCTTCCAACACGGCTTCAATGGCTTTCTGGGAAACAGAGCTTTCCACAAATACAGCTTTCACATTTCGTGTCACAATGAAGTTCACCAGAGAAGAAACATCCTGTAAGCCAAACTCAGACACCGTGGAAATGCCCTGCAAACCCTGCACCTGAATGTTATAGGCACGGCCGAAATACCCGAAGGCATCGTGGGCGGTAATCAAAATTCGCTGCTGGGCAGGAATGGTGGCAATCTCCGTTTTGGTCCACTGGTGCAGGCTGTCCAGCCTAGCCCGGTACCGTAAGGTGTTTTCTTTGTAGTAGGTGGCATTTGGCTGGTCTTGCTTCTGCAACTTGAGAGATAGATTCTCCACCACCAGACTCCAGAGGCTTACATCAAACCAAATGTGCGGGTCGTAGCTGTTCTGGAACTCAGGCGTTTTGTAGACCCGGTTAGCAGGAAGTCCTTCGGCGGCCGCCCACACCACTTTCTGACGCGCCAGTTTTTGCAGCACTTCGCCCATTTTACCCTCTAAATGGAGGCCGTTGTAAATGATGATGTCTGCTTCGCGCAAGGTCTGCAAGTCTCCCAGCGCGGCTTTGTACAAATGCGGGTCTACGCCCGGCCCCATCAAGGCGCTCACCACCGCGCGGTCACCTACTACATTGGCAACCGCATCGCGCAAGATACCGGTGGTGGTTACAATGTACAGTTTGCCTTGCTGGTGAGCTTTGGCGCCGGGTGTATTCACCGGCTCGCAGGCTGCGCAAAGCAGAAGCAGGAAAAACAGGAGGCAGAGCGGCCAGCGTTTAGAGGCTAGTTTCATAAAATAGGCGTGAAAACGCACCTCACGGATGGATAACGAAAATCTTCTCCAGTACATCTGAAGACAATATCACGGACTTGCTTTTATCTATACATATCTCCAAAGAGTTATCATAGGGTATCTTATCTACTACTTGCAACTGAGAGCCAATCTGAATGCCTACCCGGTTAAGGTATTGTAGAAAGGCGGGCTGCGAATCTTTAACCCGGCATACCACGCCTTTCTGCTCAATGTTCAAAGAAGCCAGTACCCGTTGCTCTACCTCGCGCAGTTCGCCCGCCTCTGTAGGGATAGGGTCGCCGTGCGGATCAATGCGGGGGTGGCCCAGAAACTCGTCTAAGCGCTGAATGAGCAATTCAGATTTGACGTGTTCCATCTGTTCGGCCACCTCGTGCACCTCGTCCCAGGTGAAGCGAAGTTTCTGCACCAGAAACACCTCCCAAAGGCGGTGTTTCCGGATGATCTTCAAAGCGACCCGTTGGCCTTCTTCGGTTAATTGCACGCCGTGGTATTTCACGTAATGCACCAGGTCTTTGGCGCTCAGCTTGCGCAGCATGTCACTCACCGAGGCAGGCTTGGTTTGCAGCGTTTCGGAAAGTGCGGTGGTGCTTACCGCGTTGGCTCCGCCGCCAGCCAGTTTATAAATGGCCTTGATGTAGTTTTCTTCTGCGGTGCTGTGCATGAGACTTTACCAGCGTATTAAGGCCGAGGCCCAGGTGAATCCACTTCCAAACGCCGCCAGGCAGATTAGATCGCCTTCTTTCACGCGTCCTTCTTCAAAGGCTTCAGAAAAGGCGATGGGCACGGAGGCGGCGGTGGTGTTCCCGTATTTCTGGATGTTGCTGAAGATCTTACCTTCTGGCAACTTCATTTTTTGTTGAATAAACTGCGTGATGCGCAAGTTGGCTTGGTGCGGTACCACTAAGTCTAGATCTTCAGCGGTGACGCCGTTGTGAGCCAGTGCTTCATTGATCACTTCCGGGAACCGGGTAACGGCATGTTTGAACACGGTGCTTCCGTTCATGATCGGGAAGATGTCGCCGCTGTCAATGGTCTGGTACGTGAGGCGCTCCGCATCATTGCTGGAGGGTCCTTTGGTCATCAGTTCCTCGGCAAATTCGCCCTGGGCATGTAAGTGCGTGGACAGAATGCCGCGTTCTAAGCTATCAGAAGGCGTCAAAACCGCAGCCCCGGCGCCATCCCCAAAAATCACGGAAACTGACCGGCCTTTGTCTGAGAAATCCAGCCCTGAGGAATGAATCTCGGAACCTACTACCAACACGTTGTTGTACATGCCGGTTTTAATGAACTGATCTGCCAGAGAAAGGGCATAGATAAAACCCGAGCACTGGTTTCTAACGTCGTAGCACGGGATGTCTGAGATACCCAATTCGCGCTGCAACAACACACCAGAACCGGGGAAGAAATAGTCTGGGCTTAACGTGGCGAACACAATCATGTCCAGGTCTTTGGCTTCCAGACCGGCTTTTTCCAAGGCTTTGCGGGCGGCGTTGGCGGCCATGTTGGCGGTAGTGTCTTTGCCCGGTTCAAAATAACGACGCTCATGAATACCAGTCCTTTCTACAATCCAGGCATCTGAGGTGTCCATCAGCTTCTCTAAATCTGCATTCTTCACTACCTTTTCAGGTACATAATGGCCGAGACCGGCAATGCGTGAGTTTCTAAGTTCTTTCGTCATAGTTCGTCAAATATACGTGTAAGAATATAAAAGTTTAGGTTTGTCTAAATTATTTTTTAGAAGACTAAAGGCTTGCTGCCTCTTTGATGATTCTCTGCACTTTTTGCTCTTCCTCTCGCCAGAAAACTTCCTCCGGAATACCGTTCAGGTAGTACGTTCGGCTTAAGAGAAGCTCTACTTTCTGGGCGGTTAAATTCTTGGAAAAAGAATGACAGATGCCCGCAGAGGTTCTTTCCAGAATATCGGCCCACAAGGGATTCTCCTCCGTTATTACCACTAAACCGTTGCCTATGTACTCATACAGTTTGGTGGGAATACAAGTAAAGGTGCTGGGGTGCGGGTGATACGGCAAAAGCCCGATATGGTGTTGCTGTTCCTGCGCTAAAATCTCCTGGTGCGGCACCAAGGCATCGCCGCCTAGTAGCTGTACGAAGGGCAGCGGCTGAATGTGGTGTTTCAGTTCCTGCAGAAAATTTGGGTCGGCGCAGTAGCCAGTGATGGTGAGCTCGGCCTCGGGTACCCAGGCACGGAGTTGCTGAGTGAACTTCACCGCTTCCAGAACCCCGTACAGTTTAGAGATGGTGCCGGAATACAGTAACCGCAGTTGCTTGACTCCCTTTAAAGAAACAGGCTTCTTGCGTGGAGTGACTGAAGCATCCGCCACCGGCGGAAGGTACTTGTTTTGAATAATGGTAAACCTACTACTCAGAAAAGGCAATTCCTGCGCATACGCTTGCTCCGCCAGAAAGAAATGGCTGACAGAAGGAGCCACTGCTTTTTCAATTCCCCGCACCAGATAGCCCATTGCCTTGCCCAGTAAACCTGGGTACACCTGTTGGGTAGAAAGGTTGAGATAATAGTTCTCCTGCACGTCATAGATCAAGCGGCAATCATTCTTTTTGCAGTAAAGCCAACCTACGGGCAACAACTCATGCGTGGCTACCACCAACACCACTGGCCTGATTTCCTGCAGTAATCTCCAGAATCTTAGCTGGGCCGAAATTCGGATTACCGATAAGCGTTTGAATAAAAAGATAGGATGGAAAAAGATCCCGTTGGCGTCTGAAGAGGAGGGAAGCGCACTTGCAAACCCTGCTAGGTGTACCTCGGCCTGGGAGATTTTCGCCAGACTTTTACCAATCTTCTCATACAAACGGGTGTCAGAAACCGGCTTTAAAAGAGAAGCCAGCAGAATTCGTTTTCGAATCATCGCCACAATTTAATAATTTTGGGCTCTTATTCTTTCAAGAAGACCAAATGAACGATTTACGAGTAGCAATAGAAAGCGCCTGGGATGACCGGTCGTTGTTGGGCAATACCCATACCCAGGAAGCCATCAGAACCGTTATCCAGCACCTGGACCGTGGAGAACTGCGTGTGGCTGAGCCCACCAGTTCTGAGAAATGGCAGGTAAATGAGTGGGTGAAGAAAGCCGTGCTCATGTATTTTCCTATCCAGAAAATGGAAACCATTGAGGCGGGTCCTTTCGAGTTCCATGACAAAATTCCGCTGAAAAAAGGCTTCGCCGAATTGGGTATTCGCGTGGTACCGCATGCTTTGGCCCGTTACGGTGCCTATATTTCCAAAGGCGTGATCCTGATGCCTTCTTACACCAACATTGGTGCTTACGTAGACGAGGGAACCATGGTAGACACCTGGGCCACCGTTGGTTCTTGCGCGCAAGTAGGCAAGCACGTCCACTTAAGCGGTGGGGTTGGCTTAGGCGGCGTGCTGGAGCCTGTGCAAGCAGCCCCGGTGATTGTGGAGGATGGTGCCTTCATTGGCTCGCGTAGTATTCTGGTGGAAGGTTGCCACATTGGCAAAGAAGCCGTGATTGGCGCGAATGTCTGCATTACGGGCAGCACCAAAATCATTGACGTCACCGGTTCTGAGCCTAAAGAATACAGAGGCTATGTGCCGCCCCGCTCTGTAGTTATTCCTGGTTCTTATACCAAAGAATTCGCCGCCGGTTCTTACCAGGTTCCTTGCGCTTTGATTATTGGCCAACGTAAAGAAAGTACAGATTTGAAGACTTCTTTGAATGATGCGCTTCGGGAAAACGAGGTGGCTGTTTAAGGGTTGGTTTTTGTAAAACTTAGGTAAAACGGAAGAGGTCTGCAGATTGTCGGCCTTTTCTGTTTCTTGTGGTAGTAGGTGCATGCAGTTTGTTTTTCCCTTGGCTTGGCTGCTTTTTTCGTGGATGCAGGTGCTGAGTTGTTTCATCTTTGACGCTAAGCGCTCACGGCCGCGAGGCCCCGTCTTCCCCTCTCGCACTGCCCTTTCGGCCTGAGAAGCCTTTTGCGCTTAGTTTTGCCATTCCAGGGCCAAAAGCGAGGCGCGCTCGGGAAAGACTGGAAAGGGGAAAGTAGCAAATGGGCTTTTACCTCTTGAAGCGGATACTCCCCCTTTGAAGGGGGCGAAGGGGGGATGTTGACACAAGCAGATTTAACGCATTCCTTTCTTCAGAGTATTCCCCAAAACATGGTTCAAGTCTGTGACTTGGACCCATCATGTACGGAAGTTTGTAACTTCCGTGAGGCGAGAGTCTCAAAATAGTAGCTGTAGAAAACAAAAGCGCTTCTGGTCTGTATTTAGAAAAACAGACGGGAAGCGCTTTTTGCTGATGGGGAATGCAGGGGTTTACCGTTTCTTGAAGGTATCTGCCACTACCAGGTCTTTGGTGCCGTGCGAGTAGCTGTAGAAGCCTTGTCCGCTTTTCACGCCTTTGTGTCCGGCCTGTACCATGTTCACCAATAACGGACACGGCGCATATTTGGGATTGCCGAAGCCGTCGTGCAGCACGCGCAGAATGGAGAGGCACACATCTAGCCCAATGAAATCGGCGAGTTGGAGCGGACCCATGGGGTGCGCCATGCCTAGTTTCATAATGGTGTCAATCTCTTCTACGCCCGCCACGCCTTCAAATAAAGAATAAATAGCTTCATTGATCATAGGCATCAAAATTCTGTTGGCCACAAACCCCGGGTAATCATTGGCCTCGGCCGGAATTTTTCCTAACTGCTTTGAAAGATCCAGAATCTTGGTGGTCACTTCATCGCTGGTAGAATAGCCTCTGATCACTTCCACTAATTTCATGACCGGTACGGGGTTCATGAAGTGCATGCCAATTACTTTGTCGGGGCGTTGGGTGACCGAGGCTATTTTGGTGATGGAGATGGAAGAAGTATTACTGGCCAGAATGCAGGACGGCTTAGTGAATTGCTCCAACTGCCGGAACAGGTCCAGTTTGATCTCCACGTTTTCTGTGGCCGCTTCTATCACTAAATCAGCGTCCTTCACGCCTTCCTGTAGTTGGGTGAAAGTGGTGATACGTTCCAGGGTTTCAGTTTTCTGGGCTTCGGTCACGGTTCCCTTGGCTACCATGCGGTCCAGGTTTTTGGAGATGGTGCCTAACGCTTTGGTTAGGGACTCCTGGGAAATATCAATGAGGGAAACAGAGAATGAATTCTGCGCGAAAACGTGGGCGATGCCGTTGCCCATGGTACCAGACCCAATGACGGCTATGTTCATAGAATGAGCGTTAGTTAGTGAGATGAAGCTGCAAAGCTAGAATATTTTGAAAGGGCTGCAATTTGAAAGAACGGCATGAATAGAAAATAATCAGACACAAGACATTTTAACGAACAGGTATAGAAGTAATTGTATCTCGCTAGAAAACTATATAAATCTTTTCAAATACTCTTGCGTACAAGCAGAAAAATCAGTAATGGTTCTACTTAAAAAAGTAGCGTCTAAACAACTAACCAAAACCAAACACAACTAAAACTATGGGAAATCTATTGTACATCATCGCGGTAGTGCTGGTAATTATCTGGCTAATCGGATTCTTAGGGTTCGGAGATCAAGTAGGGGGTATCATCCACGTATTGTTAGTGATTGCGGTCATCGCCGTACTGTTGCGCTTGATACGTAGGGCATAGCTCGTCTGCTAGCAGAGCACTATCTCTTCACCTAAAGCATAAATAAGATTATGGGAAATTTACTGTATATCATTGCGGTAGTGCTTGTGATTTTATGGCTCATCGGGTTTTTGGGCTTTCCAAGCCAGACCGGCGGCATCATTCACGTTTTACTGGTGATTGCTATTGTAGCCGTTTTACTGAGATTGATACGCGGGTAGAGCAGTGCTTTGCCTCTAAAACAGAAAAGGCGACCTAGTTAGGTCGCCTTTTCTGTTTTAGAGGTATTTTTAAGAAAACTGCTTAAAAGCGCATTTCCTTACACCAACGTACTCACGCCATACATCTGGGCCCGTAGAGCTTTGATGTCTTCGTTTCTGAGGTATTCATCATAGCTCATGCGCTTGTCAATGATGCCTTTGGGCGTTAACTCAATGATGCGGTTCGCGATGGTATCTACGAACTGTAAGTCATGGGAGCTGAACAGCAAAGAACCCTGGAAGTCTTTCAAACCATTGTTGAGCGCCGTAATGGACTCCAGGTCTAAGTGGTTGGTTGGTTCATCAAGTACCAGCATGTTGCCACTCTGTAGCATCATACGGGACAGCATGCAACGCACTTTCTCGCCTCCAGACAACACCCTGGCTTTCTTTAATGATTCCTCGCCAGAGAACAACATACGGCCCAGGAAACCCCTGATAAAGCTTTCGTCTTTCTCCACGGAGAACTGGCGCAGCCAGTCTACCAGGTTCAGGTCTACGTCAAAGAACTCGGTGTTGTCCTTAGGGAAGTAAGCCGTGCTGATGGTGGTACCCCACTTGTATTCGCCGCTATCTGGGGTGGCCTCACCCATGATAATCTTGAAGAAGGTAGTAGCCGCCAAGTCGTTCCGGCTAATCACGGCAATCTTATCTTTCTTGTCTACCGTGAAGGTGACATCTTTGAACAGAATCTCACCTTCGTTGCTTTTGGTCAGGTTGTCTACCTGCAGCAACTGGTTCCCGGCTTCACGCTCTTGCTTGAACTGAATGTAAGGATACTTACGGCTGGAAGGTTTGATGTCCTCCAAGGTCAGTTTTTCCAACAGTTTAGCCCGGGAAGTAGCTTGCTTTGATTTAGAGGCGTTTGCGCTAAAACGAGCAATAAACGCTTGTAATTCTTTCCGCTTGTCTTCGGTTTTGCGGTTGGCATCGGTGCGCTGCTTGGTGGCCAATTGGCTAGACTCATACCAGAACGAGTAATTACCGGCATACAGCTGTATTTTACCATAGTCAATGTCGGCCACATGCGTACACACGGCATCTAGGAAGTGGCGGTCGTGGCTTACTACAATTACCGTGTTCTGGAAGTTGTCCAGGAAGTTCTCCAGCCACATGATAGATTCCGCATCCAGGTGGTTGGTAGGCTCATCCAGCAGGAGAATGTCTGGGTTGCCGAACAGTGCCTGCGCCAATAATACCCTGATTTTCTCATTACCGCCCAGGTCTTTCATGAGCGTATAATGCATGTCTGGCTGAATGCCCAAACCGCTGAGCAGTTCTCCGGCCTCGTACTCGGCGTTCCAGCCTTCCATGTCCGCGAATTCGGCTTCCAGTTCAGAGGCGCGCATGCCGTCCTCCTCGGTGAAATCTTCCTTGGCGTAAATGGCGTCTTTCTCGTTCATGATGTCCCACAGGCGTTTGTGGCCCATGATCACCGTCTGAAGCACCGGATACTCATCATACTCATAGTGGTTCTGTTTCAGAATCGCTAAGCGCATTTTGGCGGGAATGTCAACCGTACCGGTATTAGGGTCTATTTCGCCAGATAATATTTTAAGGAAAGTTGACTTGCCCGCACCGTTCGCCCCAATAAGGCCATAACAGTTACCGGGAGAAAACTTGATGGTCACGTCTTCAAAAAGGGTGCGTTTGCCGTAGCCAAGACTAACGTTGCTAGTACTGATCATGCTGCTCTTTTAATATGTAATAGGGTTTGCAGGGGCGAAGTTACCAAAAGAACTGAAAAGCATTTTGCTATTCACTTAAATCCAGCTTTTTGGCAGACTGCCTTATTTACAGACAATCAAAGCCTTAATTCAGTTCAGCAAAAACAAGAATGCCTTTATGGGGTTATAGCTAGGACATTAACTGCAAAAAATACAGGATTTGCACAACACCGCTGGAATGAAATAAGTATATCATAAACCATATCTAGCGTGTGTAGCAGAGAAGGGGAGACCTAATCTCTGTTTAATAAGATCTTAAACAAACTAAAACTACAATGGAACAACGTAGAGCAACGGTACAGAAAACAGGTACCTATTTTGGAATAATGACGGGTATAGCCGCTATCATTTATATAGTCTTGGTGAAACTGCTGGGACTTATTGAGAATGTCTCCTTACACTTCCTGACCGGTATCATTCTAGTCATTGGCATTTGCCTGGCCATTAGGCGGCATAAAATAAACAAAGGCGGCGAGTTGGGTTATTTGGAAGGTATTGGCGTAGGTTTCTTTGTGGGCCTGATCTCCTCGGTATTGTACACCATTTTCCAGGTGTTGGCAGATAAAATTTTCAATCTGGCTATATCTTATCCTTACATGGCAGACGAGACCTACGGCAATGAGCAAGCCGTTTGGGTGGTGGGCATTATCTGGATCTTGCTGGGCGTGGTCATTGGTGCCTTTGTAGGTTACATTGCCATGCAGTTCTTTAAACGCCCAGACCATAAACTTACCTCTTAAGCTTAACTACTTTTGAATCTGGCGGGCCTGACTAACAAAGTCAGGCCTTTTTTTGGCCGGTTTGGAAAAATTTTCAGCTTCTGAGAAGAATATTTAAGTAGACTATTTGAAGAAGGGCAAGGGGTAAAGCTTTTCATAAGAAAAATTCCATAGTAGCTAAAACCACATTTAAGCTAGATGCATTATATGGCATAACATTGGTGAAATACGCTTTTAACCGTTAGGAATGTAATTATATTGTTAATTTACTATATATAATTAGTTTATTTCTTTAAGGCGAAAAATGCAAAATTTTGGAGGGGGTGTTTGGGTACAAGTGAAAAAATATCAAAATTCTTATAACCTTCCTGAATTGCTTACGTTAAAGGATGTATAGAAAAAGAATAACCCATTTGACTAGAACTATACTACCTAAAGCGTCAATCAATACCATGAAAAAGTTAATCTTATCCGCCTTCTTGCTTGGAGCCGTTTACACTGCTCAAGCCCAAACCAATCTTACAGGGGCTGCCGCAACTTCCCGCGCCGTGCTTTCCATGAGCGCTCAGGAAATGAGCCGTCAGATGTACAATGAGCTGGAGCTGAATGAAGGCCAGTACATTAAATTGAAAGCGCTGAATCAAGCCAGATTTGACAAGTTCAGCGAAATTGAAAAAATGTATGGCAATGACCCGCAGATGCGCGATGCCAAAATCAAAGAAGTGAACCAGCAATTAGATCAGGAGTTCGCGCAGGTGCTTACTCCAAAGCAATTCACCTCTTACCTTGAAATGGATGGCCGTGCCATGGCAGCGGCGCCATCTACTTCCTCAACTGAAATGGGGGCTTCCAGCACCAATGCTTCCGGCGGATCTACTTCTGCTGAACTGAAAGTAAAGGACGACAAAGTGAAACTGGAAAGCGGTAGCGCGAAGGTGAAGCTGGAAGACAACAAGATGAAAGCCGAATCTGCCAGTGGCGAAATGAAAGTGAAAGGCAATACGGAGAAACTGAAAACAGATAATGTGAAGTATAAGTCTTCTCCTTCTGAAACCAAGATTATCACTCCAGATGGAAAATCTAAAGTGGAGAGTGATAAGATGAAGATTAAAACCGAGACTACTAAAAAGAAAGTGAAAAACTAAGAGTTGACGCTTGCCCAAGAAAGCCGTTCTTCCCTAGAGGAGAATGGCTTTCTTTTTTTAGGGGCTTTCCTACATTACTCCGCGAAAATACTTGCTTCCCGTACGGTGCCCAGGGCGTCTAGGCGTATGGTGAGTGCCTCCTGGTTATCCTCCTCTTTGCCGGCTTGGGAAGCGGTGCATTTAGGCCCCGGCGTTATATAATAGATGTAGATTTTCTGGCTCTTTTCCAGTAATTCCTCCGCATCTGGTTTCCCCAACAGCCTTCTGATATCCCATTCTTTCAAGCCTTCCAACTGTAGCCTGATCTCCTCTACCTGTGCCTTCAGTTTCTGGCGCTCGCCCGTGCAGCCGTTTAAATCGTTCTTCCAGGCTTTAGAATCCAGTTTGAGTTCGTTTTCTGAATTTGAGCAGGAAATGGAAGCCATAAAAAAAAAGCAACCTAATAACGTATTGAACGTGTTTTGTTTGGATAATAACAGTAACTTCATAGGACAGAAAAAATGATCAGAAAACACCTTCTTTGTTTCCTTTTTAGTAAGTTTAAGTAGGCATTTCAGAAAACTTGGAACAAAAGTAGACAGGAATGGGGTTATAATAGTGCCACACGTAAAGAAATAAGGATGAACAAGGTAATTTCAGCATTCTCTTTCCTAACCATACTCTCCTTCGTATCTCCTGCCAACAGTGCAACTACTGTAGATACGTCGGCCGAGGTGACCACCACCAAAGTAATTGCAGTTCCATCTACCATATCTAATGAGGTAACCTCGGCGAAAGCTTCTTTTGATGATTACCTGGAAAACCTGTATGACGAGGCTGATCTTAGAAAAGCTGGCTTAAGTTTTGACGTTTTCAAGAGAGCCGCCACCGGGTTCTATAATCTAAAAGAAAAGAACAAGCTTAACAGTGCTAAGAACTTACTTACCGTTATAGATTTCAGCAAACATAGCAGTGAGAAACGGTTATGGATTGTAGATATGAACAAAAAGAAAGTGTTATACCACAGTCTGGTAGCGCACGGAATGGGTTCTGGCAATGAAAAAGCTGTGAAGTTCTCCAACACTGTAAATTCCCACATGAGCAGCCTGGGTTTCTATGTAACGGAGAACACCTACGTAGGTAAGCACGGCTTGTCTTTGAAGCTGAACGGATTAGACAAAGGTTTTAACACTAACGCGAAACAACGGGCCGTAGTAGTTCACGGTGCAGATTACGTGAGCGAAGCATTTGTAAAGCAACACGGCCGTTTAGGCCGCAGCCACGGCTGCCCAGCCTTGCCTAAGGAAATCACTACTCAGGTTGTGCAATTGATCAAAGGAGGCACATTGCTTTACATTGATGGCCCATCTGCTAATTATGCATCGGCTTACCTTGAAACAGACTCTGCCATCAAACGTTTTGAAACCGAGATTCTAGCGAAGCAGAAAGTACTCTTAAGTAAATAATTCTGAAAATATAGATCCTCTAAAGCAGCAGAAGCCGACCTTAATGGGTCGGCTTCTGCTGCTTTAGAGGATTTGATTTGCTTAAGCAGTGTCTTTGGTTCTTTTGATGAGGCTAATGCCGGTGAAGAAAAAGATTAAGCCCAAGATAAAAGGGACTGCTGCAGAAATTTGGTTCACAGACACATCGCCTACTGAACCACCGCCGTTCAGAAAGGCATACGATCCCCACAGGAGGCACACAATCCCCAGGATTGTTAAAATAGCCCCGAAAGTTCTTTTTAGATTCATGTTCTAGTTTTGCTTAGTGAAAGAAAACGCCTGCTGGCGCTACAGGCATTCTTACGTATATCCAATCAAAAATGATATAGTCATTTGGCTATATCCAGGAAGATTTGGTCACAAAGACCTCCGTATTTCGCGCAACCAAGTAAGAGCAAAGCCGTTCTTCTAGGCATAATGTTTTTTAACCCGTTTTCCTGAAAGGATTTCAAAAACAAACCACAATAAGAAAATTACAACTGTTGGCTGCTGAAGCGTGAAAGAGGAGGCGTAGCATAAAGATTGCTTCATCAACAGCTCCTCTCTTTTAGGCATGTTTTTTGAAAATCGGCTTAAAAAGGCTAAGTAGCATCACTCAAAACAACATAATATGGCTAAGGTACTTTTCATCATCAACCCAATCTCCGGCGACATTGACAAAGAAGCTTTGATGGAAGATCTGAATGATTTTTGCGGGCAGCACGGCATACAGGCAGATCTTTATAAAACCACCGGTGAGCAGGATGAAGAAAAGTTAAGAGAGAAGATCAAGGCCACACATCCAGAAATTGCCTGTGCAGTAGGAGGGGACGGAACGGTAAGTTTAGTGGCGAAAGCCATCATGAACACCCAAGTAGCGTTGGCCATCATTCCGCAAGGCTCCGGCAACGGGCTTTCCAAAGATCTGGGCATTCCGCAGAATTATGACGATGCGGTGCATTTGCTGGTTGACCATGAAACCGTAGCCATTGACACGTTAGATGTGAACGGATTGCTTTCCATTCACCTGTGCGACGTGGGTTTCAATGCGCTGGTGGTGAACCGTTTTTGCAACGGCGATACGCGGGGCCCGGGTGCGTACGCCTGGATTGCCATGCAGGAGTTTATGGGCTACGAACCCAAGAAGTACACCATCAGCACCGAAGGTAAAACCATCTTTGACGGCGAGGCTTTCATGATCACCATCACCAATGCCAAGGCATTCGGGAGCAATGCGGCCATTAACCCAACTGGGATCATTGACGATGGTATGTTCGAGATCTGCATTCTGGAGCCTTTCCCCAAATCTTCCAGCCTGGGAATTCTGTACCAATTGTACACCGACAGCATAGATAACTCGGTGTACACCCACCGTTTCAGTTGTAAATCGGCTACCATCATCAATCATTCAGAGGAGGTTTCCCAGATAGACGGCGAGCCCGAGAATCTGGGCCGTGAAATCAATTGTAAGATTCAGCACAAAAGCTTAAAGGTAATTCTGCCTAGGCAGGAGGAGTAAGAGGAGCCTGGTAGATGTTCTTCTGAAAAGCCAGAATCGGTTCTTCGCCCGCCCCTAAGGCTGGTTCTAAAACGCGCAACCAGATGGAACCGTCCTGGTACTGGTCCAACACCATAAAGCCTTTATTCTCGTGCGCAAAAGAAGCCTTTCCGCCCTTGGCTACGAAGTTGGTTTTACTTCCCGAACCGCTTACCGCATAGTGGTTTCCTTTCACCTGAAAGTACTGCAGATTGTGGTCGTGCCCGGCCACGTAGAAAATGGAATTGTACTGGTGCAGGATGCGCAATAATCTCCGTCTGAACTTCCGGTACGGCGGGTAGGACATGTCTTCGTGCATGCCCAGGTACTTGCGGTACAGCCGGAACATGGAACCCACTAATGGCAGCGGAATCAAAGCCCTTTTATTGAGGAAGGTAAGCGGAAACAGGTGTTGTTTAACGGTGAACTTACCCCCGTGTAATGCATTGCTGTACAAAGGATGATGCGCGGCCAAAACAATGAACCGGTGCTTGTTTTGCTCCAGCAGTTCTTTCAGGGCGGGGTAAAAATCTCTGGAGATTTTATAAGGCTTACCAGGGCTCTGCTCCAGCGGTTTAAAGCCCGCCTGTACCCACCATTGGGTATTGATGACAATGATGAGTAGTTGCCCATTGATCTCCCAGGTAACAGGGCCTAAACTACCACCCTGGGGCAGGTAAGCCATTTTATCCTGTAGCTTTTCTGTGATGTAATTTTCCTGGCGTTGCACAAAGGAAAAGCCATCTTTGCGACCCTTGTTCCAGTCATGGTTTCCACTGAGGTAGATGACTTTGCCTTGGTAGTTTTTGAAAAGCGCTAATTGGTTCTCTAGCCGTTGTTCGGCCTGGGCATACCTGAAACTCCCCACCGGCGGCAACCCGACTGGGTAGATATTATCTCCCAGAAGAAGAATGGTGCTGTTTTCACCCGCTTCCAGGGTCCAGGACTGGATGGCTTGCAGGAGCAGATCGTCCTGTAGAGAACCGTTGCTGCCAACGTCTCCTACCATGGCAATGGAGTGGATTCTTTCCTGGACTGACGGAGGTGTATTGGTGCGCCACCCAATTTCGGTTAAGGAATAAAAAGGTTTTTTCCGGTATTTCCGCTCTCGCAAATACGCCCAGGT
This sequence comes from Rufibacter sp. JT3400010, assembly GCF_054956755.1. Taxonomy (NCBI): domain Bacteria; kingdom Pseudomonadati; phylum Bacteroidota; class Cytophagia; order Cytophagales; family Hymenobacteraceae; genus Rufibacter; species Rufibacter sp. JT3400010. Next base: position 288,697 of record NZ_JBUDXA010000001.1, on the reverse strand, counting down.
AAACCAGGCGGTAAGGACAAGGAGAACTGAGAGGGCAATGATATAGAGCATTTATAGGAGTGCTGAATCAGTAGTAACACTTACTCTTCTTACCGGTTAAAAGTTTGGCGGAATAAGGTGTTTGAAATGGCCGTTGAGTTTCACCCGTTCCTTAAGGCGTTCGGTCTCTAACACCACCGGTAGAATCTTGGTCAGGTGATCTAAGATAATCTCTAGCCGTTCGCTTTCTTTGGTTAACTGCAACAACCCATATTCCTGTTGGGTTGAGAAACCCAGATGGTGCGCCACGTCATACGACTGGAAATTGTCTGGCAAGTTGAGCATGAGCGTCTGAATACCCAAGGCGCTGTACAGTTGCTTCAACAGTTCCAGGATCTGGGTTCGTAGAAAAGGGTTCTCGTCTTTGATGAGCGGAAGGTCCTCTATCTCACCGCCTGAGTAAAGCCTACCCGGCACCTGCCGTTGAAATTCCTTAATTTTGAACACCCCAATGCCTTTGGTTTTGATGTCCATTTCACCGCCCAGATATTTCTTTTCCAGACTCAGGATCTTGATCTCGGTGCCGTAATCGCCCAGGCCATTCTCCAAATAAACCGGTATCCCGAAGGTGGTGTCATTGGTCTGGCATTCCATGATGAGTTGCCGGTAACGGGGTTCAAAAATATGGAGATTCAGTTTTTCCCCCGGAAACACCACTATGTTCAACGGAAAAAGAGGTAAAAATCTACTCATGCGTGTTTTTTAGAAACGTACGTAAAGATTCTAATTTAAGAAGGCTTTCTACATGCTGCCAGTAATTCTGTATTTTTGTCTGTAGAGCATGTTTATTTTTGCAGCAGCTTAGGTTACGTCATGGCTAAAAAGCAGATTTCCGTTCCTTTCACCTGGGCAGATGCCCGTTGGCTTTTCCTTAAGCTGTGTATTACCCTTTTTCTGGTAACGGTGCTGTGGGTGTTGGCTTACCGCTGGCTTGACCCGCCCGTGACCCTGCACATGCTCCTGAAACGCTCAGAACCTTCGCCCAAAACCCAGAAGATAGATCAGATTCAGCACCAGTTTGTAGACCTGGAAGACATGTCCCCGAATTTGCCCTTGGCGGTGATTGCGTCTGAAGATCAGTTGTTTTTCACCCACAACGGTTTCGACTTCAAAGCAATCAAACAAGCCTTCCAGCGGAACATGTCCAGCAAGAAAACTGTGGGCGGCAGCACCATTAGTCAGCAGGTAGCCAAGAATGTATTTCTGTGGCACGGGCGCAGCTACCTGCGGAAAGGAGTGGAGATGTACTTCACCTTCTTGATAGAGCTGCTGTGGGGCAAGGAACGCATCATGGAGGTGTACCTGAACATTGCCGAAATGGGCGACCATATCTTTGGGGTGCATGCCGCCAGTAGAAAGTATTTCAAAACCGAACCTATTAATGTAAGCAAGAACCAGGCGGCCTTGTTGGCAGCGGTACTACCCAACCCCATCCGGTACTCCGCCGCCAAACCATCGGGGTACACGCTTCGCCGGCGCCGTAACATTGCCCGTAACATGACCCGCCTGGGCGGAAGTGCTTACATCAAAAAATGGATTCAATTCTAGCATGAAACAAACAGCTCTCTTTCCTAAACTCTTGTTGTTCCTGATCTTCTGTACGCTGCTAAGTTGTAGGGCTTCCCGGGAAACCGGAAATCTGCGAAATGAGATTGAAGAAGTAATGGCGGCGCAAAGCCAGGCCTGGAACCAGGGAAACCTGGAGGCGTACATGGAGCCCTACTGGAAGTCTGATTCATTGGTGTTTCTGGGAAAAAACGGACCTACCTACGGGTGGGAAAAGACGCTGCAAAATTACCGCCGAGGTTACCCCACTCCAGAGTCCATGGGTAAACTGACGTTCACCTTATTGAAGACCGATAAACTTAGCAAAGATGCCTGCTTTGTGATAGGCAAGTGGCACCTCCACCGCTCCCTTGGCGATTTGCAGGGGCATTTCACGCTTCTTTTCCGGAAAATAGGTGGGAAATGGAAGATTGTAGCGGATCATTCTAGTTAAAAGAAAGATTTAGTGCCCCTGGGCGGAATATTATACTACTGGTAAGTTCGTTTCAGCGATTTTATTAGATAAATTAGTTGTAGGTGCATGCAGTTTGTCTGTCGCTGGCGTGGCGGTGGGTGGATGCGGTGCCCTTATGCTTTATTGTTGCATGGTTTGCCTCCGTGCGCTCACGGCCGCGAGGCCCCGTCTTCCCCTCGCGCACTGCCCTTTCGGCCTGAGATATCCTTTGCGCTTAGTTCAAGTCTAACTAGGGCCAAAAGCGAGGCGCGCTCGGGAAAGACTGGAAGAGGGAAAGTAGTAATAGGCTTCTTCCCTCAAAAGCGGAGACTCCCCCTTTGAAGGGTCGAAGGGGGATGTTTACACCGGCAGATCACACGATTGCCTTCTTCTGCAAAATCAAAATAAACATTACCAACTCAGGACTCAGAACTCAAGACTCAGAACCCCTTTTCTTCGTGTCTTTGCTGATGGGGGCAGGGGCTTGTTGGGTGGGAGTACCGGCGGCGGCGCTTTTGTCAATTTCTTTCTGTTCTTCCACTTTCTTGATCTCTTCATGGAAGATGAGCCCGGTTTCGGCGGCGTGTTTGGCGGCGGCTTCGGTGTCTTTGACCAGCAGCATTTCAACCGTTCCCTTGAGTTCTTCTGAGATGGTCGTCACGAGTTTGGCGCGGTCTTCCAGTTCCACATCTCTGATGTAGACGCAGATAATACGGCCGGGGAATTGCTGAATCACTTCTTTGTAAATAGGGGCATCTTGCTGCCCACTGTCGCCAATGAGCACGAAATTCAGGTGCGGGTAGGTGAGCAGAATGTTCTGGATCTCCTTGAATTTATGGCTCATGTGGTCTGCCCCGAAGAACTTGTTCTGCAGCAATCCAAAGTCGCGGAGCAGGAGCGGACCCGCTGGAATGTCGTTGATGTCCAGAAAATCATGGAGCAGGTCATACATGTTCCAGGGGCTGCTGCTCACGTAAAAAAACGGGTTGTTGCGCTTGCCGTTTCGGCCTAATTGCAGGGAGCGGTAAAACGCCGATACGCCGGCAAAAGGCAGACGGGTGCGGGCATTGTGCATGAACGTCTGCTGCGACATCTTGATGATATCTGTGGCCGAAGTGAGCACAATGGTGTCGTCAATGTCTGAGATGATGCCGTACTCCGCATCTGGCGGAGGGACCAGTACGTGGGCTTCGGTTTTCACGCCAGGCTCAAAGGACGAGATATTGGCGTTGACCAGTTCTACCTCCATTTCGTGCCATATATCATCCAGGAGCAGGGGCGTTTTAGGCTCCAGATTGATGACAAAATATCCTTCTTTGTCGGTGATAACTGTATACTCCTGGCCTTGATGGACAATGCGTAACTGCGCGTTGGGCACCTCATCGCTCTCAAACCTTCGGTACATGTTCAGCAGGTTTTTCAGGAGCGTGTCATTGTCTTCGGCTGAGGTGATGCCTTTATTGGCCAGCACGCGGCCTTTCAGGTACAGACGGTTCACGGTGCCGTAGCTGCGGTAGGCTACTATCTGCAAAGGCTTGTAGAGCCCAAATCGGTTTCTGATTCTATGTACTACTGAATCAAATTGGCCATTGGAAAACTCAATGGCCTTACTTAGATTTTGTTTGAAGTTGTTGGTCATGTGACAAGTTCCTGCGTTTCAAGGCTGTTTACGCATAACAAAGAGATAAGTAGAAATACGGATTAGAGCCCTAAGTTGCGTTTGAACTCCTGAAATCCCGTATCTGAGGCCGTCTCAGTTTTGCAGCCGCGTTGGCGCGCCTGTGCCTGAATGTCCTGCACCCTATTACCGGGAGCAGGGTGGGTGCTGGCCCATTCTATTTGCGAGCCTCGGTTTTCAAGTGTTTGCATTTTCTGGAAGAACCCGGCCGCGCCGTCACAGGCATAGAAGTTAGTGGCCCCTAAATACAAAACCGAGTATTCATCTGCCTCCCGTTCAAAGTCACGGCTGAATTTCAGACCCACCAATTGGCCGCCCACCTGCGTGAAAATGCGCTCCACGTTTCCAGATTCGTTTCCCAGAATAAGCCTAGAAATAACCGAGATACCGTATTGTTTCTGGAGCTGTTTAATGGAATGGCGTTGGTCTGCGTGGGCAATTTCATGGCCCAACACCCCGGCCAACTGGTCCTCATTGTCTAGATGGTCTATTAAACCGGTGAAAACGTAGATGTGTCCGCCCGGGGTGGCGAAAGCGTTCTGGACATTTTTGTCATCAATGATCTTGACATCCCAGGGGAATTCCTCGCTGTAGGTGACCTGGCCAGATTCCAAAATCCGCTCCACAATTTTATCCAAGTGCGCGTAGGCGGCCCGTATTTTAGGGTTGGAAGAATTTCGGTTCAGCAACTGGCCTTTGCTTTTATACGCGGAGTCTGCCTGCGCTGAAACCTGCTTTCCCAACTCCAAGTCATTCTCTAAAGGAAAGAAAACTGCGTCGCCGTTTTTATCTCCGGTGCAACCGGTGAGCCATACAGAAAACACCAGCAGGAGCGTGGCAAAAGCTGGTTTTACAGAAGAGAAAAGCGGCGTAAAGAATCTAGCAGACATAGGTGTGTATCGGTTTAAATTCACTTCTACGTGAAGTTTGGTAAAAGAACAAAGTCTTACAATTAGTTGCGGTTCTTGGCTGCAATTGGCGGCTACGTACGTCAAGCTGTTTTCCGCTTTCTTTCCAGAAAACAGGCAGAAAAGAAGGCGTACAACTTTTATCTTCCTGATGGGTTTAAGGAGTGAAACTTCTCTATTGAACCTAAAATGGAAAATCCCTTATCTCCACACGCCATCTACGCCGATGCCACCGTTTCTGCCCAACAGGCGGGTTTGCGTTACTTCCCAGACACCAAACCAGGCATTACCCGGGAGCTGAAAGATAAAACCGCCACCTATTTTACGGCGAAGGGAGAACCTGTCACCGATGAGAAAGTGCTGGAACGCATAAACAAATTGGTGATTCCGCCGGCCTGGACCAATGTCTGGATTTGCCCATCGGCCAACGGCCACATACAGGCAACCGGCCGTGACGACAAAGGCCGCAAACAGTACATCTACCATCCGCAATGGAAAGAGGTGAGAAGCCTGAATAAATTCGGGCGGATGATTGCGTTTGGGAAGGCTTTGCCCAGCATCAGGAAGCAGGTGGAGAAAGACCTCCGGCTGAAGAAATTGGAGAAGCGCAAGATTCTGGCCATTGTGGTAGAACTGCTGGATAACTCTTTTATCAGGATTGGGAATAAAGCCTACGCGAAAGAAAACAAGTCATATGGGCTCACCACGCTACGCGACCGACACGTGAAAGTGGAGGGCGATCACCTGAAGCTGGACTTTGTGGGCAAGAAGGGCATCAAACACGAAATCAGCATCAAAGACCGGCGTTTAGCGCGTCTGGTAAAGCAATGCCAGGACATACCGGGCTACGACCTTTTCCAGTATTATGACGAAGACGGCAACCGCCAGCCCATTGAATCTGGAGATGTGAACGAATACCTGCGCAGCCTGTGTCCGGAGGAATTTACAGCCAAGGATTTCAGAACGTGGGGCGGCACCGTGCTCATGGTAGAAAGCCTGGAACATATTCTGGAGGAAGACCCAAGCATCTCCAAGGAAAAATCAGTAAAGGAAGCGGCCAAGTTGGTGGCTCAGGAGTTGGGGAACACGCCCAGCGTTTGCAACAAATACTACATCCACCCCGAGGTGGTGAATCTCTTCAAGCAAGACAAACTGATAGATTACCTCCGGAAACACGATGCCAAAAAGCGCAAAGAAAATCCGTACCTCTCCAGAACCGAAGAATTTGTAATTAAAATGCTGAAAGATATTCAATTAGGGAAAAAATAACGATTTTATAAATATCTTTCAGCCGGTATTAACGCTGAAGAATATGTACCTTGAAACCCAACGCCTTCGCATTCAGCCGCTCACGCAGGTACAGTTGCAGTTGTATGCCGCCAATGACGGCTCCCTAGAAAAGCAGTTGGGTTTGAAGCATACGCCCAAAGAGATTGAAGCAGATCTGGCAGACGCCCTGGAAAACTATTTTCTGCGCTTAATTCCTTTCCACGCCCGGGAGTTTTACTTCTACACTTTATGGGTTATTACACTCAAGCAGGAGCAAACCCTAGTGGGAGATATGTGCTTCAAGGGAGAACCCGATGAAGCCGGCGAAGTAGAAATCGGTTACGGCACCTATCCCGATTACCAGCAGCAGGGCATTATGCACGAAGCTCTGGAAGCCTTACTGACCTGGTGCGCCAACCGTCCAGACATCTCCACCGTCATAGCCGAAACCGAAACCGGAAACACCGCCTCCGAAAAAATACTAACCAGAAACGGCTTCCTCCGCGACTGCCAAACCCGCGACAACAGCTGGTGGAAACGGGAAGTAAAAGAGCTGGTGGTTTGATGAGGTGGGGATTTGAAGATTTGAAGATGAGGAGATTTTTTGAAATTTGAAGATGAGAAGATATGAAGATATGGAGTTTGATTAATGTAATATAGTGTTTTGCACTGCTTCACTTAAAATGAGCTTGAAACGACATTGGCGCAGACACTCGTAGAAACTGCGCACACTACGAGGTCTTTGGAGTGTGGGTTATTGCGGAAGCAGGCACACAATGGCGCGGAAGTTACTTCCGTGACTTGCTACTTTATTTTATAAACAGGAATCCTCTTCAGAAGAAAAGGCACGGAAGTAACTTCCGCGCCATAGAAAACTATAAAGACTTTCCCATTATCCCATCTCCAAATCCCCACACCTTCAAATCTCCACATCTCCTCATCTCCACATCTCCTCATCAAATCCCTTCTCGGTCAAAAGCGTGGACTTTCACATCATGTGATTTCTTAAGCTTGGTTTCTTTTCCTTTCTCTACCGCAATGCCTTGTTTGGTATCATAGACGTGGGTTTTCTTGCCCCAGCCGGCTACAAAGGAGTCGTCTTTTACGTCATCTTCGCCCATGCCGCCATAGATGTTGATGGTAATGCCGCGTTTCCCTTTGCCAGTGAGAATAAACTCGTCTTCATCGGCTAGGCCGTGCAGGGTGATTGATTTGGTGTCTGTTTTCTTGAAAACACGGTCAAAAACCACCAGGGCAGTTTCCTTGTCTTTGCTGGCTAGTTGAGAAACCAGAACTCGGGTATCGCCATTGGGAAGGCGTTCTATGATGAATTTCTCTTTTTGGTCGGTTCCGGCCACTTGTACCTTTTTGGCTAGATTCCGGTAAATCGCGCTGGCCAGCTCAGGTAATTGTTCTCTTCTGGAGCGGAGCTTCTGCTTGATTTCTTCACCGGTTAATGCATACGCCTGGGTGGGTAAAGCTTCTACCGCGGCGGCAATGACACTATCTGTTAATTGGGTCTGAAGCTGTGCGGCCAATTGTTGCCATTGCTCCAGGGTCACTTCGTTTAAGCAGCGTTCATCAATGAATTGGGCATTTTGCAAGTAGCCTTCTGGCGAGGAAACGCGGGCATGGAAAGTCTTCATTTTCTTCAAAGGAGCCCACTTTCGGCTGAAAAGCCAGGGGATTACTCCGTCATCGAACTTGAAAAAGGCTTGGTCCCGGTCTTTGGGGACCGGCGTGTAGGTAGTGACGTTGTTGGTGTCATACACCGCCCATTGCCACTGACCTTCGTGCCGGTCCCAATCGCCAATCAGGACATCGAACAAACGGGCTTTCGCGAAGGACAACTGGTCGGGGAGGTGCGAGTGCTGGGAGAATCTCTTTTGGAGGAATTCCTCAGAATCAACCAGGTTTTTGGCTTTGCCCAAGTAACTGGTGATAGCGGCTTTGCCTTCGTACTTTTCTTCCAGCAGAAATACTTTGTCCCGAAACTCAGCAGAGTTTTTGCCCAGTCCCTTTTCGTCTTTCGGAATATACACGTAGCGTGGATGGCTGTGGGGAATACGGGCGCCCCCGGCTAGTACAGAGACAACGGCGGCCCCATACGGGTGGGCAGCCGAGGTCTGGTCTCTCAGCCAATTGGTAAGAAAAGTTTTCCGTAAACGTTTGGGCAGAATTTCTTTCGGGTCTTTGTCTACGGAGCGCAAGGCGTACTCTTTTCCTTCCTCGTTCTGTAATGTAAGGCTGGTAGTCTGGAACCCTCCACCCATTTTTTCGGGGCTAAGTCCGCCATGCATTCGGGAGATGTCCAGTACGGGCAGAGTAACCGGCTGGGCCCAAACATGGCGGTAATGTTTGCCCCAGAAGATGTTATGCAGAAAACCTTTTTGATAGTGCTTACCCGCCACCACAGTGGCAGAATCCCATTTGGCATTTCGTTCCTGCTCCACAGCACCCACCAACGCTGACTGTTGAAAGTAATCTTTCCGGGCACAGCCCGAAGACATTAAAAGAACGGAGATAGAAAAAGTCAGTAGTTTCCGCATAGAAAGTGTTTGAATATTTGCCATACAGAAAGTATACCATAAAAGTTATATTCCACTTTTTAGCCGGAATAAGTCTTCGTTTTTTGGCCGTTTTTCAAAATTCTGATGAATAGTAGCCGAACATAGAAGCTGGCTTTTGGGTATAAATACGCACGTATGGCACAAAGCATCTTTTACAGGAAAAAACGTCGCATTTTAAAAATCGTACTACTCTGGCTGCTGGCTTTTCTTTTATTTCACCCCGAAAACGTAAGTGCCTTACCCTCAGATTCAACCGTAACCGTAGCCGCCGGTAAACACTATTTGAAGAGTGCCTTCCATAGATTCTGGTGGGGCAAGCATTACCGAAAGGTGTGGGCGGAACCCGTTCAGGTGCCTTATTTCTGGTTAAGTAAATTCAAAGGAGGCGTAACACCTCTAAAGGAGGGCGGAAGTTTCCAGACTAAAAACCTTAGGTTGGTAGACGCGGCCGGGCATGAATACGTCTTGCGCTCCATTGACAAAGACCCTTCCAAAGCCTTGCCCAAAGGATTGCAGAAAACGTTTGTCGCCAACTTAATGCGTGACCAGACCAGTGTCATTCATCCGTACGGAGCTTTTATTGTTCCGTCGTTGGCCGCGGCGGCGGGAGTGTACCATACCAATCCCAGGTTGGTGTACATTGCAGATGACCCGACCTTAGGCGAGTTCAGGAAAGAGTTTGCGCACATGCTGGCCTTGCTGGAAGAACGGCCAGATGGAAATTGGGAGAACCTTTCCAGTTTCGGGAATCCAAAAGATGTGGTTAGTTCCAAGAAAGCCTTTGAACAGTTCTTCAGTAACCCAGCGCACCAGGTAGATGCCAAAAAGTATTTGCTCTCCCGGTTGTTTGACATGTGGCTGAGTGATTGGAGCCGGAGAGAGGACCAATGGCGCTGGGCAGTGGCGGAGAAAGGAACAACTACCCAATATGCGCCCATTCCGCGCGACCGCGATCATGCTTTCTTTAAATTCAACGACGGCGTTCTAACCAAACTGGTCAGCGTTTTTAAGCCTAATTACCAAAGTTTTGACAAAACTATTGTAGGCAAGAATGTGGAAGGGCTGATTAAAAGTTCTTCCCAAATGGATGCGTATCTTCTGGCGTACACCACCAAGGAGGAATTTACCCAGGCCGCCCAGGAACTTCAACTAAAGTTGTCAGATGAGGTGATCGCCCAAGCGCTCCAACTGTGGCCAGCCCACATCAGGGACTTGTCTGCGCGTGAGTTTACTTCCAAACTGATCTCCCGGCGTCATGATTTACCAAAAGCAGCCGCCACTTTCTACAAACTCCTGAACAAAGAGGTGCTTTTGCCCGGCACAGATGCCAAAGATAGGTTTGAAGTTCAGTTCCAAAAAGATGGGAGCGTGCTGGTGAAACAATGGGCTGTAAACCAAGAACTACAGAAAGTCCTCATTCACCAGAAAATCTTTCTGCCCTCAGAAACTAACAGTATTTCATTCTACGGCTTAGGCGAGGAAGACACGTTGGTACTAGCCGGGAAAGGAAAAAGTAAAATCAAGCTGAAGTGGTACGGCGGCGAAGGAACCGACAAGCTTGTGGTGGAGCCAAACTTTCAACTAACCGGCAAGAAAATCACGGTGATGGACGAAGAAGACGGGAATGACTATGAAAAGCACCATAAGATCAAACAGGAGAAATATACCCCAGCCGCGCAGGAATTCAACGGGGCCGGTTGGCTCCTGCGGCACCGCCTGCATTAAACCCGCTTTTAACGTTCTTTTCAGAAAACAGCCTTAAAGCGCGGCGTCTACGTCTGAGGAAAACACCAGCACTTTGTCCTGGTGTTTGGTGCGCATGTAGCCTCTTATAATCTGCTGGGTGTCTTTGTTGTCATTGTAATACTTAATGACACCTCTGAAATCTTCCAAAGAACTGGCACTGAACGTCTCATCAAAATACCCGAAACCCAGGTACCTGCCGTTGTCAACTACCACTACAGATTTCTCCTCTGCGCTGCGACCTTTGCCTATAATCACGAAAGTGTCATAGTCATATTTAAAGGCGTCAATGGATTCAATAACCCGTTGATTGTAGTCTTCCGGCGATTCTTTGCCCACGCAGGCTCCCTTGCACTGGTGCACCTGATAGTCAAAGCAGGGCCCGCTGGATTTATACAGGTCGCACATTTTCTGGCAGAGGTTGTACTTGGCTACCCGGTTGTAAAGAAAGTTCTTCGCCTGAAACTGGTTAGACATGGTCAAGAGCGGCGGAACTTCGGTCTTCGCTTTCTGGAACGTGAGCCGCAGATAACCATCTTGGTCGTAATAGGAGTAGATACCCGAGTGGTACACGCTTCGGCGTTGCGCGCGGTTGTAGAAGGGTTTGCGTTTCTTGATCTCGTCAGATTCAAATAGTAAAGCCACCAATTCGCTGCCCGTCAGTTCATAGGTGATGCTGGTAATCCGGTTCTTAAACTCAAGGGATTTCTTGCTCTTGAAATCAATGCTGAAGTGCTGGATAATCCGTTTCCGGATGCTTTTACTTTTGCCTACATAGATGATCTGGCCTTCTTCGTCATGAAAATAGTACACCCCGGCTTCCAGCGGAAGCGCATCTACCATGTCTCTGGAAATGGCCGGGGGCAGCAAAGAGGTTTTTATTTCCTTTGAAATGGAGGAAGTTTCCAGCAGTTTGTCGTCCTGAGAGTCGTTGACCTTTTTCTCATCAATTTTCAATAAACGGTCAAAAAGCACAGCGGTGGCTTCGGCATCACCAATGGCGCGGTGACGCATTTGCAGCGGTATGTCTATGCTCTTGCAGAGTTTGCCCAGGCTGTAGGAGGGGAGCCCCGGCATCAGTTTGCGGCTCAAGCGTACGGTGCATAAGGTCTTGCGCTGAAAGGTAAAACCCAGATCAGCAAACTCCTTCTTCACGAAGGAATAATCAAAGCGCACGTTATGGGCCACAAACACATTACCCTCGGTAATCTGCACAATCTGCTTGGCCACCTCATGGAATTTAGGCGCGTCTTTAACCATCTCATCTGTAATACCGGTTAATTGCGAGATGAAATAGGGAATAGGCCTACCCGGATTGATGAGGCTGTGAAACTTGTCTACTACCTGGTTGCCGTCATGAATGAAAATCGCGATCTCCGTGATGCGGTCTTCTGAGGGTTGCCCACCGGTAGTCTCTATATCTATTATGGCGTACACGCGCGCTAGTTAAAGTGGATGATAGTTTTGAAGTGCTAACCTTATTAGAACCATAAGTTAGGCAATATCGTTTCATCAGCCACTTTGTACTACCTTAAATATAGGCAGCAATAAAAAAAGCAGCCCCAAAGGCTGCTTTCCTTTGAATTAATTCTTTGCTAAAGATTTTGCTTCAGGGAAATAATCATTTGTTTGGCAGCCTCAATTTCCTGCTTCTGTCGTTGAATGAGAGTCAAGATTTCCACCGGAATGCCTTGGGTATGCAGCGCGTTGTCATAGGCTTTCAAGGCTGCTTCATCGCCGTTTTCACATTCGCTCAGAATGGCTTTGCTGTCATTTGCGCTTATGGCGGCCTTTAAGTTAATCCAGCCCCGGTGCACGGCTCCCGCTGCTTGCAGGGCTACCCCTTCAACAGTGGTGGTTTCCTGAATGCTTCCGCCTAATTGTTGGGCGGCACTTTCCAGCTCACCTAGAAAAGTAGCACGCTGTTGTGCGAAACGCTCAAACTCAGACTTCAGTTGAGGATTATCTACCGCTTCGGCAGCGGTTTCAAAGCCTTTTTTACCGTCACGAGCCGTTTCCACCAGATCATTCAAGGCTTTAACGGCTTTGCTGTTATCGTTTTCCATAGTTTTACTTTAAGGTTAGTTGATGCAATAAATTAAAGGGGCAATTGAATCATATTTAAAATTGCCCATTACCTAAATTTTACTTTGAACCAACCATTTTAGTTACTTCGTTTTGAGGCTGTTTTCTGTAAAACAGCTCTTATTGAGGACCTTTCAATTGGTTAGTCCTGCTTTTGAGTCTTTTCAAAAGCCTGTTTTCCTCAGGTCCGTTGTTGACGTCATTCAGCAGGAAGCCGAAAGGATGCAGCGGTTCATAGGCATCAAAGATGACCTTCAGAATTGCGATGATGGGAATAGAAAGAATCATGCCCGGTGCCCCCCAGATTTCGCCGCCCAAGATCAGAGCCACAATGGCCGCGAACGGATTAATACTTACTTTGGAGCCTACCACATACGGCGTAATAAAGTTTCCTTCCAGGAACTGCACAAAGGCGAAGATCCCAATTACAATGAGCATTTGAGCTGGCGAACCGGTGTTCACCAAAACAAACAGCGCTGGGAACATGGCCCCAATCAAAATGCCTATGTAAGGGATAATGGTCAGGATGGAGGCCATCACCCCAAAGAAAATGGCATATTCTACGCCCATGATCAGCAACCCGATTGAATTAAGCACGGAGACCACCACAATCACAATCAAAAGTCCGGAAAGGTAGCCCTGCACCACGCGCTGAATGTTGTCAATAGTTTCCATTAACGGTTCCCGCCGGTCTCTGGTGATGAACTGAAACATGAATTGGCGCAGGTGGTCACGGTAATACAGCATACAGAAGATGTAGATAGGAATAAGCGACAGCACCGTAAGCGCCCCGGTGGTAAGCGAGATGGTACTGCCTAAAAAAGCGGTCCCGGTCTGCGTCACATTCCCCAAGGCCTTCTGCATGAACTCTGCTTTGTTGGTTGGCTTTATCCCGAACCGTTCAAACAGAAAGGTCTGGAACTTGGACAACAGCAACGAGAGCTTGCTGTTAATTTCGCCAAGTTCTGATGAGAAGTTGCCAATCTGGGAAGAGAGAAACCAGACCACCAAACCCAGCAACACAATGACTATCACCAGCGAGATGACGATGGACACCGATCTAGGCAACTTTTTCTCCAATCCTCTGGCCATGGGCAACAGCAGCAAAGAAAACAAAGCCGCAAAGCAAATGGGAATAAGAACCGGACTGAACGTCTGAAGGAAGTGGAGTAGCAGATACAGCCCCAAAAGAATGACCGTGTACTTGAAATAGCTAGGTAGTTTTATTTCCATGGGCGTAAGGCGCTAGTTATCATAAATTTGATGTGTATTGATTTACTAATAATATTAGTATTTATAAGTTCCTGATTATCAGAATATCTTAGAAATGCTAAAAATAACGGCAAAATAAGGCTTATTGAATGAACTGCGAAGTCCTATATTTGGTTACATAGAAACAGAAAACCTTTCTTTTGGCAAGGCTTTAAGCAGAGTCATTTACGGTAATTATACGAGGGCTTTCTGGATTAAAATTGCCCTGGCAGGGTTTTAAATCAAAGTACACGCAAAATTTATTTTAATTTTACCTAATTCTACTAAACCCTTACCTTCTGTATGGCTGAGCAAACTGATGTAACCTACAACGAGGATAGTATACGTTCCCTTGACTGGCGTGAACACATCCGGCTGCGCCCGGGTATGTACATTGGCAAGCTGGGCGACGGCTCCTCTCCCGATGATGGGATATACATTCTTGTAAAAGAGGTGATTGACAACTCCATTGATGAGCACATGATGGGGCATGGTCGCACCATTGAAGTAAAGATTTCAGACCACAAAGTAGTGGTGCGTGACTACGGCCGCGGCATTCCGCTGGGCAAGGTGATCGACTGCGTGAGCAAGATCAACACCGGTGGTAAGTATGACAGCCGCGCCTTCCAGAAATCGGTGGGTCTGAACGGGGTGGGTACTAAGGCGGTAAACGCATTGTCCTCCAGCTTCAGAATCCAGTCGGTGCGGGACGGTAAAACCAAGGTGGCCGAGTTTGAGCGCGGCGAGTTGGTGAATGATGAACCGCTGCAGGATTCTAACCAGCGCAACGGTACCACCACCATCTTTGTACCCGATGATACCATTTTCAAAAACTACCACTTCATTCCGGAGTTCCTGGAAAACCAGATCTGGAATTATGTGTACCTCAATGCTGGCTTAACCATCCATTTTAACGGACAAAAGTATTTGTCTGAGAATGGCCTGAGAGACCTGCTGAGCCGCAAGATTGCCGAGGAAACTATGCGCTACCCCATCATCCACCTGAAAGGAGAGGATATTGAGTTGGCCTTAACCCACGGCAACGACTACGGTGAAGAATACTATTCCTTCGTGAACGGCCAGTACACCACCCAAGGCGGTACGCACTTAGCGGCTTTCAGGGAAGCGGTAGTCAAAACCGTGCGCGAGTTCTATAAGAAAGACTACGATGCCACTGATATCAGAGGCTCTATTGTAGGCGCCATTGCCATTCGCGTTCAGGAGCCGGTTTTCGAAAGTCAGACCAAAACCAAGTTGGGTTCCATCAACGTGGGGCCAGACGGACCAACCGTGCGTAACTTCGTGAACGACTTCGTGAAGGAGCACCTGGACAACTACCTGCACAAAAACCCAACCGTTGCCGATGCGCTGCGCAAGCGAATTGAGCAAAGCGAGCGCGAGCGCAAGGACATGGCCGGCATCAAGAAACTGGCTAACCAACGCGCGAAGAAAGCGAACCTGCACAACAAGAAATTACGTGACTGCCGCTTCCACTTCGGGGAAAGCAAAGAACTGGAGAAAGAGGCGTTGACTACTTTGTTTATTACGGAGGGGGACTCGGCTTCCGGTTCCATCACCAAGTCCAGAAATGTGGAGTTAGAGGCGGTTTTCTCCCTGAGAGGAAAGCCCTTGAACTGCTTCGGGTTGAAGAAGAAGATCGTGTACGAAAACGAAGAGTTCAACTTGCTGCAACACGCCCTCAACATTGAGGAAGGCTTGGAAGGCCTGCGCTACAACCGCGTGGTAGTCGCCACAGATGCCGACGTAGACGGAATGCACATCCGCCTGCTGCTCATGACGTTTTTCCTGCAGTTTTTCCCAGATCTGGTCAAAAATGGTCACTTGTACATCCTGGAGACGCCGCTCTTCCGCGTACGGAACAAGAAAGAAACCATCTACTGCTATAATGAGCAGGAGAAGCAGAACGCCATGCGCAAGCTGGGCAAGAACCCAGAGATCACCCGCTTCAAAGGTTTGGGAGAGATCTCGCCCGAAGAATTCGGGAAGTTCATCGGTGAGAATATCCGCCTAGAGCCAGTAATCATGGGCAAGACCGAACAGAACATTCAGAAGGTGTTGTCTTACTTCATGGGTAAGAACACGCCGGAGCGTCAGCAGTTTATCATTGAGAATCTCAAAATAGAGAAAGATATAGTAGAGGAGGTTTATGCTTAACGAAGAATTGGAAAACGAAAACAACCTGGAACTGGACGCGCAACTGGAAGGCGAGGAGACCATCCATGAGATCAGCTCTGTTTCCGGACTGTACGAAAACTGGTTTCTGGACTACGCCTCCTATGTGATTCTGGAGCGGGCCGTGCCTGCCCTGGAAGATGGCTTCAAGCCAGTGCAGCGCCGCATCATGCACGCCATGAAAGAAATGGACGATGGTCGTTTCAACAAAGTGGCGAACGTGATTGGCCAGACCATGCAGTACCACCCGCACGGTGACGCATCTATTGGAGACGCCATCGTGAACCTAGGGCAGAAAGATTTACTCATTGAAACCCAGGGTAACTGGGGCGATGTACGCACCGGAGACAGCGCGGCGGCCCCTCGTTACATTGAGGCGCGTCTCACCAAGTTTGCTCTGGATGTGGTGTTCAACGCCCAGACAACTGAATGGCAGTTGAGCTACGATGGTCGTAAAAATGAGCCGGTAACGTTGCCAGTGAAATTTCCGCTGTTGTTGGCGCAGGGTGTGGAAGGGATTGCCGTGGGCTTGTCTACCAAGATCATGCCCCACAACTTCCGGGAGCTGATCAAAGGTTCTATTGACGTTTTGAAAGGCCGCAAGACTACCTTGCTTCCTGACTTCCCTACGGGTGGTCTGGCTGACTTCACCAATTACAACGGTGGGGGCAGGGGCGGCAAAATCCGTTTACGGGCTACTATTGAGAAAGTAGATAAATCGCTGCTCATCATCCGTGACGTGCCGTATGGTACCACTACCACGGCCTTAATGGACTCCATTGTAAAGGCCAGCGAGAACAACAAGATCAAGATCAAGAAGGTTGTAGACAACACGGCCGCTGAAGTGGAGATTCAGGTGCACATCCCGCCCGGGATTTCGCCTGACCTGACCATTGACGCGCTGTACGCCTTCACCGATTGCGAGATCTCTATTTCGCCCAACACCTGCGTGATCATTGAAGACAAGCCTCGTTTCCTGAACGTAGATGAGTTGCTGCGCATGTCCACTGCCAAAACCGTTCGCTTACTAGAGCGCGAGCTGGAGATTAAGCTGGCGGAACTGGAAGACAGATGGCACAACTCCTCGTTGGAGAAGATCTTCATTGAAAACCGCATCTACCGCGACATTGAGGAGTGCGAGACCTGGGAAGCTGTGCTGGAAGCCATTGACAAAGGCTTGGAGCCGCACAAACCCTTGCTGCGCCGCGAGGTAACGCAGGATGACATCATCCGTCTGACCGAGATCAAAATCAAGCGAATCTCTAAGTTTGATTCTTTCAAAGCCGACGAGTACATCAAAAAGCTGGAAGCCGAAATGGCCGAGGTAGCTGATCACTTAGCGAACCTGGTGCGTTACGCCATCAGCTATTTTGAGGGTCTTTTGGCCAAATACGGCAAAGGCAAAGAGCGTAAAACGCAGATCAGAACTTTTGACGTGGTGTCTGCCCAAAAAGTGGCGGTGGCCAACCAGAAGCTTTACGTGAACCGCAAAGACGGCTTCGTGGGCTATGGCTTGAAGAAAGACGAGTTCGTGTGCGACTGTTCTGACATGGACGACATCATCGCTATCCGGAAAGACGGCAAGTTCATGGTGTCCCGCATCAGCGATAAGATCTTCATGGGCAAAGACATCATCTATGTTGGCGTGTACAACAAGAATGATGAGCACATGGTCTACAACATGATCTACGTAGATGGTAAAACCAGCATCTCGTTTGCCAAACGCTTTGCCGTGACCTCTATCACTCGTGACAAAGAGTATGACCTCACCAAAGGCGAGAAAAACTCCAAGGTGGTGTACTTAACCGCGAACCCTAACTCAGAATCTGAGTTGGTGAGCATCACGTTGCAACCGGCCAGTACCGCCAGAGTGAAACAGTTTGACTTTGATTTTGCCGAACTGCTCATTAAAGGCAAAGGCTCACAAGGGAACATCGTGACGAAGCACCCCATCAAGAAGGTAACGCAGAAAGCCCTGGGAGAATCTACCCGTGGCGGACGCGAAATCTACTATGATGAGGTGATCGGGCGTCTGAACACCGAGAACCGCGGTCGCTACTTAGGGTCCTTCAACACCGATGATTCCATTCTGGTGATCTTCAAGGACGGTTCCTATGAACTGACCTCCTTTGATGTCTCCAACCACTATGACGTGCCTAACATTGAGGTGATCCATAAGTTCTCTCCGGAACTGGTAATCTCTGCCGTGTACACCGAGGGAGAAACCAAGGTGACCTACGTGAAGCGCTTTGTAGTGGAGACCAGTACGCTGAACAAGCGGTTCATCTTCATCAGTGAAACCAAGGGATCTAAGTTGTTGGCCGTATCGGTGCACCCGGAGCCTAAGGCTGAAATCAAGTTCCTTCGCGACAAGAAATCTGAAAAAGAGACCGAAAACCTGTTGCTCAATGACTTCATTGACGTGAAAGGCTGGCGGGCCATGGGTAACAAGCTCAACTACTATAAAATCTTGGGGGTAAACATCCAAAAAGAGGAAGAAGTTGAGCTGGCAAAGGCTAAAATTGTGCCTAAACAAGTAAAGGCTGTCAAAGTAGAACCCAAGATAGTGCAATCTGCAACTGCTTCATTCTCAACAGGAGATGAGGTGTTACTTGATATAGAAACATTAAACCCAGAACTAGATCTGCCCGTAGAAAAGGAACAAATCGGGGATCTGGCGGTACCAGCTAAAACGCCTAAAAAACAGTTAAACCTATTTTAGGAATTTCTAAGTTGTTTTCGTAGATTACCCGTACGTTGGACTAAACAGATTAACCGGGGAGTATGCGCAGAACATTTAGACTGATGCTTTTAGTGTTGACTCTCATAAGTTTTCCGAACCTGGCGGCCCTGGCGGGCGGCTTAGGTTCGGAAAAACTCTTGTGGGAGGCAAACCAATTATTTCGTGAATACAAGGACGCTGAAGCCTTAGAAAAATA
Organism: Rufibacter sp. JT3400010; assembly: GCF_054956755.1. NCBI lineage: Bacteria > Pseudomonadati > Bacteroidota > Cytophagia > Cytophagales > Hymenobacteraceae > Rufibacter > Rufibacter sp. JT3400010. Next base: position 270,023 of record NZ_JBUDXA010000001.1, on the reverse strand, counting down.
TGAACTGCTGCTGGCAGATGAACCTGACCAGCAAGAGGCTTTGACCAAAGCCAGCATTGTCTGCGGTCGTATCGGCAACCGGTTTCCAGACGATACCCACAAAAGTCTATATTATCAGAAAGCCTTCGGGTTTGCCCAAAAGGCCCTGGAAATAGACAGTCTTTCTGCCGAGTCTAATTACGCCATGGCTCTTTCCCTGAGCAACCTCTGCCAGACCGTAGCCATCAAAGACCGGATGGTGCAACTCAATCAGATCAAAACGTACTTAGACCAAGCTTTAACCCAAAACAGCAACCATGCTGGTGCCTGGCATTTGATGGGCAGATGGGCGTATAAAGTAGCCAATCTTTCTTTTGCCGAAAGATCTGCAAACAAACTTCTCACCCAGCTTCCGTTGCCTACCTCCACTAATGAAATGGCCATTAACGCGTTTATCAAAGCCATTGAGCTGGATCCCTCCAACATGTTGTACTACTATGATCTGGCCCGGGTGCAACGCGAGGTAGACCTGACAAGTGACTGCGTGAGTACCTTGCAAAAAGCCCTGGATCAGAAGTTGATCACCACAGAAGACTTGGAACTGAGCCGAAGATGTAAAGTGCTGTTGCAGGAAGTACTCAAAGTAAGAGCATAAATCCCGTAACCTACAGGTAAGGTCTTGTATGCGAGGAGGCACCCATTTTGGGTGCCTCCTCGCATACAAGACCTTTTCATTTACAGGCTATTTTAAAGAAAACAGTTGAAAAATAGGTCCCGCGTAGGGGTTTTCTCTAACTGGTTGTCTATGGAGGAATACCTGTTTAAAGAGTGCTTTGCCGTTTTTGCATGGTAAACGCAAAATCCCTGATTTAGAGCGCACTTGTTACATAGGATACTTAACATATTCATTATATTAGAGAAATAAACCCAATAAGGTGAGAAATTTCCTGTTCTATATTCTCCTGTTCATGAGTGTAAGGGTGGCTTATGCCCAGACCACTCCTGTAACAGGAAAGGTTACAGACGCAGAAAGCCACAAACCGCTTGATTATGTCACCGTGCATGTGCAGTCGGCTAAGATCCCTTCGTTTACAGATGAGGCAGGGCAGTACGTCATCCGGAAATACACGCCTGCAGACACGGTCACGTTTACGTTGCTGGGCTATGCGCCCGTTATAGAAACCGTGAGTGAGCTCCAGAAGAACGGGGGAGTGGCATTGGTGCGCCAGAGTTACGCCATTCAGGAAATTGTAGTCAGGCCCAGAGAAAATCCGGCGTATAAAATTGTAAGAGCCGCCGCCCGAAACAAACACCTGTATCTGCCAGAAAACCAAGCAGCCATTCAATTCGGGACCTATACGTTAATGAAAGGCAGCATTCTGGAGCGGGAAGCCAAAGACAAAAAGAAAGGTTTCTCTAAACGATACGCTCCTTACCTGGATAGCCTTACCATTAGTGATGCGCCTTCCAGAACGGCTTCCCTGCCTATTTTCCAGTCAGAAACCATCAAGGAAACCTACTTCAGCCAGAATCCCCAGAAATCGAAAGAGATTCTGAAGGCCAGTAAAGTGGTAGGGGTGGGCATTGAGCGCGAGAGCCAGATAGCCCAGTTATTGAATGCCCAGGCCGAACACTTTTCGCTCAACCAGAACTGGATGCGCATGTTTGACAAAGATTTCGTGAGTCCTATCGCCAACCAGTGGGCCAATTATTATGACTATGACCTGGAGGATAGCATAGAGACTGCCAGCGGAAAAGTGTACCGCATCAGAATTCTTCCCAAACGGTCACAGGATCTCACGTTTGAAGGCACCATGTGGATTGCCGATCACTCCTTTTCGCTGCGCCGCATTGAGTTGAAGCTGAACAAAGACGTAGCCCTGAACTTTGTGAGGGATCTACAGATTGTGCAGACCTGGGATGAGCAGAACCCGTCCATCCTGCCTTTGTCCAGCAAGCGCAAATTCCAGATCACGGGCTTGCCCGGTTCTGACGTCCGGCTGTTTGTAGAAACCGTGACTACCTACACAGATCTGGTGGTGGGCCAGCCCAAGCCCGAAGAATTCTTTGACATGACGCACCAGATCAGCGACTCGGCGCTGAAGTACAAAGAGGAGTACTGGCAAGCGGTTCGTCCGCAGGAATTTTCTCCTGAGGAACTGAAGCGAGTGGCGTCTATTGCCCAAATAAACAAACTGCCCGAGATCCAAAGTGCCGTGAAACTGATCAGGGTAGTGGTGGAAGGCCATTTGCCGCTCAATGACAAGTTTGAATGGGGTCCTGTGTTCGGCACGTATGTGTACAATAAAGTAGAAGGCCACCGGTTTCAGTTCGGCGGCCGCACCACCCCGGAGTTCCATCCTAATTGGATCTTGAACGGCTACGTGGGGTACGGCACCAGGGACGAGTCTTTTAAAAGCCTGTTCAACATCAGGTACGTGGCAAACCGGCAGCAATGGACCGAATGGGGCGTAAGCTACCTGAACGATGTGGGACCAGCGGCCATGGATTTGAACAACGCCCAACTCAACAGCCTGTTTTTCTCCTCGTTCAGATGGGGGCAGATGAATTTCCCCTACCAGCAGGAGCGTATACAGCTTTGGGCCGAACGGGAATGGTTTCCTTCTTTCCGGCAGCGTGTCACATTCAGGCGCACCAATTACCGGCCGGTTTTTGATTCCCAACCTTTAAGTGGCGGCAAAGACGATTCCAAATTTGCGGGCTTCAGTACCACAGATGTGTCGCTGAGTTTACGTTTCTCCGCAGACCAGAAAATGCTGATAAGGCACTACGAGAAAATCCCGATCTCCAATTCCAATGCTCCCATCATTGGGCTGGAGGTCTCAGCGGGAATAAGCGGATTGATGAATTCTGATTTAACCTACCAGGAGGTGGCTCTGTCTGTAGAACAGCGGGTACGGGCGGGCATTTTCGGGTATGGGCGGTACTACCTCAAAGCCGGAAAAACCTTCACCAAAGTACCGTTACCGTTGCTGCAAGTCCCCATCGGGAACGAGACGCCTTTCTTCATTCTGCAAGGCTATAACCTCATGCCCTTCTTCTCTTTCGCCACCGATGAGTATGTCTCGTTGCGGTATGATCATCATTTTGAGGGAGCATTTTCCATCACCAATCGGCTGCCGCTTCTGAAGAAAACCAAATTGCTGCTTGTGGCCGGGGGCGCAGTGCTGTATGGTAGGTTAACAGACAAAAACAAACCAGCCCAAACCGATACCTCCGCAGAGAACATGAACTTCCAGAGCCTGGGAAAAGACCCGTACGCCGAGGTGAATGTGGGCTTTAAGAACATTTTTCAAATACTGCGGGTAGATCTGGTGCACCGGATCACGTACCGGGACCTGGAGGCGCCTTTGTGGGGCCTGCGGTTGTCTGTGGCGGTAAACCCATAAGGTTAAAAGCTGTTTTTACAAAATCAGGGTTAAAACAGAGCAGAACTTAGCGGTAAATGGTACCTTCGCCTTGTTATCTTTTTTCATATCTTTTCACGGGCATGCGTTTTTCTTTTTGGCTTTTAGGTTTGGGCATTGTTTTCCTTTCTGCCTGTTCCCAGAAAACACCAGAAGAGAGAATGTTTAACCCCACGCGGGTAGACAGCAGCATTCCTACCCAGATAAACGAACTCACCAACGCCCTGGAGCAGCAGAATTCGCACCCCGAATGGTATGTGAAACGGGCGAAGCTGTACCTGACGCTGGATAAAACGCAACCGGCCATCAAAGATCTTACCACGGCCATTGCCTTAGACCCTTCTTTGGGTGAAGCGTATTTTTGGCAGGCCAAGATTTTAACCGGTAAGCAGCAGTACCAGGAAGCCATGAAAATGATGATGCAAGCCGATGCCTTCAATTTCTATGCGCCAGAATCAGAGGCTATCTTGGCAGAGACTTACGTGGGCTTGAAACAATATGACCGCGCCCTGCGCCATAGCAGCAAAGCGATCAGGTTGAGCCCCGGCGAGGCCAAATACTATGTGCTGCTTGCCAAAGCCCAGGCCGGTACGCATGATACCACCCGCGCTATTTTCAACCTGAACCGGGCCTTGGTACGCGATTCTACCTTCCTGCCGGCCTTCCGGGAACTAAGTGCCATCTACACGGCCCGTAAACTGTATGACTTCGCCATTCCCATGGTGCAAGTAGGAGTGAAGAAACAACCCAATGACGGTTTCTGGTGGCAGCAGTTGGGCCAATACTATCTTAACCGCAACTTAACCGACACGGCCATTGCCTGCTTTGCAAAATCTATCAACTTAGAGCCGGAAAAGGCGGAGGGGTACGCGGGGTTAGGCGAGGCCTGGTACAAGAAAAGGCAGTACAGCACCGCCTTGCCCCAGTTGCTGAAAGCCCAGGAGTTGGGCCTTCGGCTCACCGAACATAACCGTTGGATTCTGGCTACCTGCCTGGAATGGACGGGCCAAAAAGCTGCCGCCCGCCCGCACTATGTTTATTTAATCAGAAAATATCCAGAGAACCGGCGCTATAGTGTAGCTTTGCAACGTATCAATAGACCCGTGCGGCCAAAGCCCATGGTAGATACATTGAGTTCCGTATCTGTTTTTTAGCTATTTTGCCGAAAACTAGACTAAAACGAAGAAGTTTATTTCTTTATATATGATCAACATTACCTTACCAGACGGTTCGGTCCGTGAATACCAGGAGGGAGTAACCGGAATTGAGATTGCCGCCTCCATTAGTGAAGGCTTAGCCCGCAACGTGTTGGCCGTGAAAGTGAACGGCCAGGTGTGGGATCTAACACGTCCTATCACTGAGAACGCTTCCATTCAGTTATTGACCTGGAACGATGACGAAGGCAAAGCAACTTACTGGCACTCTTCGGCGCACTTGATGGCTGAGGCCCTGGAGGCGCTTTATCCGGGTGTTAAGTTAGGTATTGGCCCCGCCATTGAAAACGGGTTCTACTATGACATAGATCTGGGTGATGACAGAAACCTATCCCAGGAAGACTTCCCGGCCATTGAGCAGAAAATGCTGGAACTGGCTCGTCAGAAAAGTGAATACGTGCGCAAGCCGGTCAGCAAAGCCGATGCCATCGCTTATTTCACGGAGAAAAACGACCCGTATAAATTAGATTTGCTGGAGAGGCTGGAAGACGGTTCCATCACGTTCTATACCCAAGGGAACTTCACTGACCTTTGCCGCGGGCCGCACATTCCTAATACTGGTTTCATCAAAGCCGCCAAACTCATGAACGTGGCCGGTGCCTACTGGCGCGGTGACGAGAAGAGCAAGCAGTTGACCCGCGTGTATGCCATCACGTTCCCCAAGCAGAAAGAACTCACCGAGTACCTGGAGCGCCTGGAGGAAGCCAAACGCCGCGACCACCGCAAGTTGGGCAAGGAAATGGAGCTATTCGCTTTCTCTGAGAAAGTGGGCATGGGCTTGCCGCTTTGGTTACCCAAAGGCACCTTGCTGCGCGAGCGCCTGGAGCAATTCATGCGCAAAGCCCAGATGAAAGCCGGTTATCAGCCGGTAGTAACGCCGCACATCGGTTCTAAAGAACTGTACGTGACCTCGGGCCATTATGAGAAATACGGGGCAGATTCGTTCCAGCCCATCAAGACGCCCAATGAAAACGAGGAGTTCCTGCTGAAGCCCATGAACTGCCCACATCACTGCGAAATCTACAAAACCCGTCCGCGCTCTTACAAAGAACTGCCGGTGCGTTTAGCTGAGTTCGGAACAGTGTACCGGTATGAGCAAAGTGGCGAATTGCACGGCTTAACCCGCGTGCGGGGCTTTACCCAGGATGATGCGCACATCTTCTGCCGTCCAGACCAGGTAAAAGAGGAGTTTACCAAAGTAATTGACTTGGTACTATATGTGTTCAAAGCGCTAGGCTTTGATAACTATACCGCCCAGATTTCTTTGCGTGACCCTGAGAACAAAGGCAAGTATATTGGTTCAGATGAACTTTGGGAGAAAGCAGAGCGGGAGATCATTGAGGCCGCCACTGAAAAAGGCTTGCCTACTGTAACCGAACTAGGCGAAGCTGCGTTTTACGGGCCTAAGCTGGACTTCATGGTACGTGATGCGTTGGGCCGTAAGTGGCAGTTAGGAACCATTCAGGTAGACTACAACCTGCCCAACCGCTTTGAACTGGAATACATTGGCGCCGATAACGAGAAGCACCGTCCGGTCATGATTCACCGGGCACCTTTTGGTTCTCTGGAGCGTTTTGTAGCGGTTCTGATTGAGCACTGCGGCGGTAACTTCCCGCTGTGGCTTAGCCCAGACCAGGTAGCTATTCTGCCTATTTCTGAGAAATACCATGACTATGCCCACCAGGTGAACGCGCAACTAGCCGAGCAGGACATCAGAGGATACATTGATACCCGTGATGAAAAAATCGGCCGTAAGATACGCGATGCCGAGGTGAGCAAAGTGCCGTACATGATCATTGTAGGGGAGAAGGAGCAGGAAAACGAGATTGTTTCGGTGCGGAAACACGGCTTGGGAGACATGGGTACGTTGCGCGTAGATGCCTTCGTAGACAACTTCAAAGCGGTGCTAGCCGAGATGCTTAGTTAAAATATTAGAAAAATACTTTTATTTTACAGGGATAAGCGCGATATTCGCACCCTGATTGTGAAACCTTAAACTTTTAGGAGGTACAACTATTTCTACGAATAACAGACGCTACGTGCCACGTGGCAAGGTCGAAGAACCTTATCGTATCAATCAGCGCATCACCGGCGTCCGCGACGTGCGGGTGGTAGGTGAGAACGTGGAGCCCGGTGTATACAGCATAGACCAAGCCCGCCGTCTTGCCACAGAGCAGAACCTGGACTTGGTAGAGATATCGCCCAAGGCAGATCCGCCCGTTTGCCGTATTATTGATTATTCAAAATTCAAATACGAGCAAAAGAAGAAGCAGCGGGAAATGAAGGCTAAAACCACCAAGGTGGTGATGAAGGAAATCAGGTTCGGTCCTAACACCGATGACCACGATTTCGAATTCAAGCTGAAACATGCCCGTGAGTTCCTGGGTGAAGGTGCGAAAGTGAAGGCGTATGTGCACTTTGTTGGCCGGACAATTGTCTTCAAAGAGCGTGGCGAGTTACTTTTGCTTAAATTTGCCCAAGCGTTGGAAGACGTGGCAAAAGTAGAACAGTTGCCAAAACTGGAAGGGAAACGGATGTTTCTGTTCCTTGCACCAAAGGTGAAAAAATAACAGTACACTTTTATATACACCCAAATGCCAAAGATGAAAAGCAAATCAGGGGCTAAGAAGCGATTCACCCTGACAGGTACGGGCAAAGTAAAGCGTAAACATGCTTTCAAAAGCCACATCCTGACTAAAAAGACCACCAAGCAGAAGAGAAATCTGACCCACACCGGACTGGTTAGCGAAGCTGATCAAGCCAACGTGTTACGGATGCTTGCGTCTTAATCACATTCAATTTTTCCAATTGTTTCATCGGGAACTGGTAACTAAGAATTAAACCGAGATCACCAGCCCCAAAAAAAAGTAGAAATGCCTAGATCGGTCAACACCGTGGCGGCCCGCCACAAAAGAAAAAGAATAATGAAAATGGCCAAAGGTTACTTTGGTCGTAGAAAAAACGTTTGGACCGTAGCCAAAAACGCCGTTGAAAAAGGGTTAGTTTATGCCTATCGGGATAGAAAAGTGAAGAAAAGAGATTTTCGCGCTCTTTGGATCCAACGTATCAATGCCGCAGCCCGTATCAACGGTCTGTCTTATTCCCAGTTAATGGGCGGTTTGAAAAAAGCCAACATCAACCTGAACCGTAAAGTTTTGGCTGACTTAGCTTTGAACCATCCAGAAGCTTTCACCGGTATTGTTGAGAAAGTAAGATAAGCTTTCCTGCCTATATGATTTAAAAAGCCCAGCCTACGCTGGGCTTTTTTTGTGTTCCTGCGGTGTTTCGTTTGGCTTTCTCCTGTGGTGTAGGTGCAGGCAGTTTGTCTGTTGCTGGCGTGGCGGTGGGTTGATGCGGTGCCCTTATGCTTTGTTGTTGCATGGTTTCTCTCCGTGCGCTCACGGCCGCGAGGCCCCGTCTTCCCCTCCCGCACTGCCCTTTCGGCCTGAGCTGTCCTTTGCGCTTAGTTTTGATATTCCAGGGCCAAAAGCGAGGCGCGCTCGGGAAAGACTGGAAAAGGGGAAAGTGGCAATGCATTTCTCTATCAAAGCAGAGACTCCCCCTTTGAAGAGTGCGAAGGGGGATGTTTACATCGGCAGAGCATACGCATTTCTTTCTCCTTCAAAGGTTATTCCCTTATACATGTTTCAAGTCTGTGACTTGGACCTACCATGACCGGAAGTTTGCAACTTCCGTGAGCCATAAAGACAAAGGCGTATTCTCCTCTTCAGAGGAGTAGGAGCGGATTTGGCGCTCTACCATCTCCTGTAAAGGCGCATCAATCATTCAATAAAGGGTTTCATGCTGTTTTTGAAAAGTGAGCCTTGAAACAGGTATTCCTAAATCACGGATGAACCTACTATATTTTCTAGCCCTACAGACAGGAAATAGCTTGTATATAGGTTAATCTAAATATAAATATTGCTCTAAATTCATTTTTTATCTTCTAATCTTTTGGGGTAGGTTTGACAATTAAACCCAACCCATCTGAACTGAACCCCTTATTATCAGATTGATCTACTGTTGAAATGAAATCTAACGTTACCAGAACGCTAATTGCCCTTAGCTTACTTTTTAGTACAATTCAAGTATTCGCCCAGCAACATACCGCAAATGAAAGTGTGACTCCCTATTCCGCCGTCTTTGGATATGGCAGTAACATGGGGTATTATGCCAATGGTTGGGATGACCGGGGACTTGCCACCATCGTGAACAAAGCCGGTGGTAATTCCATTAGACCAACTTTACCAGAGACCTTCGTAGACACCTGGGGGTATAAAGTTCGGTTAAGTGAGTTTCAACATTACACCAATACGTTGGGTATGAAGGAAATCACTTGTTTTATAGAAGGTCCGTCTGAGGCCCACCGGGATAAAACAGTTTACCCGGGAAGTAATTCTTCCTCTAAAATATTCGCCAATTTATACGAGCCAATCTGGCGCGCGGATGGAACCGTTAACCCCACCAATTACTACGCGAACTATGTCTATAATCTGGTGCAAACCTACGGGCCTTACATCAAGAACTGGGAAGTCATCAATGAACCGGACATAGGAAACAATAACCCTGACGAATGGCTTACCCGGGCTCCGCTGCCCAATGAAATGGAGAACATCAAAGCGCCTTTCTTTCACTACATTCGTATGCTGCGCATTACTTGGGAAGTAGTAAAGAAGTATAATCCGGAAGACCATATTACGCCGGGAGGACTCGGCCATTCGAATTACCTGGATGCTTTGTTGCGCTACACAGATAACCCCAACGGCGGAGCTGTGTCAAGCCAATACCCAAACAAGGGAGGCGCTTACTTTGATATGGTAAGCTACCATGTATACCCCTCTTTTTTTCTTCGCAAGTGGGACAATTCCATTGGAGGATTCAAATACCTGCACAATTCTGATTATGCGGCTGCCCAGGTCATCAACCATAAAAATGGTTTTGAATCTGTTTTGCAGAAATATGGCTATAACGGAACTACTTACCCTAAAAAGCATTACATCATCACTGAAACCAATATCAGTAGGCGAACTGCCGATTGGCGGTACAGCTCAGATGAGATGCAACGTAATTTCGGTATAAAGGCTTTGGTACTGGCGCAGAAGAACGGAATCAAGCAACTACATATTTATGGAGTAGGTGAAAATACCAATGCACCTTCCGGGGCAGCTGTTCCAATCTCTGAGGAGTACGGCTTGATGGGTATTTATGAGAACTTAAAGAGAGATGCCCCCGGCTCAGAAAAGTTGTCGCCTTTGGGTAAAGGATTCAAAACTACTTCGCTACTTTTATTAGGCTACACCTACGATGCTGGCCAAACAGCAGCGTTGAATTTGCCTGCAGCCGTTGAGGGGGGAGCTTTCAGAAAAGAGGGAGAAACAGTTTATGTGCTATGGGCAAAAAACCCGAACGACAAAACGGAAAACTATACCCAGCCTTTTTCTTTTCCAGCAGCCCTGAACATCACAAAAGTAGATCGATTTGAATGGGATTATGCGTTAACAGGAACCACAACCCAGCAAGCCCCAATAAACCTTACTTTAAATACTGCACCTTCCTTTTTCAAAGCGACTGTAAGTTCTGTAACAAAGCAGAATCAAACCATCACCTTTCCAGCCATTGGAACCAAAACAGCAGGAACTCCCAGTTTTACTTTGCAAGCAACAGCCAGTTCAGGGTTACCCGTGAGCTTCAAAGTAGTTTCCGGGCCCGCCACTCTTACCGCAAACACCCTCACCCTAACTGCGGCAGGTATAGTTACCATTGAAGCAGCCCAGAGTGGTAATACCACGTTTAATGCTGCGCCAACCGTAAGCCAAAGTTTTGAAGTGACTGCGGCTTCCACTACTCCTGGCATTTTACGGATGGAAGCCGAGAAATATACGCGTATGAGCGGAGTGCAGGTAGAGAATACAACTGACGTTGGGGGAGGGCAAAACGTAGGATATGTAGACACCGGCGACTGGCTGAATTATACTGTTAACGTACAGACTACTGGTACCTACACTATGCATTTCAGGGTGGCGGCAGGTTCTGCTTCCCAGTTTGATGTAAGAAGTACCAATGGCACGGTGCTCCGCACAGTAGAGGTGCCAGCTTCGGGAGGTTGGCAGAACTGGCAGACCGTGAGTGTTCCAGTTACGCTTGCAGCAGGCAACCAGACCCTCCAAATCTATGCACGCAAAGGGGGATGGAACATGAACTGGTTTGAAGTTGGCGCTATAATCAATGAGCCTGTGGTAACCACAACTCCGGTTATCACTTTCAACGCATTGCCAACTAAAACCGTGGGCGACGTTCCATTTGAATTAGTGGCCACCAGCACCAATGCTGGAACACCCATCACCATCACTTCTTCCAATCCCGGGGTTGTGTCGGTTTCTAACGGTACCGGTAAGTGGATGGCTTCCATAGTTTCTGCTGGTACTGCTATCATAACTGCCTCACAAGTAGCCGGACCAGGCTTTACCGCTGCAGTGCCCGTTCAGAGAACCATTACTGTAGCGGCTGCACCAACTTCAACTTATAAAGTACTGCCCGGCCAAATCCAGGCCGAGGCCTATGACGCTATGGCGGGTATTCAGAAAGAGAATACCGGAGATACCGGAGGAGGCCAAAACGTAGGCTATATTGACGATAATGACTGGATGGAGTACCACGTAGAGGTGGCTTCTACCGGAACCTACACCATTCATCTTCGAGTTGCTTCTACAAGCAGCACCGGTAATATAGAGATCCAGAATGCTGGAGCCGTGTTAAGTTCAGTTGCAGTGCCTTACACGGGTGGATGGCAGACCTACACTACCCTAAAGGCTACAGTCAACCTTATGGCTGGTAAGCAGACGTTGCGTCTGTTTGCTAGAAAAGGCGGTTGGAATATCAATTGGTTAGAGGCTACTAGCAGCACAGGCAGCACCTTAGCCCAAGCGGTCATCACCTTTCCTGCCCTAACCAGCAAGACAGTGGGTGACGCTCCCTTCACTCTTTCTGCCACCAGCAACAACACTGCTTCACCAATTACCTATACCTCGTCCAATTCAGAGGTAATTTACATCTCAAATTCAAATGGGAAATGGATGGCAACAGTGTTATCAGCCGGAACAGCAACCCTTACTGCCGCACAAGCAGCAGGAGGGAACTTCACTGCTGCTACATCGGTAGTACAGCAACAGGTTGTACTTGCGCCGGGAACTCCCTCTGTACAAACAGAAACCAGGATCAAGGTTACTTCCGTTTCAGCAAGTTCGAATACCGGTCAAAATTATACCCCTTGGCTGAATGACAACCTTAATGATCTCGTGGAAAGCGTTTGGGGCCAAGTAAACATGACCTATGTGGATGTTATTCTTCCGCTTGAGACAAGCGCCACCATCACCAGGCTTTCGCTCTATGACCATCAGGGCACTTTCGTAAATAATCCGGTTACAGTGTATGCGCTTAATGGGACCGAGAAAACCTTGATAGGAACGTTTACCGGGGAGGCTTACCTGGCTTGGGTAAGCCTGAAACCAAGTCAACTGCTAGTGGCAGACGCCATCCTGATCCGTAAATACGGGAATAACATACCACAGAAGGTGCAGGTGTACGGATATCCAACTTCCCAGCAAACTACCCTTAACGGAAGCACTGCCTCAGCATCTTTGCAAGTTGGAGAAGAATTAACTGCTAATCCCGTTAACTGGACAGTCTATCCGAACCCTACCACCGATAAAGTTCTGGTCCAATTAGGTTCTCACATAACTGGTGAGGTGGATATCCAATTGATTGATGTAGCTGGCAAGACCCTTGAGAAAATAACTCTACAGAAGCAGAATACTCAGTTTACCCAGGTGATCACATTGGAAAAATTACCTCAGGGTCTATACATTATCCGGCTTAAGACAAAAGGCATCAATGAGTTTAGGAGGATTTTGAAACAGTAGATAAAGAGGTAGTGCACCTCTGATTCTAATCTACAGCAAAACAGAAAGGCCGAAGCTTACTCTTCGGCCTTTTTGTTTTCAGGAAAGTAATCTGTTTTTATAGATCGGTCTTACTTGTCATAACAGACTCTTACTTCAACCTACTAGGTTACTGAATGATGGCTCATTTCAGTTAGAAATGCCAGATATGTTTCTGGGCTACTTTGGTAAATTTAATGTGAAAGCAGAGAATTCCTTTAGCCTATGGTGGGAACGCATCTTTATCAGAGTACAATTTATGATTTCATTATAAAATAAAGAAGGGGCTTCAAAAACAAGAAAGCTTTGATCTAACTCATCTTCATTCTATGGTCTGTTGATGCCTAAACTAAGTGATTGTGGACTACTTAATTTGTGCATAGCTCTCATAAACTGTGAATAGTTATAAAAGTTTTAGTTGGTGTTTTCATTATAAAGAAGCCTTCACGAGAGTCACTTTCGGTTTTTAAGCTCAAACCTATAGATTGTCTTAGACAATTGCATATTCTCTAATAATATTAGGTTTTTAATTGAATATCAAAGCATTGTAATCAAAGTGTTAGTGGTATTTTGCAACTTTTCAAAAAAGCGGTCAAAAATGGTGCTAAGACTTATACTCTATAGCCCACAGTAATATTCAAACTTAACGCAACATATATAAAGTTCTTTAGCTAAATATAAGATACAACTTTGCAGAGTATGAAAATTTCTTAATTGCATTAAAATTTACCAGGAAAGCTAATGCTGATAAATTGCCAAATAAATTTTAGTTTGGATTATAACTTTTACAATAGTGTGATTTTGTAAGCATCAGTAAAATAAGTATATAGGTGATATCAAATATTAATTGAGCGCATATTTTTATTTTAAGTAGACTTTTAATGCATTAATTTTGTCACATAGCTCTAGGTCTAGAGTAGCTTTTATGCATTAAAGCACCATTACAAAAACTTAAAATAATGAAATTAGGTTTACAACGATCTCTTCGTGTCTTCTCGTTCCTATTTTTCCTTTCGTCACTTAACCTTTTAGCACAGCAACCTGCTGTTACTGAAAGTATAAGCCACAATCCCCATCAGGATCTGGCTGTTTTAGACGCTGATTTTATTTCTGAAGAAACACCTCTGGGTAATATTAATACTAATAGTAGTTCTACGATATTTGGTCAGCCCTTTAAAACTGCTTCACGTTCATCAGGGGCACTTTCTGCAAAGTTCAGGATAGAAGCAGAGGAGTATACGCGCATGCACGGTGTGCAGACCGAGAACACCTCTGATATAGGAGGAGGTGAGAACATAGGCTATACAGATAATGGCGACTGGATGAATTACACTGTTCCGGTAAGTGCTTCGGGGCAATACACCATGAGTTTCAGGGTAGCGGCAGCCAAGAAGGGAGCAGTACTAGAGGTGAGAGACGAAAACGGCAACGTATTAGCCTCGGTTGAAGTGCCAGAAACCGGCGAATGGCAAAATTGGGTGACGGTGAGCACCCCAATCAACTTATACGAGGGTACCCAAACCCTACAGCTTTACGCCAAAAAAGGCGGTTGGAATGTTAACTGGTTTGAAGCAGTTCTAGGTGAAGAGACATCGCTTGCAAAACCCGGAAATAATTTATCTCTCCCGGGCCTGATCCAGGCCGAGTCTTATTCTGATATGTACGGCATGCAGAAAGAAGATACTGAAGATACAGGCGGCGGCCAGAATTTAGGGTACGTGCACGATGGGGATTGGGCTGATTATAAGGTGAATGTGGCTTCTACGGGCACGTATACCTTTAACCTGAGAGTGTCTTCGCAAAGCAGTTCAAGTATACTGGAGATAAGAAATGCGAACGGAACTGCCTTAGGCGCAGTAAACGTAGAATCAACCGGCAGTTGGCAAACTTTTACTACCGTAAAGTTGACTGTAAATCTTACCAAGGGAGACCAGACGTTGCGCTTTTTTGCCAAGAAAGGCGGCTGGAATTTTAACTGGTTTGAGGCAACTACCGGCACTGTTGCTCCTCCAGCACCAGCTCATGCCGTCATCACGTTTCCAGCCTTACAGGATAAAACAGAGGGAGATGCGTCTTTTGAGCTGAATGCCTCCAGCACCAATCCACAGGTACCTATTACCTACTCATCGTCAAACCCTTCTGTTGTTTCCATTGCAGAAGTTTCAGGCAAGTGGAAGGCCAGCATAGGGAAGTCCGGAACTGCCACAATCATTGCCATGCAGGCCGCCGGAGCAGGTTTCGCCGCAGCGGAACCTGTATCCCGAACCTTGACGGTGGTACCTGTTAAGGCTACTACTCCGGCACCAAAAGGCGACATCACCGTACAGGTTAAGTTCAATTCTGCTCCTCATTCAGCTTCGTCCACTTTTGCAGACATGAAGTTTGACAAGTCTGTAGGTTTCCTTTTTGTGGCGGATGATGCGCACTTAGCTAACTATAACTTAGTCTACAAAGTGCTGCATGGAGGAACAGCTATAGATGGAAAAACTTACCCTGGAATAAGCTACACCGATGGTGCTGGTAATCCGGTAGGGTATAAGTGGAGCTTCGCGATCAATGGCAGGGGAGATGAGCCCGGTTCTGCCTACATTCAGTATCCCCAAATCTCTGAAATGATCGCCAACGGTTTTGATGTCATGAACCATACCCGTAGCCACGGTGGTTCTAACCGTTACCAGGAGATCAAGGAACTGGAAAAAGAGATCTTTCAGCATACGGGCTACCGCACTAGAACCGGCGTGATTCCTACCGCCGATGAAGGTTTTGTCTCTTCCTGGATTCAGGAAGGCTATAAATTTATAGGAAGCACCTTTGGGGTTGCTGCCTCTCGTGATGGTTACGATGCCTACGTCAATTGGAACGACCGCGCCAACGTGAAAACAATGAACATAGACCACATGCTGGTTTCACGCTTCACGATGGATGACATGTGGAAGGCTGATCTTGGCAGTGCCGATACCTGGGTTGACAATATCTTTGCCGCCGCCACTAAAGGGAACAAGATTATGGCGCACGCCTTCTCGCATGGCCCTGGGGGAGCCTCAGAGGTGAAGTATTTCCAGCAGTTTGTCCAGTATGTAAAAGACCACCCTTCCAACCATGACCGAGCCTGGATTGCAGGTGCCCAGGAGTTTGCCGAGTATTATGAGACAAAGGAGAACGTAGTTAAAACGGAACAGCTAGCCGGAAACACACTCACCATTACTTTAGATCTCTCTAATATATCAGATAGAAACAGGCTGAGAGACATGTCTTTGTTGGTAGATAGTGACAGCAAGATTAGCAGTGTCTCCGTAACCGGAGCAGATGATTTCTCTTATAATCCAGCCACTGGCTTGATCAATGTGTTTAAGAAGAACCTGCAGGTGGCTTCTCCTTTTGATGATCCCACTCCACCGCAAATCACCTCTGTGCAGGCCAATGGTAAGAAACTGACCATTTCTTATGATAAGCCCGTGAGCCAATCAGGAACCGGAGGGTATGAGATAGTTGGAAACACCCTTACCGGCCTAGAAGGCTCCGGCATGCAGTGGACCCTCACGTTACGCGATAATTGGACTGACGGGCAAAGGTTTATATACCGCATGCAACAGGGTAACGCTACAGGCAACGGGCTAAAGGTTACTTCCTACATAGACCATCTGATCACCAAAAAAAACAGCAACAAAGGACAAGGTGACCGGATAGAGGCTGAACATTACAACAACATGAACGGTGTACAGACAGAAAAAACCTCAGATGCGGGAGGAGGATTGAATGTGGGCTGGCTGGATTCAGGTGATTGGATGAACTACTCTGTCTCGGTTGATGCCGCCGGCACGTACATGATGAATTTCAGAGTGGCAGCCAGTGGGTATGGAGGTAAATTCGAGGTAAAATCTGAGCATGGTGCTGTGCTTGGTACCGTTGATGTACCTGTTACAGGTGGTTCGCAGAAATGGCAAACCCTAAGCGTTCCTGTAGCATTGTCTGCGGGGAGCCAGTCCCTGCAACTTTACATAAGAAGCGGTGGCTGGAACCTGAATTGGTTTGAGGTGGCAGATTTAGCCCAAAGAGCACAAGCTGAAGCAATATCAGAAACGGCAGAGGCTTCTCTACATTCTACAGACCTATCAGGTGCCACATGGTCCGTTTACCCGAACCCGGCGCAAGATAAAGTTCAGGTGCAGCTAGGAGACCAACTAACGGGTAATGTAGCAGTAGACTTGTTGGATGCTTCTGGCAAAGTTATCAAAAGTATCAGATTACTTAAAACGACCGGCAAAAGTCTGCAGACTTTGCCTTTAGATGCTCTTGCAAATGGCTTGTATTTTATTCGTCTTAAGGCAAATGGTTTGAACGAAGTCAAAAAAATCATGAAGCAGTAAACAGCAACCGTACACCATGCTTTCATGACCCATAAGGTGAAGCTATACCTAAAAAAACCGGAGCAACCACTCCGGTTTTTTTAGGTATAGCTTCACCTTAATTTTTTAATTAATTTACAGTATGCTTTTAACCAAATTTCTGTTAAACACCTGAAAAACGACAACGGAATAATTTACTAATATTCTTAAATCGAAATTTTCTAAGTAGAGTACCTATTGCTTAAGTCCTGACTAGCAATGTGAGACGTCTTCTTCTATTAGAGTACAAGTCAATCTCTCTCTGTTTTATTGATATTTATTGAAAAGGAGACTAAAAACAGAATAGGAGTAAAGTTCGGCGGTTAAATCTTAAGCCTATCTTAGAGATACTAATTGGTTCTTAGAGCTAGTATTTGATAATACAGGCAGAAAATACATTCAATTATTAAAGCTAAATAAATGCCCATATTAAATAGACAATCAGGCTGTTTAATTTAGACTTTGTCAAAATGAGTGACAAAACGAAAAGGTAAGGTTATCTAATCAGCAGATTTAAGCAGAAGCAGTACGCTGTAATGGTTGAGAAAGGGGGAGGAATAAAAAAAGCCCCACTGGGAAGTGAGGCTTTGTAGCGGGGAGCAGAATCGAACTGCCGACCTCAGGGTTATGAATCCTGCGCTCTAACCATCTGAGCTACCCCGCCGTTTTGATGCTGCAAAAGTAGGAATAAGATTTATAACCACACAAGTTTTTTTGTATAAAATATTTTACCTTAATTGAGAACATATCCGCCCCCAACCTTTACGAACCCTATTACCTTTTAACTTTACTGTCTTATGAGTAAAATTAAGTTTGTGAGAGAGTATCCTCTAAACGCATCGCCTAAGATGTTGTACCCGTACCTGAGTACGGCCTCTGGTTTGGCGCAGTGGTTGTGTGATGCGGCCAAACAGATTGGAGACCGCAAGTACAACCTGGTTTGGGACAACCAGGACCACATTGCGGAAATGACCAGCCATAGAATGAACAAATCAGTGCGGTTTACTTTTCCGGGAACCAACAAAGGGGCATCCCATGACTACAGCTACATAGATTTCTCCATAGAGTCAGGGGAGTTAACCCAGGAACAATTTTTGCGGGTGGTAGACTACACAGACGTGGGAGACGTTGAACAACTAACCGAACTCTGGGATAATCAAGTGCTCACGTTACGGGAGTTGATAGGAGGATAGCCCGCCTTTGCACCGCTTTTCGTAAATTTGGCCACTTTCCCGTGAAAGCTGGCTTTCTACCTTATGGCCGGTGCTGGAGGAAGCGGTAGCACTACATGAAAAAATTAGACAAACTTATTTTAAAGTCCTTTTTAGGACCGTTCGTTCTCACCTTCGCCGTGGTAGAGTTTATTCTGCTGCTGCAGGTAATCCTGAAATATCTGGATGATCTGATAGGGAAAGACCTGGGCGTGGGCGTTATCTCAGAGCTGTTGTTTTACTTCAGCCTGAACCTGGCCCCAATGGCCTTTCCGCTGGCCATTCTGCTTTCTTCCTTGATGACGTTCGGGAACCTGGGGGAGCACCATGAACTAACGGCTATCAAAACATCAGGGATTTCCCTGGTGAGAGCTTTGCGGCCGGTTTTCTTCTTTGCCGTGCTGCTCACCATCTCGGCCTTCTATTTCCATAACACTATTGTTCCCAAGGCCAACCTGAAGGCGTACAGTCTTATGTGGGATATTCGGCAAAAGAAGCCATCCCTGGATTTAAAGGAAGGATCGTTCTATGGTGGTCTGCCAAACCGCAGCATTAGGGTAGGGAAGAAATTTGAAGACGGCCAGACTTTGAAAGACATCATGATCTACGACCATTCCAATGGACAAGGGAATGCGGTGGTCATGCTGGCGGACTCCGGGAAAATGTACACCCAGTTCAATGACCAATACCTGGTGCTGGAGATGTTCAACGGCAAAACCTTCGCTGAGGAACGGCCTAGCAGTTCCAATGGCTTTGGGCAGACTACGGGCTATCTGCGGCAGGCGTTTACCAAAAACAAGATTGTGGTGAATTTGTCTTCTTTCCAGATGACCCGGAGCAATGCCCAGTGGTTCGCTGATAACAAGATGATGAAGAACATAAATCAGCTGACGCAGGTAACAGATTCACTGCAGAAACAGATCAGCAAGGAAACCACGTTGCTGGAGCCCAATGTGCGGCCGTTTTACTCGCATTTTTCCACGCTCGGCACTAGTGATTCGCTCAAGATAAAAGTGGATGCCAAGAAGCTGACGCCAGAGATAACTTTGCAGGATGTGCAGACAGCCGCCAACTCGGCGCGGAACGTGAAAAGCTTCACCAGTTCTTATGCTTCAAGATTGAGCACCATTCAACGGGAACGCAACAACTATGAGATTGAAATCTTCCGCAAGTTTACCCAAGCATTTGCCTGTTTCATCATGTTCCTGATTGGCGCCCCGTTGGGAGCCATCATCCGGAAGGGCGGGCTGGGAATGCCCGTGATCATTTCCATCGCTTTCTTCATTGTCTACTATGTGCTCAGTATCCTAGGGGAAAAATGGGGCCGGGAAGGAGTGGCGCCGGTAGCGGTGGGCATGTGGGCGGCCAACCTCATTTTGCTGCCCATTGGACTTTTCTTTTTGTACCAGGCGCGCAATGACTCCAACCTGTTGGAGTTCGACTTCTGGCGCAAACTAACCGCCCGGTTCAGGTCTGCCAAGGCGTAGGAAAAGAAATATCCGTTCTTTATTCTGGTGAAATATTTGAATTATAGGGTTTGTTTGCTATCTTTGCGCCTTATAATCTGAACTGCGAAAATAGACAAGTACAGTTACACGCAATGAAATTAACTACCGAAGCGAAAAAAGAAATCTTCCAAACCAGCGGTTTTTCTAAGTCAGCCACCGATACCGGATCAGCTGAATCACAAATCGCCCTGTTTACTGCCCGGATCAATCACCTGACAGACCACCTGAAAGCAAACAAAAAAGACTTCTCAACCCGTTTGGGTCTTTTGAAGTTGGTTGGTAAGAGAAGAAGACTCCTGAATTACCTTACTAAAACTGACATCACGCGTTACCGCGCTATCATTGCTGAACTAGGCATACGTAAATAATTCACAGAAAAAGATTAGGGAATTCGGTTATTGGATTCCCTAATCTTTTTTATTGCCTCCGCTTTCCCTTCTTGCATTTAGCGCCCTGGGCTTTCTGCCTGTGGGTGCCTTTTTACTTTGAATGCCTCTTATTTCAAGAACGATGTCATATAACGCTATAACTAAAACAATCCGCATGGCCAACGGCCGTGATATCTCTATTGAGACCGGTAAGCTTGCCAAACAGGCAGACGGGTCTGTGGTAGTGAGATGCGGAAATGCCATGCTGCTGGCAACAGTAGTATCTAACGTAGGTGCCCGCGAAGGGGTAGATTTCCTTCCTCTGTCGGTTGATTACCAGGAGAAATTTGCTTCCTCTGGAAAAATTCCAGGAGGTTTCCTGAAAAGAGAAGCCCGTCTTTCTGACTATGAAATCCTGATCAGCCGTTTGGTAGACCGTATTCTGCGGCCTATGTTCCCAGACGACTATCATTCCGAAACCCAGGTAATCATCAACCTGATCTCCGCTGACGCGGAAGTGTTGCCAGATGCGCTGGCTGCTTTGGCCGCTTCTGCCGCTATCTCGGTTTCTGATATCCCTTTCAACGGACCAATCTCTGAAGTACGCGTTGCCCGTATTGACGGACAATTCCAAATCAACCCGTTGCTTTCAGACCTGAAGCGCGCAGACATCGACCTGATTGTAGGTGGATCTGCCGATAGCGTTGCCATGGTGGAAGGTGAGATGAGCGAAGTGTCTGAAGAAGACATGCTGGAAGCCATCCGTGTAGCGCATGAAGCCATCAGAATGCAAGTGCAGGTGCAGGTTGAACTGGCGCAGGAAGTAGGTAATACTACCAAGCGCGAGTACAGCCACGAGACCAATGACCTGGAGCTGAAAGACCTGATCTTCAAAGCGGTTTACGACAAAGCCTATGCGGTTGCCGCCTCCGGTAACAACGTGAAAGCCCAGCGCAAAGAAGCGTTCAAAGCGATCAAAGAAGAATTTGTGGCTTCGTTGCCAGAAGATCACACCTATGATTCTGCCCTGATTGGCAAATACTTCCATGACGCGGAGAAAGAAGCCGTGCGTGACGTGGTCTTGAAAGAGCGTCGTCGTTTAGACGGTCGTGCTTTGGACGAGATTCGTCCTATCTGGTCAGAAGTGAATTACCTGCCTTCGGCGCACGGTTCTGCCGTGTTCACCCGTGGTGAGACTCAGTCTTTGACTACCGTGACCTTAGGTACTAAATTAGACGAGCAGATGATTGACGGAGCCATGTTCTCTGGCTACAACAAATTCATGCTGCACTATAACTTCCCTCCATTCTCTACCGGTGAAGCCAAGCCAATGCGTGGTACCGGCCGTAGAGAGGTAGGGCACGGAAACCTGGCCATGCGTTCTCTGAAGAAAGTATTGCCGCCCGAAGACGAGAATCCATACACTATCCGTATTGTTTCTGACATTCTGGAGTCTAACGGTTCTTCTTCCATGGCTACGGTTTGCGCCGGAACCCTGGCGTTGATGGATGCTGGTATCCAGATCTCAGCCCCTGTTTCTGGTATCGCTATGGGCTTAATCATGGACGAAGAGACGGGCAACTTTGCGGTTCTTTCTGACATCTTGGGTGACGAAGATCACTTGGGTGACATGGACTTTAAAGTAACGGGTACTTCTAAAGGAATCACGGCTTGCCAGATGGACATCAAAGTGAAAGGGCTTTCCTTTGAAATCCTGGGCCAAGCCTTGGCGCAAGCCAGAAACGGACGTTTGCACATCTTAGGCGAGATGAACAAAACCATCGCGCAGCCAAACGCCGACTTCAAACCGCATACGCCACGTTCTACTAATATCATCATTGAGAAAGAATTCATTGGTGCTATCATTGGGCCAGGTGGTAAAGTAATCCAGCAGATCCAACGTGATTCTGGTGCGGTTATCCAGATTGAGGAGAAAAACGACAAAGGCTACGTGAACGTGTTCGCCACGAACCAGGATGCTATGCAGATGGCTGTTTCCAAGATCAAAGCCATTGTAGCCGTTCCGGAAGTAGGCGATACCTATACCGGTAAAGTGAAATCCATTCAGCCGTACGGTGCGTTTGTGGAGTTTATGCCTGGCAAAGACGGTCTGTTGCACATCTCTGAAGTGAAATGGGAACGTCTGGAAAGCATGGAAGGCGTGTTGGAATTAGGCGAGGAAATCCAGGTGAAACTGGTGGACATTGACCCTAAAACCGGCAAGTTCAAGCTTTCGCGTAAAGCGTTGCTGCCCCGCCCAGAGCGTCAGGAGTCTGCTCCTAAAAAGGACTAAGTAAATTACCGCTTAACCCGGCCAAATGCGTCTTGCAAGAGCACGCGTGTGGCCGGGTTTTGGGGTTTATTTATGAAAACAAGCCTGAAACCACGCAAGTTAGCAGGTGTTTTCATTTAGAGAGAACTTTTGGAGAGGGGGAGAGTGTTATCCCAACAGCCAACCAAATCAGAGATTTACACAGATAGAAATACACTCCAATGAGACAGCTGAAAATAAGCAAGCAGATTACCAACCGTGAAAGCCAATCCTTAGATAAGTATCTGCAGGAAATTGGAAAGGTGGACTTGCTCACCCCAGACGAGGAGGTAACGCTTGCCCAGCGCATTAGAGAAGGCGACCAGTTCGCCCTCGAAAAATTAACCAAAGCCAACCTCCGCTTCGTGGTGTCGGTGGCAAAGCAATACCAGAACCAGGGTCTTTCCCTGGGTGACTTGATCAACGAAGGGAACTTAGGTCTTATCAAAGCCGCCAAGCGTTTTGACGAAACCCGTGGTTTCAAATTCATCTCTTATGCCGTTTGGTGGATTCGTCAGTCTATTCTGCAGGCCTTGGCCGAGCAGTCCAGAATTGTGCGTCTTCCGTTGAACCGGGTAGGTTCTTTGAACAAGATCTCTAAATCTTTTTCAGAACTGGAGCAGAAGTTTGAGCGTGAGCCGTCTCCAGAGGAAATTGCCGAAGTATTGGAATTGACTACCGCTGAGGTAGTAGATACCTTGAAGATTTCTGGTCGTCACGTGTCTGTAGATGCTCCTTTCGTACAAGGGGAAGAAAACCGTTTATTGGACGTTCTGGAAAACGAAGACGAAGAGTCTCCGGACACCGGCCTCATGAACGATTCTTTGCGCAAAGAAGTACAGCGCGCCCTTTCAACCTTAACCAAACGCGAAGCAGATGTAATTACCCTTTACTTCGGATTGAACGGTGAGCACTCCCTTACGTTGGAAGAGATTGGCGAGAAGTTCAACCTAACTCGTGAGCGTGTACGTCAGATTAAAGAGAAAGCGATTCGTCGTTTACGCCATACTTCCCGCAGCAAGGCCTTAAAACCTTACTTAGGATAAGTTTACCAGATTATTTTGAAAGCCTTGGTTTCAGCAGGAACCAAGGCTTTTTCTTTTTTAGGCTTTGTAGAAGAAAAAGAGAGAGCTCCCGTTTTTGGGCAGTTTTAGAGAAAATGCCTTGAAAACAAAGGAAGGTTAAACCTTTGGCAAAGCGGCCTGTCTAAAGATTGTGTTACGCAAGAGAATTGTTCTTTCCTGTCTTTTGTTCTATTTGAAAGCTACCTGCTGTACGCGTATTCAGCTTTACAGCTTGATATTGAAACATTCTGGCTTGTAACTTTTTTTATTGCCCTTGGAGGCTACCGGCTCATCTGCCAGTGTCTTTAAAATAATTTGTAATATTGCACTCCCAAATTATTACCTGATATGGATAACCAAAAGGAGCGCGTAAAGTGTTTGATCATAGGTTCCGGCCCGGCCGGATATACCGCCGCTATTTACGCCTCACGTGCCGGTCTTAAACCGGTTATGTACCAAGGCTTACAGCCTGGAGGTCAGCTGACCATTACCAACGACGTTGAAAATTACCCCGGATATCCCTCCGGCATAAATGGCCCGCAGATGATGGAAGACTTCCGTCAGCAGGCCGCTAAATTCGGCACAGACATACGCTATGGCATTGCTACCTCCGTAGACTTCTCCGGCAAGCCGCATAAAGTGACCATTGACGAGCAGAAAGAGATTGAGGCAGACACGGTCATCATCGCCACCGGGGCTTCGGCCAAATGGCTGGGACTGGAGTCTGAATCCAGGTTGAACGGAAGCGGGGTTTCGGCCTGTGCCGTATGCGACGGATTTTTCTACCGGGGTCAGGACGTAGCCATTGTGGGCGCCGGTGATACCGCCTGTGAAGAGGCGCATTATTTGTCCAATCTTTGCTCCAAGGTGTACATGATTGTGCGCCGAAACGAAATGCGCGCGTCTACCATCATGCAGAACCGCGTGAAGCATACGCCTAACATTGAGATTCTTTGGAACAGTGTGACAGAAGAGATTCTGGGTGAGCACGGCGTAGAAGGCGCTCGCATTAAAGACACCGTGACCGGAGAGACAAGAGACATTGCCGTGAACGGTTTCTTTGTGGCCATTGGGCATGAGCCTAACTCCAAAATCTTCCAGCCTTATCTGGAGCATGATGAGAGCGGCTACCTGAAAACCATTCCGGGCACCTCTAAGACCAACATTGACGGGGTATTTGCCTGCGGCGATGTGCAGGACAATGTGTACCGGCAGGCGGTAACTGCCGCTGGTACCGGTTGTATGGCCGCCCTAGATGCCGAACGCTATTTAGCTTCATTAGAAGATTAGAAAATAAAGGAAGAACAAGCCCCTATGGGTTGCCAAGGCAATAAAATAGGGGCTTGTTCAGTTTTAAAGCCGAACCCAAGGAATTGGGACTTTGGTGATTAATCGGATTAAATGTATCTAAGAAAGCTACTTTTTTTCCTGCTGTTCGCTTGCCTCACCTTTACCGGGCACCTGGCCGAAGCGCAGAGAAAAAGAAACACGAAAGAATACAGAAGGAAGTCTCCCAGAATAAATCAGGTGAAACCTGAGACGACGGTAGATGTCAAGCAAGAGACCTTACAGGACAAAGATAAACCCAACCGAGCCGAGTTTAATCCGGTGAAGAAATTATCCATTGTAAGTGAAGACACCAGCTCTTTGAACCTTGGGGAGCAGAGCATTGTGGAAATGTCTGAAGAGATTCAGATGGATGACAGCGCCTGGGTGAAGATAGCGGCTTACTACGCCATCTGGGACACGCAAAACCTGAACCCCTACCGCAAAGACGGACGCACCATCAAAGATACGGTAAACATTACGCTCTTTGATAAACGGCATCCCTACAAAATGCCGCTGGTAAAAACTCCTATTACCTCAGATTTCGGGTTTAGGGGCTACCGCTGGCATTATGGTACAGATCTGGACCTGGATACCGGCGACTCTGTGAAAACAGCATTTGACGGGGTAGTACGGGTTTCTAAATGGGACGGCGGCGGCTACGGCAACTACCTGGTGGTACGCCATGTGAACGGTCTGGAAACGCTGTACGGCCACTTGAGCAAGCCCATTGCCAAGGTAGGGCAATACGTGAAGGCGGGGGAGTTGATTGGCTGGGGCGGTAGCACCGGACGGTCCTCTGGCCCGCACTTGCACTATGAAGTGCGTTACGCGGGAAATCCCATTGACCCAGAGGAACTCTATGATTTCCCTGAATACCTCTTGAAAGGGGAGAACTTCCAAATCACCTCGGCGCTTTTCAGCTACTATAGCAAAACCAAAAAGAAATCAGGTACATCGTCAGGCGCTAGTAGAGCCAGAAGAACGGTTTACCACAAGGTTAGAAGCGGTGATGTACTGGGTTCCATTGCCCGTAAATACGGCGTGCCGGTTTCTCAAATTACCCGTTTGAATAACATTACCGCCAGAACAACCCTGAAATTGGGACGAAATCTGCGGATCAAATAAAAACCACACATGAAGCTTGACTTATTGGCCTTTGCCTCTCATCCAGATGATGCCGAGTTAGGCTGCGTTGGTACGCTGTTGGCTCACAAAGCCCAAGGCAAGAAGGTAGGCATTGTAGACCTGACGCGGGGCGAACTTGGCACCAGAGGCACCCCAGAAACACGTGCCCAGGAATCCGCCGATTCCACCAGGATCTTAGGATTAGATGCCCGCGAAAACTTAGGCCTTGCCGATGGCTTTTTCCGGAATGATGAAGAACACCAGCGGAAAGTGATCCAAGCCATCCGGAAGTTCCAACCGGAGATTGTGCTGATGAATGCCGTTTATGACCGTCACCCAGACCACGGGCGGGGGAGCCAGTTGGTGTCTGAAGCTTGTTTTTACGCAGGCTTGCGGCAAATCAAAACGCAGGACGAAAACGGAACTGAGCAGCAGCCCTGGCGCCCGAAAGCTGTGTACCACTACATCCAGGACCGTTTCATTACCCCTGACCTGGTAGTAGACATTACGCCTTACTGGGACAAGAAAATTGAAGCGATCAGAGCGTTTAAAACCCAGTTTTTCACGCAGGACAGCCCCAACAGCAATGAGCCGGCTACCTACATTTCTTCGCCGGAGTTTTTGCGCTTCATTGAGGCCCGCGCCCAGGAACTTGGTCACGCCATTGGCACCACTTACGGCGAAGGCTTTACTAAAGAACGTTTTTTGGGAGTAAAGAACTTGTTCGATCTGATCTAGATAAATCAAAAAGAAACGAAGAATCCCTTTTGGGCCTTTTTTTAAGAAAGTAAGCCCAAAAGGGATTCTTCGTTTTCAGGTGGGCTTACCTTTACAATACCGCTAACTCAAAAGACCTCGTAGTAACTGTAGGTGATACGAGTATCTGTGTTGATGGCTTTTCCATTATGCCAATCAGGAGATTGGCTGTCCTTTGGTGCGGAGAGCGCTAACTCTACGCACAATCCATTATTTCTCATAACAAATCCCTGCGCTTTAAGCCTGTTTTCTGGAAAAAAAGCTTAAAGCGCAGGGATTCAATTTGCAAAAGAGTAGATTACTTCAGGCGGTTTTTGCGCCAGTCAGACATGCCGGAAGTGGGAGTGGCAGGTGACGCTGTTGCTGTGATTTTCTTGGTTTGTCCTGCAAAAAGGGCGGCTAAAACGGCAGCTATTTCGGCTTCGTCCTGGGAAGGAGCGGGCTTGAGGACGGATGGGTCTTGGAAGTAGCGTTGGATGAACTTGGTGTCAAAGTTACCGGAACGGAAGGCCTCATGCTCCATCACAAATCGCCCGAAGGGCAAGGTGGTTTCTATGCCGGTGATCTGGTACTCATCAATGGCGCGTATCATTTTGTCAATAGCGTCTTGCCGGTCTTTCCCGAAGGTGACCAATTTGGCAATCATGGGATCATAATAGATAGGAATTTCCATGCCTTCCTCAAAGCCATCGTCTACGCGTACGCCTAAGCCTTGCGGGCGTTTGTAGGTGGTGAGGGTTCCAATGTCCGGGAGAAAGTTATTGGTAGGGTCTTCGGCGTAGACGCGCAGCTCCAGGGCGTGGCCGTTGATGGTTAAATCTTCCTGCGAGAAGGAGAGAGGTGCCCCCTGCGCGATTTTGATTTGTTCTTTCACAAGGTCCAGTCCCGTGATTTGCTCTGTTACGGGATGCTCCACCTGCAAACGGGTATTCATCTCCAGGAAGAAGAAGTTCAAGTTTTCGTCTAGCAGAAACTCAACGGTACCGGCGCCCACATAGTCACAGGCTTTGGCTACGTCAACGGCGCAACGGCCCATCTCGGCCCGCAGCTCGGGGGTAAGAACCGCCGAAGGTGCTTCCTCAATCACTTTCTGGTGTCTCCGCTGAATGGAGCATTCCCGCTCAAACAGGTGAACAATGTTGCCGTGGGTATCACCTAACACCTGTATCTCAATATGGCGCGGCGAGCCGATGTATTTCTCAATGAAAACGGCCCCGTTCCCAAAGGCGGAGGTTGCTTCACTTACGGCTAACTGCATCTGTTCCTCAAACTCAGAAACCCGCTCTACCACGCGCATGCCTTTTCCGCCGCCGCCTGCACTGGCTTTGATCAGAATAGGAAATCCGATGTTGGTGGCTATGACCTTAGCTTCTTCCAGGTCGGTGATGGCGTACTCGGTGCCGGGCACCATAGGAATGTTGTACTGCGCCACGGCGGCTTTGGCGGCCAGCTTGCTGCCCATCAGTTCAATGGCTTCGGGCGAGGGGCCTATGAAAGTGATACCGGCATCTTTTACTTGTTGGGCGAAAGCAGCGTTCTCAGAAAGAAAACCGTAGCCCGGGTGAATGGCGTCTACCCCTAAGCGTTGGCAAACATCCAGGATTACATCGGCACGTAGGTAGGAAGCGCTGGAAGCGGGCGGACCCACGCACACGGCTTCATCGGCGTAGCGCACGTGCAGGGCCTGACGGTCTGCTTCAGAATAGATAGCCACCGTTTTGATGCCCATCTCGCGGGCAGAACGCATCACTCTCAAGGCTATCTCTCCGCGGTTGGCCACCAGCAGCTTTTCAATTTTTTTCATGTAGGCAAGTACTTTGGGTTCGTTCTTCAAAGAAAGTTCTTTCCATTCAAAGTTAAAAGGCGTTTTTGCAGTGCCATTCTGACCATGACTTTGTAATTGAGAACATTCAATGTAAATTTGCCTACCTTTTAGGTTTCTATTTTATTGATTACAGAAGGCTTATCACGGCTTTCACATCATTAACCGCCTTAAACTTATCTAAAGTGGATTTATTTGAAAAGTTATTAGCCAACCGCGGACCGCTTGGCAGCCATTCTCACTATGCGCACGGGTATTTTACGTTTCCTAAACTGGAGGGCGAGATTGCTCCGCGCATGACCTTTAGGGGCAAGCAAGTGCTCACCTGGAGTTTGAACAACTACCTGGGCCTGGCCAACCACCCCGAAGTACGTAAAGCCGATGCTGATGCTGCCGCTGAGTTTGGAATGGCTTTGCCGATGGGGGCCCGTATCATGTCTGGTAACTCAAATAACCATGAGCGTTTAGAGCGTGAATTAGCCGAATTCGTGCAAAAAGAAGATGCGTTTCTGCTCAATTTCGGGTACCAGGGCGTGGTTTCTATCATTGATGCCCTGGTAGACCGCCATGACGTGATTGTGTATGATGCCGAGTCACACGCCTGTATCATTGACGGCGTACGTCTGCACCAAGGCAAGCGCTTCGTGTACCAGCACAATGATATGGAGAGCCTGGAGAAACAGTTACAGCGCGCTACCCGCCTCACTAATGAAACCGGCGGCGCCATCTTGGTCATCACCGAAGGGGTGTTTGGCATGAGCGGTAATCTGGGTAACCTGAAAGAAGTGGTTGCCCTCAAAGAGAAATACAGTTTCCGGTTGTTTATTGATGATGCCCACGGTTTTGGCACCATGGGAAAAACCGGTGCCGGTACCGGTGAGTTCTTAGGCGTGCAGGATGGTATTGACGTGTACTTCTCTACGTTTGCCAAGTCTATGGCCAGCATTGGCGCGTTTGTGGCCAGCAATGAGCAAGTAATTGAATACCTCCGCTACAACATGCGCTCGCAGACCTACGCCAAATCTCTGCCCATGACCTTGGTAGTAGGCGCCCTGAAGCGTCTGGAGTTGTTGCGTACCAAACCAGAGCTGAAAGACAACCTCTGGAAAGTGGTAAACGCGCTGCAATCAGGTTTACGGGAGAAAGGCTTTAACATTGGTACCACCAACTCTCCGGTAACACCGGTGTTGTTGAACGGCCAAATACCAGATGCCACCGCTCTTACGCTGGATTTACGTGAGAATTACAACATCTTCTGCTCTATTGTGGTGTACCCGGTGGTACCTAAAGACGTGATTATGCTGCGCCTTATCCCAACCGCCGCCCACACCTTAGAAGACGTGGCCGAAACCATTGCCGCTTTTGAAGCAATCTCCGCGAAGCTAGATAAAGGACTTTATACTAAATCATCGGTAACGGCCTAGAAAGGAGCATCGTTAATAAAATAATACAAACGCTTATATTTTTTGCACCTTATTTTAAAATTCCTATATTAGAGCCATTAAACAACATGTTAAACCATTTAAACAAGCTCTAATGAACAATTTTTCCAAACTTAAGGATCTGGTTCTTTCTCTGGAAGGCGATTTTGAGAAATTCTATGACAAGAAGAATTCAGCCGCCGGTACCCGTGTAAGAAAAGGCATGCAAGATCTGAAAAACATGGCCCAAGATATCCGTAAGGAAGTTCAGGACATGAAGAACAGCGAAGGTGCTGCTAAATAGTAAGTTGCTTTAAAATAAGATATTAAGAAGAAAGGTGGGGATAAAACCCCGCCTTTTTTTGTGCCGATGTTATTCATTAAAAAGCCTCTTGCTTCTGGTCTGTTTAAGAGAAAACAGGCCAGAAGCAAGAGGCTTTTACGTATTCAAACGCTGAGAAAAGCAGTGCTACACAGCTTTCACCAAGTAGTAATTCTTCTTTCCTTTCTGCACCACCAGGTATTTGCCTTGCAGGAAGTCCTGGGAAAGCGCCTCGTCAGGTTTGCCTACTTTCTGCCGGTTAATGCTCACCCCGCCGTTCTGAATCATTTTTTTCGCTTCGCCCTTAGACTCGAAAATCTGGTTCTGGGTGAGTTCAGAAAGAAAATCTACCGACTGGGTTTCGGCAGTTAAACTTTCTCTGGACACCTCAATCTGGGGAACGCCTTCAAACACGGCCAGCAATGTGTCTTCTGGTAAGTTGCGTAGCGTTTCCAGGTCACCTTTCCCGAACAGGATCTGCGAGGCTTCCACGGCACTTTCGTAATCCTCCGCGGAGTGCACGGTGGTGGTCACTTCTTTGGCCAGAGCTTTCTGCAGCACGCGCAGGTGCGGGGCTTGCTGGTGCTCGGCTACCAACGCTTCTATCTCAGGCTGCGTCAGCAACGTGAACCGCTTCACCAGTTTCTCGGCTTCTTCATCGGCTACGTTCAGCCAGAACTGGTAGAACTTGTAGGGCGAAGTCATGGTTGGGTCCAGCCATACGTTTCCGCTCTCAGATTTCCCGAACTTGCTGCCATCGGCTTTGGTCACCAGGGGAGTGGTAAGCGCGAACGCTTTGCCGCCTTCCATGCGCCGGATGAGCTCGGTGCCCGAGGTGATGTTTCCCCACTGGTCAGAGCCGCCCATCTGCAGCCGTACGTTCTTGTGTTTGTACAGGTGGTAGTAGTCGTAGCCTTGCAGTAACTGGTAAGAGAATTCAGTGAAGGAAAGACCTTCGGCGCCGTTTTCGCTTTCCTGGGCGGTAATCCGCTTCTGCACAGACTCCTTTTTCATCATGTAGTTCACCGTGAGGTGCTTGCCCACGTTGCGCAGGAAATCCAGGAAAGAGAACTCCTTGAACCAGTCATAGTTGTTCACGATCTCGGCTGCGTTCTCTACGCCCTCAAACTTCAGGAACTTCTCCAGTTGCTTTCTGATGCCGTTCTGGTTGTCGCGCAGCACTGCCTCAGACAACAGATTCCGCTCCGCGGATTTGCCCGAAGGATCGCCAATCATACCGGTGGCTCCGCCCACCAGCGCGATGGGTTTGTGGCCCGCGCGCTGTAAATGCACCAACAGCATAATGGTGGCCAGATTGCCTATGTGCAGCGAGGAGGCCGTAGGGTCAAAGCCAATGTAGCCCGTGGTCATGCCTGCGTTCAGTTGTTCTTCGGTGCCGGGCATGGTATCCTGCAACATGCCGCGCCAACGCAGTTCTTCAATTAAATTCATGTGACGTCAATTTTACCTGGGTCAAAGTTACCCATTTTTAGTTGTCCGTTAATAGTTGTTCGTTTTTAGTGGAAGGTTGATTCAGATAGCTGACCATCAATTTAACGTGTAAGCCATTATCCTGATAGTATTTGTTTGGGAGCTGATTTCTGAAAAGGGGGCTTAAAACAGATTTCAAAAGGTGTTTGAAGAAGGAACACTAAAAGCTAATAACTGCCAACAAAAAACTAAAAATGGGTAACTTTGGAGTTCCACTTCAATTCCCATCAACTTACCTCCATGGCGCTTACCGCAGAAGATATCCTGAAGCAACTGAAGAACCGTGAATTCGCGCCCTTGTATTTTTTGCAGGGCGATGAACCCTATTATATTGACCTTATCTCTGATTACATTGAGCAGCATGCTTTGAATGACATGGAGAAGGGCTTCAACCAAGTGGTTATGTACGGCAAAGACACCGATGTGCCTACCGTGCTGCTGCAAGCCAAACGGTTCCCCATGATGTCTGACCGGCAGGTAGTGATTGTGAAGGAAGCGCAGAACCTGCCCAACCTGGAAGCTGACCCCGAGAAAGACCCGGCCGCCAAACAGCTGGATGCCTACCTGAACAACCCATTGCCGTCTACCATTCTGGTGTTCTGCCACAAGCATAAATCAGTGGACGGGCGCAAGCGGTTGGGCAAACTGCTGAGCAAAAAGGCGGTGTTCCTCACCACCAAAAAGCTGTATGACAACCAGGTGCCCGCCTGGATTACCCAATTCATCAAAAGCAAAAACCTGCTGGCTACCCCGCAGGCGGTCATGATGTTGGGCGAATTCATTGGCTCAGACTTGTCCCGTTTAGCCAATGAAATTGAGAAATTAGCCATAAACCTGAAACCGGGC
Organism: Rufibacter sp. JT3400010; assembly: GCF_054956755.1. NCBI lineage: Bacteria > Pseudomonadati > Bacteroidota > Cytophagia > Cytophagales > Hymenobacteraceae > Rufibacter > Rufibacter sp. JT3400010. The sequence goes on along the minus strand of NZ_JBUDXA010000001.1, from coordinate 237,506 downwards.
CAGACCATTGATGAACGAATGGTGCAGGACAATATTGGCATTAGTAAGGAATATAACATTTTTGAACTGCAGAATGCCCTGGTGCGGCAAGACATTCTCAAGGCCAACCGCATCCTGAACTATTTTGAATCCAACCCGAAGGACAATCCGCTCATCCCTAACCTGGTACTGCTGTTTTCTTTTTTCTCCAAGCTGATGACGTTGCACCTGCTGCCGCAGATTACGGAACAGACGGTGGCGAAGGAGCTGGGTAACCGCGGATTCCTGGCCAAAGAGTACTTGCAGGCGCTCAGGGCCTATCCCTACCGGCGCGTGTTGCAGATCATCGGCTTTATTCATCAGGCAGATTTGCAGAGCAAAGGCATTGAAGGCGGGGCCATGTCAGACGCGGCTATTCTCAAAGAACTGGTGTTTAAGATGCTGCACCAGGTGCCCGTTTTGCAAAAAACCGTTTAAAGGCCGGTTTACAGAAACAAGCCCCGAAACAGGAATTTATCTAGTAGGGTTACATGCTAAAACTACTATATATTCGTTCAGGGCAAAGGACAGTTTGGTAAAATAAGCTCGTCACTTTCGTTGCATTTTTTCTAATTTTGAAGGACTGGCCTTCGCGGCGAAGCAGGACAGAACTGTTTTACCTGAGCGGCTGCCTTAAGTTTATTTCACTATGAAACTACCTCACAAGTTAGCCTTGGCTACTGCCTTGCTGGGAGGAGCTCAGGTTGCCCACGCGCAGCATCCCCTGACCTTCCGCTCAGAAGAGCGCTTCTTCCAGGAAGGACTGGAGTTGTTTGACCGCGAGAAGTTCGGGGCTGCCCAACAAGCCTTCGCGGAGTACATTCGGCTCATCAATGACCCGCTGAAAACTGCCGATGCCCAGTATTACTACGCCATTAGTGGTCTGCACCTGTTTCACCCAGATGCCGAGCAGTTGGTTTTACAGTTTGCCTCTAGGTATCCGGCGCACCCAAAAGCAGCCACCGCTTTCTTTGAGTTAGGTTCTACGCTCTTTGACAACAAGAACTACGACAAAGCCATAGAGTACCTGGAGAAAGCCCCCGCTGACCGTTTGAACGAGGCGCAACTGAAAGAGGCTGACTTCAAACTGGGGTATTCCTATTTTACCAAGAAGAACTTCACCAAAGCCAAGGAACTGTTTGACCGCAACAAGCGGGGCACCCACAAGTACACCTACGCCTCCAGCTACTACGCCGGTTATCTGGCGTACCGCGAGGGCGATTACATAGGTGCCAAACTGGACTTGCAGGTAGCCGAAAAAGACGAGCATTACCGCCCGGTAGTGCCGTACATGCTCACCGAGGTCCTCTACAAAGAAAAGAACTTCCCCGAGGTCATCAGCTACGGCGAAAAGTCGTTGCAGATGAGCCCGCCGGTGCAGAACCCCAAGGAGATTGAGCTGTTGGTGGGCGATGCCTATTTCCAGCGGAACGACTTTGCAAATGCCGCCAAGTACTTCAAGAGTTATGCTCAGGGCAAAAAGACCCTTGACAAAACGGTGCAGTACAAAATGGGTATCACCGATTACAAGAACAATGATTTCAAGAGCGCCGTCCAGAACCTGAAAGCGGTGGCCTTCCACTCAGATTCGCTGGGTCAGAATGCTTCGTATCATTTAGGTTTAAGCTACCTCAAAGACAACAACAAGCAATTCGCGCTGGGCGCTTTTGACCAGGCCCGCAAGCTGAACATTGACCAGAACGTGAAGGAAGGAGCTACCGTGAAATACGCGCAGCTCAACTATGAACTGGGCAACTTCTCTGAAGTCATTAATTCCTTGGCTTCGTTTGGAAAAGACTATCCAGATTCAAGGTTTAGTGGCGAAGTAGATGATATCCTTAGCGAGGCTTACCTCAATTCAAGCAACTACCTGGAAGCCATTCAGCACATTGAGAAACTGCCTAAGCGTAGCCACCGCATCAATGAGACCTACCAGCGGGTAACCTATTACCAGGGCGTAAAACTGTACAATGACCAGTTGTTCCAACAGGCAGTGGCCATGTTGGACAAATCATTGGGTTTTCCTTACAACAAGGAGATTGAAGCCGGCAGTAATTTCCTGAAAGGCGAGGCCTATTCCATTGGGCAACGCTGGCCGCAGGCAATCAATAGCTACGGCGCGGTGTTCCAGACTGTGAACTCCGGCCGTACCGAGTTTTACGTGAAATCTCGGTACGGCATTGGGTACGCCTACTACAACGAAAAGCAGTACGACAAAGCGCTGGTACACTTCAAAGCGTACCTGAACGACAATACCATCAAAGCCGGTAACCCTAACTACGCAGATGCCATGATTCGCTTAGCGGATTGCTACTACGTGACCAAAGATTACACCTCGGCTCTGAATTACTATGACCAGGCGCTGGCCGCCCGTACCCCAGACGCGGACTACGTGCAGTTCCAGAAAGGCGTGGTCTATAACCTGATCGGCAGAAGGGATCAGGCCATTCAGAGTTTACAGACGCTGCTCAAGTCCTATCCCAAGTCGCGCTACGCAGATGATGCCGTGTACCAGAAAGGGATTATTGATTTCGAGAACTCCAACTACGCTCCGGCCATTGCTTCGTTTACACAACTGGTAGACAGTTATCCTTCCAGCACGTTGGTGCCAAACGCCTTGCAGAAACGCGGAGTAGCGTACATGAACCTGAAACGCCAGAATGAAGCCATCGCAGATTTCAAGCGCGTAATTGACCAATACCCAACGCATGAGATAGCCAACAATGCGCTTTACAGCTTACAGGAAGCCTTAGGCGCTGCAAACCAAACTGAGCAGCTAGATACCTATCTGATCAAGTTCAAAGCGGCCAACCCAGAAAGTGATGCCCTTGAAAGTGTTGAATTTGAAGCAGCTAAGTCGCTTTACTTCAATGAGAAATACGCCCAGGCCATTCCTAAGTTTGAAGGCTTCCTGAAGAGTTATCCTGCTAGTGCTTCAGTGGCGAACGCCCGTTACTTTTTAGGTGATTCCTACTTCCGGAACGGTGACAAAGCCAATGCCCTGCGCAGCCTTAAGGAAGTTGCCATAGAAGGTAAATCTGAATACCTGAGCAAAGCCGTACAACGCGTAGCGGATATGGAGTTTGAAATCGGTAACTACACCGAAGCCGCCAACTTCTACTCTCGTCTGCGTGACCTGGCCGTGAATAAAAAGGAGCAGGCCAATGCCTTAATGGGCCTCATGAAGAGTTTCTACTTCACCAATGACTTCAACAACACCATCCTGATTGCCGACGAATTGATTGCCCGGGGCAATGCGACCTTGGGGGCCTACAACTCGGCCTTGCTCTTCAGGGGGAAAGCCAGCTATGCCTTAGGCAGAGTAGATCAGGCCCAAAAGGAATTCGCCGCGGCCGCCACATCTGCCACGGATGAGAACGGGGCCGAAGCCCATTACCTGCTCAGCGAGATTTACTTCAAGCAGCAGAAATACAAAGAAGCCTTAGACCACGGCTTTGAGTTCAGCAAGACCTTCGGCGACTATGACCAATGGTTGGGAAGAACCTTCCTGCTCATTGCCGATGTCTATGTGGCTCAGAACGAAGCTTTCCAGGCCAAAGCTACCCTGAACTCCATTATTGAAAATTCTCCGCTGGAAGAAATCAAAACCGAGGCAAGAGCCAAATTGGCGGCATTAGAAAACAGTGTTGTTCCGGCTACCAGCACTCCTAAAGACTAAGAACATGAGATATACAACTAAATGGGCAGGGGTTTCCGCTCTTTTTCTGTTAGGCTTATTACCCGCTGCCCACGCCCAGACGGGTTGGGGCGAAGGCAACAAACTGGAAAGCACTGAGATTGTAGTAGAGAAGAACCGCACGCTGGAGTTGCCAGAAGCGCACCGAAACTTCCAGAAATTCCTGATTCAACCACCCACCCTGGCAGACCGCAAGGTGACGTACCGCTTCAATGAGTACCGCTTACCTGAGCATTACATCAACCTGCCCATGAAGGTGCTAACCATCCAGCAGGAAGAACTCTCCAAGCTGTATGGCAACTACGTGAAAGCCGGTATCGGGAACTATGGTACGGTGTATGCGAAAGGGTATTTCCATAACAAACGCAGTGACAAATCTTCCTTCGGGGCACAGGTGGGGCATATCTACTCGGCCCATGGCCCTATAGAGCATTCGGGCTCGGCTAACAGCTATGTGCAGGCAAACGGTGACTTGTACTTAGGTCCTGTCACGGTAGGCGGACGGATAAAGTATGACCGTGACCAAACCTATTTCTATGGTCGCCAGAATGTAGCGGAATTTGACGAAGATGCTATCAAACAGGTATATAACCGCTTTGCCGTAGAGGGACACTTGAACAACCTCACAGACGTAAAGAACCCGTTCCAGTATGATGGCAAAGTGGGCTTGACTTACACCAATGACAACTACAACGCCAAAGAAACCCACCTGTATGGCAGCGTAGAAACCAACTACGCCCTTAGCGATGTGTCTAAAGTGCTGGTAAACCTTGACCTGGCCTACACCAACCTGAATGACGCGGATTCTTATGGCCGGGGTTTCTTCAAGATTCGTCCGGCGTACGCCCTGCAGAAAGACAACCTAAACCTGTTGTTGGGTGCTACCATTGCCTATACCGGAGACACCATCAATGATGCCCGTAAATTCAACATCTACCCAGCTCTGGAAGCCAACTACCAGGTAATCCAGAACAAGCTGTCATTGTTTGTGGGAGCGGGCGGAGATTTGCAGCGGACTACCTTGTATTCGCTCAGTAAAGAGAATCCCTGGCTAAACCAGAACGTACAGATAGCCGATGTCAACAAAGGGCTGGAAATCTACGGGGGTATAAACGGCAGCATCAGCAAATCGGTGCAGTTTACGGGCCGGGTAGCCTTGCAGAATTACCGGAACCTGTATTTCTACAATAACGCCGTGGCAGACTCCTCTAAGTTTGATATTCTGTATGACAACGGCGTCACCAAGGTGTTCCAGTTCTTCGGGCAATTGACTTTTAACCAGTCAGAAGATTTAAGGCTGGGCTTAAAGGCCGAAAGCAATAACTACTCAACTACTTCATTGCGTGAGGCTTTCCACCGGCCAGACATGATTGCCACCGCGTTTGCCTCATATAATCTTTCAGACAAGATTCTCTTCAACGGTGAACTTTACTATCTTAGCAGTTCGTTCGGGCAAATAACCCGTACAGATGGTACTACCGTATTGCGCGAAACAGACACCGTAGTGGATCTTAATTTGAAAGCAGATTACCGCTTCTCTCCAAGATTCTCGGCGTTTCTGATGGGCAATAACCTGTTGGGCAGCAAATACCAACGTTTTGTGAATTATCCAACCCAGGGAATTTCCCTGATTGGTGGGGTTACTTACTCATTCTAATTACTATGGTTCAGAGCCACATAAAATCACTCTTGTACGCCTATGACTGCGTGATCATTCCCAATTTCGGGGGATTGATCACGCATTATGCGCCTGCTAAAATCCATCCGGTGAAACACATGTTTTCGCCTCCTTCTAAACGGATTGCCTTCAATGAGCAACTGAAGGTGAACGATGGACTTCTGATCTCCACGTTGGCGCAGAAGCAGCAGTTGCCTATGTCAAAAGCCCAACTGGCGGTGGCTGAATTTGTCTCCGAACTGAAAGAGCAACTCAGAACCCAGCACCGCTTTGAACTGGAAGACGTAGGCGTGTTCCGCTACAACGCCGAGCACAAACTGGTGTTTGAGAATTTGGAGAGCGACAATTTTCTGGAGCAGGCCTTCGGGTTACCAGAGTTGGTAGCCAAACCAATAGCCGGTAAAGAGACCCTCATTCTTAGAGGCAAGTATCAGGACCAGACCGCCCAACCAGCAGAAGGCAAAAAAGCCGGAAGCCGCTTCCGCAAGCTGTACCGCGTAGGAGCCAGTCTGGTGATTGGTTGCTTATCTGTGAGTGCAGTGTACCTTCTTTCCCTGCAAAGTGATGTAGCATTGAGTTCCTTGAATCCAGTGACTCTGTTGACCGGTTCAGAAAACGCCGCATCCGCCGATCAGGAGTCTACACAAGCCACTGAGCTAGATGCCTTTGAACAAGCGCAGTTAACGGAACAGTATAGATCGGCTTTGCCCATTGAACCTTCCATTGAGGCAGAATTAGCCGCTGAAGACTCGCTTTTGGCCTCTTTTCCTAAAACTGGCCCAGAAACACCGGTAGCGGAGCCAACGCCAGTTCAAGCAAAGGTTGAAGTAAAAGAAGAAGCGAATGTGGCTGCTGCTCCCGTAGAGGCCGAAGTAGCCAATGCCGAAAAACCTGCCGAGGTGAAAGCTGTAAAAAAAGCACCTGTTGCTACTTCTACTGCAATTAAAAGCAAAACAGGCCGTTTCTACATCATCATGGGCGTGTTTGACAACTCTAACGGCTACGCAACCATGAATCAGAAGCAACTTCTGAAAAAAGGGTTCAAATCAAAGATTATTACCTCCATCTATGACACCAAACGGCAACGTGTTTCAGTAGCAGATTTTGCTTCTGAGGCCGAGGCCTTCGCAGCTCTACCGGCGTTGCGCTCTAAAATCAGCAATGAACTTTGGGTATATAACTATTAACATGAACGCTTTTCTGCTCCAGATTACCACTTCAGCACCCGTAGACACCTTGGCTAATGCAGCAAATGCCGCAGAACCCACCACCGAAACTGTTTCGCTTTTAGACCTTACCCTTGCCGGGGGGTGGGCCATGATTCCCTTAGCGGCTCTCTCGTTAGTGGCCATTTACATTTTTGTGGAGCGTTTCCTCACCATTAAGAAAGCTTCTAAAAACCCTTCAGACTTCCTGGGCAGACTCAAATCTCTGGTAGTTGCTGGTGACGTGCAGGGCGCGCGCATGCTTTGTGCCCAAACCAATTCACCTATTTCACGCATGTTGGAGAAAGGTATTTCCCGCATAGGGCAGCCTTTGAAGAGCATTGAGGCATCTATTGAAAACGTAGGTAAAATTGAAATTGCCCGTTTAGAGAAAAACCTGTCTGGTTTGGCTACCGTGGCCGGAGCGGCTCCTATGCTGGGTTTCTTAGGAACAGTAACGGGTATGATTGGCGCGTTTATTGCCATTGCCCAGGCAGAAGGCTCCATTAGCCCTAAATTGCTTTCAGGAGGTATTTATGAAGCAATGGTAACTACCGCCGCTGGTCTGATTATTGGCTTACCGGCGTATGTGGGCTATAACTACTTAGTTTCTGAGATTGACAGCATTGTGCACGACATGGAGCACAGCTCCATTGAGTTCATTGATTTATTACAGGAGCCACAAGCCTAATGAATTTACGTTCCAAAAATAGAATCAGTGCCGAGTTCAGCATGTCATCCATGACAGATATCATCTTTCTGTTGTTGATCTTCTTCATGCTGACCTCCAATTTTGTCACACCCACGGCCTTGCCGGTAAACTTACCTTCCAGCACCAAAGGCAGCATTGTGATGCAGAAGGTGAGCGTAACGGTGACCTCTGACTTGAAATATTACGTAAACGACCAACAAACCAACATTGAAGGACTGCAACCACTGTTAGCGCAAGCGTTAGGCAACGTAGAAGAAGGTATGGGGGTGGTAGTCCTTAATGTAGACAAAAGCGTACCAGTAGAATATCTGGTGAAAGTTGGCAGCATCGCCAATGACTTGAAGGCGAAGGTATCAATTGCCACTATAGCAACGGAATAATAGAATGATTGCCTTAACTCAAGAAGAAGAAAAAAACAAACGGATAGCCATGGGCGTGAGCTTGGCGTTACATCTGCTTTTGTTGCTTTTTCTTTTCTACTTTATGGCCTGGAAAGCCCCAGATCCGCCGCTGGATCAACTAGGCGGCATCGAAATGTCCTTCGGGACAACGGAGACCGGGAGCGGAGATGTGCACAGCCGGGCCGAGCCTAATCCTTCCACCAACACCGAGGATAGCAGACCCGCCGCTACGGCTCCTAAAGTAACGCCCACGCCGCAACCGCAGCCTCAGCACGTAGAAGTAACCAAAGCCGACAAAGTAGTCACCACAACCATGGAATCTCCGGTTTCGGTGAAAGAAGAACCAAAGCCCAAGGTAGAGGAGCAGCCGAAGGAAGTGGTGAAGAAAGTGGACAACCGCGCCTTGATGACCGGCAAAGCAAAAGCCGGCGCTGGAAACGGAACCTCGGGCACCAGCAATCGGCCTACCGGAAATAACAACGGAGATGAAGGTACTGTGGGTGACAAAGGTAATCCTGCCGGTATTTACCCCGGTAAGTCGAATGGCAAAGGCGGAAGCGGCGGTGGTTCTTTGAACATGCCCGGTTGGCGGTATGACATCGCCCCCAGACCTGACCCATATGACAATGAAAGCGGCAGAGTTGTTTTCAGGATTAAGATAGACGCCGACGGCGAATTAGTGAACCTGGAAGTAGTGGAAAGTAATGTAAGCCCTCAGGTGGTGAACTGGTATAAGAACGAAGTTAGGAAAACCTCCTTCAGCCGTACCAATAATGCCGCTTCCAGTGCTGGTGCCACCGGAACTATCACCTTTATTATCAGAGCTAATTAAAGACGACCTTCGTGACGTACGAACAAGCCTTAGACTACCTATACCAACAGTTGCCGATGTTTCACCGCATCGGCAACGCTGCTTTTAAGAAGAGCCTGGACAATATTCTGGCTCTCACCGCAGCCATTGACAACCCCCAGTACAAGTTCAAAACCGTGCACGTGGGCGGCACCAACGGGAAAGGCAGTTCCTCTTCCATGCTGGCGGCGGTGCTGCAAGCCGCGGGGTACAAGACGGGGCTTTACACCTCACCCCACCTGAAGGAGTTCACCGAGCGCATCAGGGTAAATGGCGAAATGATTTCCCGCGAGAAGGTCGCTTCCTTTACCCAACAGCACCAAGCTTTGTTTGAGGAAGTGAAACCCTCCTTCTTTGAAATGACGGTAGCCCTGGCCTTTGACCATTTCGTGGAGGAGCAGGTAGACATTGCCATCATTGAAGTAGGCCTGGGTGGACGGCTGGACTCCACCAACATTATCACGCCGCTGGTTTCCTTGATCACCAACATCGGCTTAGACCATCAATTGCTGTTGGGTAACACGGTGCAGGAGATTGCCACAGAGAAAGCGGGCATCATCAAATCTGGGGTACCGGCTGTCATCAGTACCACCCAAGTTGCCGTTTCAGCCATCTTTGAGGAAAAGAGCCGTGAAACGAACAGCCCCCTCATTTTTGCCGACCAAACCTACAAAGTAGAGTTTCTGGAAACGAAAGGAACATCGTCTTTATACGCTGTCTACAAAGGAGATACCCTGTATATAGATCAACTGGAGCTTTCACTGCTGGGAAGTTATCAGCGCTTTAACTTACCGGGAGTTCTGGCCACTATTGAGCAGCTGAAAGAAAAAGGGTTTCACCTGACGGAAGAACACCTGCGGGAAGGACTGAGGAACGTGCAAGCGCTTACTGGTTTAAAGGGCCGTTGGCAAATACTAGGGCAAAACCCATTGATGATCTGTGACACCGGACACAATGTAGACGGCTTACGGGCGGTGGTGCAGCAATTGCTGTCGCTTCAGCCTAAACGGGTGCATTTCGTTTTTGGGGCGGTTAACGACAAAGACATTCAAAGCGTGCTGCGCCTGCTGCCGGTGAGTTACCGTTATTATTTCTGCGAAGCCCAGATTCCCAGAGCGCTGCCCGTGCAGAAACTTTGGGAAGAAGCCCAGTTTGCCGGACTCAAGGGAGCCGCGTACCCAACCGTGGAAGATGCTATTATGGCTGCAAAAGCCTTCGCCCAGGAAGATGAGGTAATTTTCATTGGCGGTAGTACCTTTGTAGTGGCAGAAATACCCGAACTATAAGTAATGGGCAGAGGAAAACTAGAGAAATTTGCAGTAAACGCCACCCGCGCAAATGTGGTGGAACCAGGAAAAGAGAATTTCGAGAAATTAAAAGGGAATTGGAACCGCGACTTCTTCCTGAAAGAGCAACCCCTGATTCTGGAAGTGGGCTGCGGCAAAGGCGAATATACAGTGGGCATGGCCCAGCTATTCCCCCACAAAAACTTCATTGGCATTGATATCAAAGGAAACCGTATCTGGAAGGGGAGTTCCCTGGCCCTGGAAGCCGGTTTATACAACGTAGGTTTCCTGCGCATCTTCCTGGAAAACCTGGACCAGCACTTCGGAGAGCACGAGGTAGACGAGATCTGGATCACGTTCCCAGACCCACAACCCCGCAAACGCGACATCAAGCGTCGGCTTACCTCCCCGCGGTTCCTGGAGATGTATAAACGCCTCCTCAAACCCGGCGGCAAGCTCCACCTTAAAACCGACAGCGAACTGCTCTTTGACTACTCCCTGGAAGTACTCCAAGAGCGCCCTGCTGCTAACCTGTTATACACCAAAGATCTATACGATTCTGACCTACAGGAACACACCATGGGCATCTACACTACCTTCGAGAAAAAGTACCTTGATCTGGGTGTGCCCATCAAATACCTGCAGTACACCTTTTAATGTGCTAATGGGTTAATGTGCTGATGTGTTATTTTAAATTTGGAGATTTGAAGACGTGGTGATGTTGGTTGGAGATGATTTTGTTATTCAAGGTAACTTTAAGCATTGCCGTCACACTTGATTCCTCATAATAAGAAAGCCCTTTTGGGCCTGTTTTATGAAAACAGGCCCAAAAGGGCTTTCAATTTTTAAGCTATATGAAGAAGTAATTTATATGCTTTTTAAATCTGCACATCTTCAAATCTCCACATCTCCGAATTCAAAAATTAGCACATCAGCACATTGCCCCATTAGCACATTAATCAATCTTCCAGCTGTTCAAAGATTTCCTCCAGTTCATCAAAGTTCTTGAAGCCGGGCCGTATTTCCTGACCGCCTTTGAGGGCGATGCCTGCCGGGTGAATCTTATCTAAAGCTACTTTCGTGTTTTCTTTCGTTAAGCCGAAGCCTAATAGAATTGGGTACTTTTTAGAGATATCGCGGAGAAAACGGAGGTTGGTCTCGTCAATGAAGGTGAAGTCCTCAGAGTCAATCAGGAAGTATTCTACGTGTTGGTGGTAGGTTTCCAGGGTACTGATGATGTTTTCCTCTACGGTATCTTTGTCAATGAGCACGCGCAGGATGATGGGAAGGGGCAGGTCGTCCAGTTCTTCAATAAAGTAGAGGCTGTTTAACTGTAGCATGTCTACTTTGTAAGACAGAAGCAGTTCCTCCAGTTCCTGCGCCGGAATATCGGTTACTTCGCCCACCAGTTTCACACCCGAAACCCAACCGGCTATTTCCTTGAAAGCTTCTGGGGTGATGTACTGAGATTGGCTGGGCTGTAGCGAAAAACCCAGCATTTCTACCCCCATACCGGCGCAATAGCGGGCATCGCTTAGGTTAGAAATCTGGTTGACTAGAACAATTGTATTAAGTGCCATGCTATTAAATGCTTGTTTTACGTAAAACAGCCCATAAATAGGTTGTTTCAAGGACCAAAAGTAATCTGTTTCCCTCTTGTAGCCTAAAGAGACCACATTTATTTCCGGTTAGGTGCCTCCAAAAGGAGGTTATCTTCTCTTAAACTTATTTTTAACGGATTGGGTTGAAAGTAAGAAGGCTAGTAAGTGCCTGATCTCTGGAGAAAAAGAAAACGCGTGAATTTCACTATATTTGCGGCATTGTTTTTCGGCGGGACTGTGAATCCCGTTTCATCTTAGAAAAAAATGAGTTCAAAAGGAAGAGTATTGGTCGCCATGAGTGGCGGCATTGATTCCTCCGTGGCAGCGGTGTTGCTCCACGAGCAGGGATACGAAGTAGTGGGCATGACCATGAAAACCTGGGACTACTCCAGTTCCGGGGGAAGCAAAAAGGAAACCGGCTGCTGCAGCCTGGACTCCATTAATGACGCCCGAGACATTGCGGTGCAGTTGGGCTTTCCGCACTATATCATTGACATCCGGGAAGAGTTCGGCGATTATGTGATCAACCATTTCACGGATGAGTACATTGCTGGCCGTACGCCCAACCCGTGCGTGCTATGCAACACCCACATCAAATGGGATGCCTTGCTGCGCCGCGCCGATAAACTGGGCTGCGACTTCATTGCCACCGGCCACTACGCCAACATCCGTAAGGAGAATGGCCGCTTTGTCATTTCCAAAGGCAAAGACCACAACAAAGACCAGTCATACGCGCTGTGGGGCATTTCGCAGGAAAGCCTGAGCCGTACCATTTTCCCGCTGGGGCAATTACATAAAACCGAAATCCGGCAGATGGCCATGGACCGCGGTTTTGATGCGCTGGTGAAAAAAGCCGAGTCTTACGAGATCTGTTTCATCCCTGACAATGACTACCGTGGTTTCCTGAAAAGAAGAGTGCCTACGTTGCAGGCCGAAGTGGCCGGTGGCGAGTTTGTGCTGGAAGACGGCACGGTAGTGGGCAAGCACGAGGGTTATCCGTTCTATACCATTGGGCAACGCAAAGGTCTGGGGGTGGCTCTGGGCTATCCGGCGTTTGTGACGCGTATTGAAAAGGAGTCTAACCGGGTAGTGCTGGGCAATTATGAGCAACTGGCTAAAAATGGCATGAACGTAGGTAAACTAAGCATGGTTAAGTACGAGAACCTGCACGGGCTGCCTACCGAAACCGTGACCAAAGTGCGCTACAATGATCCCGGCACCGCCGCTACCATTGAACAGGTAGGTGATAAAATGCTGGTGAAGTTCCATGCGGGCGTAAACGCCATTGCCCCGGGCCAGGCCGCCGTTTTCTACGAAGGCGACGACGTGATTGGCGGTGGTTGGATTGAAACCAGCTTTTTGGTAGATTAAGTTTTCTAACCCGTATATGAAAAGAATCCTGCTCTTTGTGGTCTTATGTACCAGCTTGCTCTCTTCCTGCAAGGATGAGGAAATCACCCGAGACCCCGAAAGTTTGGGGTACCAGTATTATCCTTTGGCAGTGGGCAACTACTGGATCTATAATGTCAAAGAGAACCAGTATTCTAGAAATAAAATATCAGAATCAACTTCTTACCAATCAAGGGAGCGTATTGACGCCATCATCAAAGACCAGACCGGCAAGGAATGGTACCGGGTAGAAGTGAGTCGCAGGACTTTCTCCACCGAAAGCTGGACCGTTAGCGGCGTGAAACTGATTTCCCTGAGTTCCTCTGACCTCAGGGTACAGGAAAACAACAAGACTGTGGTGCAGATGGTATTTCCGGTGAAGAACGGCTATTCCTACGTTTCCAACGGCTTTTCCAACGCCGGGGACCCTGATCAAAACGTGTACTTCACCTACGCTGAGTTAGGCAGTGTTTTTGTGGAAGAAGATAAAACGTATGACAACATAGTTGTCATTCAGCAAGCCGACACGGATACGCAGATTGAGTTTGAGCAGAAATTTGAAGTGTTGGCCTCCGGCATAGGACCCGTGAACCGTACCTATAAGTACCGGTACTTCTGCGATGACTCCACCGGAGATTCCTGCCCTTACGGCGTGGGTTACATCATCACCGGTTCTGATAAAGTTGAAGTACTGGAGAGCTCCGGCACCATGGAGTAGCCTCTGCTTAATATGACTTACAAGAAACCTCGTTATGATTCTTCATGGCGAGGTTTCTTTTTGAAGAAGGTACCCTCAAACAGGCGAAGAGCAGTTTTCATTTAACCTTCCTTTTCTGAAAACGAGCTATAAACCCAAAAATTCTTAGAAACGTCTGCTGCTGAATACCGCCTGTAATTGCTTTTTGCCCCTAGAAAGCGTTGCTTTGTATAGCCAACTAGTCCTTGTAAAATGTCTCATCTAATTGCTCCTTCCGTTCTGGCCGCTAATTTCGGGCAGCTTGACCATGCTATTGAAATGCTCAACCAAAGCACCGCTGACTGGATTCATGTAGATGTGATGGACGGCCGTTTTGTGCCTAATATCTCCTTCGGGTTTCCCGTGCTAAATGCTATTCAGAAAGTAGCCCAAAAACCGCTGGATGTGCATTTGATGATAGAACACCCCGAGTTGTATATTGAACAATTCAGGGCGGCTGGTGCCGATGGGATCACGGTTCATTACGAAGCTTGTCCGCACCTGCACCGTACGCTGCAACAGATTAAAGCCACGGGAGCCAAAGCAGGAGTAGCCCTAAACCCGCATACGCCGGTTTCTATGCTGTCTGATATCATTCAGGACATTGACATGGTTTGTTTAATGTCTGTGAACCCAGGTTTTGGCGGGCAGAAGTTCATCTCGCATACTTACCAGAAAATAAAGGAGTTAAAAGCGCTCATTAACGCCAATAAATCAACCTGCCTGATAGAGATAGACGGCGGGGTGAACCAGGAAAACGCGCCGCTGTTATTAGCCGCCGGTGCCGATGTTCTGGTAGCCGGTTCTTTTGTCTTCCAATCAGAAAATCCGCCGGAAACCATTCTTGCCCTCAAACAAATCACTTTTTAGTATGGCCAAGCGTACGGGTTGGTGGCTAGGGCTATTCCTGCTTCTGCTGAGTTTCCCCACTTTGGCCCAGCAGGCGTATTTGCAGGGAGTAGTGCAGGATGTGCAGCAACGCCCGTTGATAGGAGCCACCCTCTCGGTACAGGACCGAAGTATCTCCACCTCGTCAGACGCCCGTGGACGGTTTACCTTAAAGCTTGAACCAAACACCCGCTACACCATAGTAGTAAGCTACATAGGCTACAAGACCCACCAGCAGGAGATACACTTATTGCCGCAGGAAAACCGGTTTATCACGGTAGAACTACAAGAGGTAAACAGCCAGCTCACTGAAATAAACATCAGAGGAAGAAGTCTGGATGATACGCGTGAGCAGGTGAGTATTACTAGGCTAGACCCGCGTCTCACGCAAACCTTGCCCGCTCCGTTTCAGGAATTCAACAAAATATTGCTCACGCTGCCGGGCGTTACCAGCAACAATGAACTTTCCAGCAGTTACTCAGTGCGGGGCGGAAGTTATGATGAGAACCTGGTGTACGTGAACGGCATGGAGGTGTACCGGCCGTTTCTCAACATCAGCGGACAGCAGGAAGGACTCAGCTTTGTGAACCCAGATCTGGTAGAAGATGTCACCTTTTCCTCGGGCGGCTGGCAACCCCGGTACGGCGACAAGCTTTCCTCGGTGTTAGATATCCAGTACCGCAAACCCAAGAAGTTTGCCGCCACCATCTCCGGCAGTCTGACCGGCGGTTCTGTACACACTGAAGGCACAGCTGCCAAAGGTAGGTTCACGTACTTACTGGGCGCCAGGCATAAGAATGCAACCTACGTTCTGAACAGCCTGGAAGTGGAAGGGGATTACCGGCCCAAGTTTTCTGATGTTCAGACCTACCTTACCTATGATCTATCCTCCGCAGAACACCGCGCCACCGGTTTGGAACCCAAAACCCAGCTCAGCTTCTTAGGCAACATAGCCCAGAACAACTACCAAGTGCGCCCCGAAACCCGGGAAACTACCTTTGGGAACCAGTTTCAGATGCTACGGCTGCTGGTAGGTTATGATGGGCAGGAGCAGATGCGTTACACTACTTATCAGGGAGGCTTGCGTTTGCAGCATAACTTCAACGCTGATCTGCAATCAGAAGTAATTTACTCCGGTTTATACAGCCAGGAACGCGAATTTAGAGACCTAGAGGCCGGTTATCGCTTCTGCGATGTCATGCCCATGCCCGGTGTATCGCCCTTTAACCGATGCGCGGGAGAACGGGGCGTAGGTACCCGTTATGAGTATTCCCGCAATCGGCTGCGGGCGGCGCTACAAACCTTGGAGTTTAAAACTACCTGGACTCCTACTAATAGAAGCCAGTTTAGTGCCGGCGTGAAAAGCAGCCATGAGAACATCTCTGATGTACTGCATGAATATTCCTTTCAGGATTCAGCGGATTATGTGTTTGACCTGAACACCTTACAAAGCAATCAAGCGCTTTCTTCCTGGCGGCACCAAGGCTTTGTGCAACACCAATGGGCCTTTGACACCCTTAAGACCTTGACCTACGGGCTTCGGTTTCATTATTGGTCTGTGAACAAGGAGCTCTCGGTGAGTCCCAGAATTCAGTATGCCATGCAGTTCCCGCGTCTGCCAGATTGGTCGTTTAAAGTAGCTACGGGGTTGTACGTGCAGGCACCGCTGTACCGCGAGCTGCGCACTATTCAGGGAGAGTTAGTGACTGATCTGGAAAATCAGAAATCCTGGCACTTCATTACGGGAACGGAGTACCGTTTTCAGAAATGGGGACGGCCTTTCAAGCTTACCGCCGAGGCCTATTATAAGTACCTGCCTTCGGTCATACCGTACGACCAGGACAACATGCGGGTGCGCTATCTGCCCAACGTACAAGCAAAAGCGTACGCCATGGGACTAGATCTACGGGTGAACGGCGAATTCATCAAAGGCGAGGAGTCCTGGTTTAGCGTCGGGTTTCTGAGAACGCGCGAGAATCTGGTAGGCGACTCTACCATCATCAGAGATCCGCAGACGGGTAAAATCCTTTCCAAAGAAGACCGAGGATATATCAGAAGACCCACTGATCAGCTGTTGAACTTCGGGGTGTATTTTCAGGACCATTTGCCCAACAACCCAACCCTGCGGATGTACCTGAACATGGTGTACAGTACGGGTTTGCCGTTCAGTCCGCCCGGTAACCTTAACCTGAGAAGTTCTTTCCCCGGGCCAGACTACAAGCGCGTAGACATAGGTTTCTCTAAACTGATCACGCTGCGCAGAACCGATGATAGCCAGGGCGCAGGACTGAAAAGCCTCTGGCTAAGTCTGGAGGTACTCAACCTCATTGCAGCATACAATGTTATTTCGTACAACTATGTTCAGGATTACAACAGCATCACCTACGCCGTGCCCAATTACTTAACCGGCCGTTTGGTGAACCTGAGGTGCATTGCGAAGTTCTAGTTCAGAAACAGAAGTTGTTTGATAACTGTCAAAGTATAGAACTCTCGCGTGTAGAAGGTGTCTTTTTCACCATACTAGCTTTGGGTGGGGAAAGTAGCGCTCGAACGACGTCGTTATAGTGTAACGACGCTACAGGATACCAACTGATACCTAAAGGTGCTACATAAAACAGAGAGGCCGCTCCATGTAGGGCGGCCTCTCTGTTTTTGTGCTGTATTTCAAAAAACGGCTAATTAACGGCAAAGCGTTTCTCTTTCCAGAGCACAGCGGCATCTTCAATTTCTTCGGCGTAAGTCTGGTAAGATTCCATAGACTTCTTCCCTAGTTTCTGGGCCTTCTTGTTTAACTCCAGGGCCTCGGCGTATTCATTCTTCTGGGCCAGTAGTTTTGCTTTCAGCCAGGTATTATAAAAGTTCTCTTCCATGGAGATGGATTGGTTCACCCACTGTAATGCCTGCTCATGGTCTGTGTTTTGCAGAATGAGGTAATTCACCGCTTGCGCATACACCATCCAGTCTGTAGGGGTAGATTTCTGCAGGGCTTCTTTGATCAGGTTCATGGTCTGCTTATGCGACTCCACTCTGATAGGTACTACCAGTTGTTTGTCGGCCCAGTTCAAGGTCAACCTGCCGCTGTTGGCGGTAATGTCCTGTACGGTGTACTGGAGCGTCTCATGGAAAGGGGCAGGTTGCGGGCTGAAAGGTAACCTGATCTGGTCTTGCTTAGGATCATAGCCGTCGGTGCCCCAGAGGCCTTTTTGCTTGCTTAGGATAAACGTCCAGTTGGTGGAATCAACGGGTAACACATATACCGTGTACGTACCCGCGGGAATGTTCTCCTGCGATATCCGAACATCGGTACTGAAGGAAATAGTAGTAGCTTCGTTTGCTCCGGCTCTCCAGACCTGCCCGTAAGGCACCAGTTTTCCGTAAATGGCTCTGTTTTTAACGCCCGGGGCTCCGTAATTGATCGTGATATCGGTAACGCCCACGGTGTACGTCAGGACTGCCCTGGGGCTGGCCTGGGGTAATTTCAGGAGGCTTTGCGCAAAACCAGAGAAGGAGAGGAGTACAAGAAGGAGAAAAGAAAAAGCTACTTTGGTCATACGTTTTCTGTTATAAGCGGGACAGAGAAGAAGAAAATCCGTTACATCAACACGATGAATAGCAAATACTATCCCACTTTTATTGCATTTTGACAGGTGTTTATATGAAAATACAAATATCTTCATTAAAGTCGAGGAAAACAAATCAAAAAGCCTCTGTTTCCTGTTTGATATAAAAGAGAACGTATTACCTTTGGCCTACTATATGAGCAGCACCTACAAAAATATTTCCCTTTCTACCACCGCAGCCGCGGTGCATGGGGTGCATTGTGCTCATTTCCATCATTCCTCTTAGGAGGAATAATTACACCATATCGTCCATTCTGGGGCTGGGCTCCATTTAACCTGTCGCTTTTCTAAGAGAATACGCGATGAGGAACTATCTTTGTTTTCATTCATGCTATCTAAAGCACCACAAAACTATGATCCGGTTAGCCATTCAGAAATCCGGGCGCCTTTCTGAGGACTCATTAAAACTTATCCGCGAGTGCGGCATATCCTTTATCAGTACCACTTCCAAACTCAAGACGGAAGCCACTAATTTCCCTCTGGAGATTCTTTTCCTGCGCGATGATGACATTCCCGGCTACGTAGCCGACGGTGTGGCCGACATTGGGATTGTAGGCCAGAACGTGCTGGTGGAAGAAGGTTTACAGGACTTAACGGTCAAAAACCTGGGCTTCAGTAAATGCCGCTTGTCCTTGGCCGTTTCCAAAGGAGCGGAATACCAGGATGTTACTACGCTATCAGGTAAAAGCATTGCCACCTCTTACCCTAACCTGTTGCAGGAATTTCTGACTTCTAAAGGTGTTGAAGCTGATATTCATACCATCAGCGGTTCGGTGGAGATTGCGCCTAGCATAGGCCTAGCAGATGCGGTCTGTGACATTGTTTCATCCGGCTCCACGCTCATCAGCAATGGATTGAGAGAAGTAGAAACGGTTTTCAAATCTGAAGCGGTTCTAATCGCCAATAAGAGCCTGGACCAGGAGAAAAGCCGCCTGCTTCAGCAACTGCTGTTCAGAATGGAGGCCGTACAGAAAGCCCAAAAGTCTAAATACGTAGTCCTCAACGCACCAAACGCGGCCATTCCTGAAATTAAGAACCTGTTACCCGGTATCAAGTCGCCCACCATTATTCCGCTGGCGGAAGAAGGCTGGAGTTCCTTACACTCTGTGGTGAACGAAGACGATTTCTGGGATATAATCCAGAAACTGAAAGAAGCCGGAGCCGAAGGCATTCTGGTGGTTCCTATAGAAAAGATGATTGGGTAAGATGAAGACGTATCTATATCCTTCTCCCCATGAATGGCCTGCCCTCACCCAACGTCCGGTTCAGAAACTGGACCAACTACGAGCGGGTGTGCAGCAGACCTTTGATCTGGTGCAGCAAAAGGGAGACGCGGCCTTGATTGAGTTAGCAGCCAAGTTTGACAAAGCGACGCTGCAGAGTGTATGGGTCACCGAGGAAGAAGTTGCCGCTGCCTTGCCGCAAGTACCAGAAGAGCTAAAGGAGGCGATTGAACTAGCGTACAATAATATAAAGCATTTCCACGAAGCGCAGCAAGAACCTGTTCAGCAGATAGAAACCATGGCGGGCGTTACGTGCTGGCGGAAGTCGGTAGGCATTCAGAAAGTGGGCTTGTACATTCCCGGAGGTTCAGCGCCGCTATTCTCTACCTTGCTTATGCTGGGAATTCCCGCGCAGATTGCCGGTTGCCGCGAAATTGTGCTGGCTACTCCGCCCAGTGCAGATGGTTCTATCAATGCCACCATTCTCTATACCGCCCATCGGTTAGGTATCAAACGCATCTTAAAAGCCGGAGGCGCGCAGGCTATTGCGGCCTTGGCTTTCGGTACCGAAACGGTGCCTGCGGTAGATAAAATATTCGGGCCAGGAAACCAGTACGTGACCGCCGCCAAGCAAATGGTGACGCAACTGGGTGTAGCCATTGACATGCCCGCCGGACCGTCAGAAGTGCTTGTTCTCGCCGATGATTCCGCTAATGCTGACTTCATAGCCGCCGATTTACTTTCCCAAGCCGAGCACGGCCCAGATTCACAGGTTGTTTTCGTCACGAATTCAGAAAAACAGCTTCAAAACGTACAGGCTGCCGTTATGCGGCAAGTAGCCCAACTACCTCGCCAAGCGGTTGCTGAACAGGCCTTGAACAACAGTATTGGGGTAGTGTTGCCCACGCTAGAGGAAGCCTTGGAATTCTCCAATCTCTACGCGCCAGAGCACTTGATTCTCTCCGTTGCGGCACCAGAAAATTTAGCGGAGCACGTCACGCAAGCCGGTTCTGTCTTCATGGGCCATTTCAGCCCAGAATCTGTAGGAGACTATGCCTCAGGAACTAACCACACGTTGCCCACTAACGGTTACGCCCGTAATTACAGCGGCGTGTCCCTGGACAGCTTCGTAAAGAAAATCACGTTCCAGCAACTTACCCGCGAAGGTTTAGAGCGCATCGGCCCCGCCGTAGAAATCATGGCTGAAGCCGAAGGACTGCACGCGCACAAGAATGCGGTGAGTGTTCGGTTGGGGAAAATAAATCCCACTTTTTCATCTTGAAAAGGATCTTGTGTGCGAACGGTTGTAGCGTTTGAATTGCCACTTTTCTAGTTCGCCCACAAGATCCTTTCAGGATGACAAAAGGGAGGAAAGAAGTATTTAATAATTTGCACATTAGCACATTACCTAATTAGCACATTAACTAATGTTTTCAATAGAGACTTTCATCCGTCCGCACCTGAAGTCATTGAAGCCGTATTCTTCGGCGCGTGATGAGTTTGAGGGCGAAGCCAGCGTGTACCTGGATGCGAACGAAAATAACCTGGGCAGTTTGGCTGGTGGCGAGAAGTACAACCGCTACCCAGACCCGTACCAGAAAACCATCAAAGAAAAACTGGCGGTTCTCAAAGGAGTTCAGCCCGAGCAAATCTTCATAGGAAACGGTTCTGACGAGGCCATTGACCTGCTGGTGCGCTTGGTCTGTGAGCCGGGCCGCGACGAGGTGTTGCTATTACCGCCCACATACGGCATGTACGAGGTAAGCGCCAACATCCACAACATCGCCATTCAGCGCGTACCGCTGGATGAACAATTTCAGCCTGTTTTCGAGAAAATAGCCCAAAACCAGACGGAGCGAACCAAGATTCTGTTCCTGTGCTCGCCCAATAACCCCACCGGCAATATTCTGGACCCCGCTACGGTAGAAAAGCTGATCAAGTCTTTTAACGGAGTAGTGGTGGTGGATGAGGCCTACATTGACTTTACAGACACACCTAGCTGGAGCACCCGCTTAGCGGAGTTCCCCAATTTAGTGGTGTTGCAGACGCTTTCCAAAGCCTGGGGAATGGCCGGACTGCGATTGGGTATGGCATTTGCCTCCCCAGAAATCATCAGCTACCTGAACAAGATCAAGCCTCCTTACAACATCAACGCCGTTACGCAAGAACTGGTAAGTGCCGCCTTAGATAAAACGGCTCAACTTTCGGACATACTGCAGGTTATCATCGCTGAACGGAGCCGTTTGGTAGAGGCTTTTGCAGCCCTTCCGCTGATTGAGAAAGTGTACCCCACTGACGCTAACTTTGTACTAGTACAGGTGCCCAACGCGAATGAATTGTATGGGTATCTGCTGGAGCGGGGCGTAGTGGTGCGTAACCGTTCTACCCAGCCCGGTTGTGCCAATTGCCTGCGCATCACCATCGGGACACCGGCAGAGAATGACAATTTGCTGGAGGCGCTGGAAACGTACGCGGCGCAGGTGAGTGTTGTCTAAGGCTTTTTAGCTTAAATTTCTAAAATCAGCCTAAAACTGAATTCCTGGCCGAAGCTCCACAGTGGGCGCTTTCGTCTTAAGTAAACTAACGGCGAGTACCTTTGGGTAACTCGCGACACGATACACGCTACAAACAAATGAAGAAAGTCTTATTTATAGACCGCGACGGGACCATTCTCCTGGAACCACCCACCGATTTTCAGGTAGACAGCTTTGAGAAGTTCTCATTCTACCCCAAAGTCATCCGGAATCTCTACCGAATCTTTACCGAACTGGACTACGAGTTCGTGATGGTCACCAACCAAGACGGCCTAGGCACTGATTCTTATCCGGAAGACACATTCTGGCCTTACCAGGACAAGATGATGGAGATTCTGGAAGGGGAAGGAATTAAGTTTACCGAGGTGTTTATTGACGGTAGCTTTGAGCACCAGAACAGCCCCAACCGGAAGCCGCGCTTAGGTATGCTGGGCCAATATCTCACCGGCGAGTACGACCTGGCGAATTCCTACGTGATCGGTGACCGCCTTACTGATGTGCAGTTGGCTAAAAACTTAGGCGCGAAGAGCATTCTACTACAGAAGGAAGCCCACGAAGCCGCCACTTTCACCCACACAGACTGGGACGAGATTTACAACTTCCTGCGCTTGCCCGCCCGTAAAGCCACTATTCAGCGGAACACCAATGAAACCCAGATCAGCGTGGAAATTAACCTGGATGGGGAAGGCAAATCAGACATGCAAACCGGCGTAGGTTTCTTTGACCACATGCTGGACCAATTGGCCCGTCACTCCGGCGTAGACATGCGCATTCACGTGAAAGGCGACCTGCACATTGACGAGCACCACACAATTGAAGACACGGCTTTGGCCTTGGGCGAAGCCTTCGCGCAAGCCATTGGCGACAAACGCGGCATCAACCGGTACGGTTTCCTGTTGCCCATGGATGATGCTCTGGTGCATGCCGCCCTTGACTTTTCCGGAAGACCTTGGTTGGTGTGGGACGCGAAATTCAGCCGGGAGAAAGTGGGAGACATGCCAACGGAGATGTTCATGCACTTCTTTAAATCGTTCTCAGACACGTCTAAGGCTAACCTCAACATCAAGGCCGAAGGCGAGAACGAGCACCACAAAATTGAAGCTATCTTCAAGGCCGTAGCCAAAGCCATTAAAATGGCCTTAGTGCGTGACGTGAACAAGATGGAAATTCCCAGTACCAAAGGTGTCCTGTAAATGAAAATCGTCATTGTAGATTATAAAGCCGGCAACGTGCAGAGCGTCCTGTTCGCTTTGGAACGTTTGGGCGCTCAGGCCACTGTGACAGCCAACGCCGAAGAAATCAGATCAGCGGACAAGGTGATTTTTCCGGGAGTAGGGGAAGCATCATCAGCCATGCGGGCGCTCAAAGTCAACAACCTGGACCAACTATTGCCCACGCTTACGCAACCGTTTCTAGGCGTTTGCCTGGGTATGCAATTGCTGTGCGAGCACTCAGAGGAAGGCGATACTGAGATGCTGGGCATCATTCCGGTAAAAGTGAAAAAGTTTGAGGCCGCCATCAAAGTGCCGCACATGGGCTGGAATAACCTGCACCACCTTAAAAGTGATTTGTTTACTGGCATTAAGGAAGATGAGTACGCCTACTTCGTGCACAGCTTCTACGCGCCCGTTACCGAGCATACCATTGCGCAGAGTTCGTACCCAGCGCCGTTCAGTGCCGCGTTGCAATACAAAAACTTCTACGCGGTTCAGTTTCACACCGAGAAGAGCGGTCCGGCAGGAGCGCACATTCTCCAGAACTTCTTAAACCTGTAAGCCATGGAAATTATTCCGGCTATTGACCTTATTGGCGGCCAGTGCGTGCGCCTCACCGAAGGCGATTTCGCGCAGCAGACCACGTATCACTCAGACCCGGTAGAGGTCGCTAAACAGTTTGAAGGCTTGGGGCTGCGCCGCCTGCACCTGGTAGATTTAGATGGTGCCCGCGCCAAACAGCCCGTAAACCTCCCGGTACTGGAACGTATCGCAAGCCAAACCAAACTGCACATTGATTACGGCGGAGGCCTGCAAAGCTCCGAAGCCGTCCGTCAGGCATTCGACGCCGGGGCGCAACAGATTACCGCCGGAAGCATTGCTATACGCGAGCCGCAAACGGTAGAAGCCTGGTTGCAGGAATACGGCGCCAACCGCATAATTGTGGGCGCAGATTTCAAGGACAACCGCATCGCTATCAATGCTTGGGCCGAGCAAAGTGAGTTAACGCTGGAAGCCTTTTTGGCTTCCTTTTCAGAAAAAGGCGCCAAAACGTTCATCTGCACCGATGTCAGCAAAGACGGCAAACTGCAAGGCTCCTCGTTAGACGTGTATCAGCGGCTGCTTGCTCAGTTCCCTACGTTGCAGTTCATCGCCAGCGGCGGCGTCACAACCATTAAAGAAGTACGCCATCTCCGTGAAGCAGGTCTCCACGGCGCTATCATCGGCAAAGCTATCTATGAGGGTACCATCTCGCTGGAAGAACTGGCGAAGGAGGTGATTTGATTAGATGATTTGAAGATTTGGAAATTTGAAGATGTGAAGATGTCTATAAATTCTCTGATTGCGTGCGCTGGCGCGAGACTAAAGTCTGGTGACTTGGGATGAAGCGGGTCTCCAGACTCGCCGGGAACCATGAACTGATCAAAGAAGGGAGTCTGGAGACTCGCGCCAGCCTTTAAAATCTATACACTAGCATTTATCACATGCTTACAAAAAGAATAATACCTTGTCTGGATATCAAAAACGGCCGTACCGTAAAGGGCGTGCGGTTTGAAGATATTCGGGATGCGGGGGACCCGGTGGAACTGGCGGCTTTGTACGCCAAACAAGGCGCCGATGAACTGGTGTTTCTGGACATCACCGCCACTAATGAGAAGCGCAAAACCCTGCGCGAATTGGTCCGGGAGATTGCCCGCTACATAGACATTCCTTTTACGGTGGGCGGAGGAATCAGCGCCGTGGAAGATGTGGAGGTTCTGTTGCAGAACGGGGCCGATAAGGTTTCGGTGAACTCTTCGGCCATTCACCGGCCCGAGCTGATAACGGAACTGGCGAGCCGGTTCGGGAGCCAATGCGTAACGGTAGCCATTGACACCAAAAACACGCCGGAAGGCTGGAAAGTCTTCAGTAAAGCCGGTACCGTAGATACCGGGCTTTGGGCGATGGACTGGGCCAAAGAAGTGGTGGAGCGCGGCGCGGGTGAAATCCTGCTCACCTCCATGAGCAATGACGGCACCAAAGGTGGCTTCGCGCTGGATATTACCGGAGGCATTTCCCGCGAGGTAATTGTGCCGGTGATTGCCTCTGGCGGAGCGGGCAACCAGCAGCATTTCCTGGATGTTTTTGAAGCGGGCGCTGACGCAGCCTTGGCGGCTAGTATTTTCCACTTTCAGGAAGTGCCCATTCCAGAGTTGAAACACTATTTAGCCGAAAATAAGATTGACATTCGTTTGTAGTGACGTTTTAGAAACCCTGTGAGGTTTGCCTGTTCAAAGCCTCTTTCGGCTTGTTTTCGGGTAAATAGCCCTAAAAAGTATCTATATTAAGACTTAGAAGAAAACATGACCATAGATTTCAACAAAGGAGAGGGGCTGGTGCCCGCCATCATCCAGAATGCCACCACTGGAAAAGTATTGATGTTGGGGTACATGAACCAGGAAGCTTTTGAGCAGACACAGCAGACGGGTTTGGTCACGTTCTTCTCGCGCTCTAAAAACCGACTTTGGACCAAAGGCGAAACCTCTGGTAATACCTTGAAGGTGGTAAAAATTGAACTGGATTGCGACCAGGACACACTCTTGATTTTGGTGGACCCCACCGGTCCGGCATGCCACCGCAACACCGAAACCTGCTTTGACACAGAAGGTGACAGTGCTTCTTACCACCTAAGCAGTTTTCAGAACTTTACGCCCGCAGAAAAAGCGCTGCAGTTCATCGCGCAACTGGAGCAAACCATCAAAGACCGTCGGCAAAACCCTATAGAAGGCTCCTACACCAATTTCCTCTTCGACAAAGGGCTGAACAAAATGGCCCAGAAAGTAGGGGAAGAAGCGGTAGAAGTAGTCATAGACGCGGTAGCCGGAAAAACGGACACCATGAAGGGAGAAGCCGCTGATCTGATTTTCCATTTGCTCGTGCTTCTGGAGGCCTCAGGCCTTTCTTTGGCAGAAGTGGTGCAGGTATTAGAAAGCCGACATAAACCCAGGGAGTAGCGCTATTCCCAATAATGCTAAATTGAAAATGCTCCTTTAAGGCTCTTTTCTGAAAAAGAGCCTTAAAGGAGCATTTTGCTATAAAAAGGTTCTAGAGTTTATTGATGCGGCTGTAGAACTTCGTTTGATAGGAACCACCAATGGGAATGTATTTATCCTGCATCAGAATGGAATCGTTCTCAATCAAATCAATTTTCTTGAGGTTGATGATGAAAGACCGGTGAATGCGCAAAAACGAATCCTGGGGCAGTTTCTGGTCAATGGCGCTCATGGTGGTGTACACAATGTGCTTTTTGGTATCTGTGTTGATGACCACATAATCGCCGCGGGCCTCTATAAAGTAGACGTTTTGGAGGTTCAGCTTGATCATCTTGTTGTCTACTTTCACAAACAGCTCATCTGGCGAAGCAGCAGCAACAGGTGCAGGGGCCGCCGTGTGGGCTTCCAGCTTTTTGGAGACGTTGAGCACGGCTTGCGTGAAGCGGGTGAAATCAACGGGCTTTAGCAGGTAATCGGCTACCTGCAGCTCAAAGGCCTGTAAGGCGAAATCTTTATGGGACGTAATGAGAACGGTTTGCGGTTTATGGGGCAGCGTCTTCAGCAATTCCATACCACTCATTTCAGGCATTTCCACATCCAGGAAAAGAATGTCTACACCATCGTTCTTCAGGAGCCAGGCCAAACCTTCCACGCTGGAGCCGAAGGCTTTCACCAGTTCAAGGCTAGGGGTAGCTTGGATGTGACGCTCCAGAATCATGCGGCTAAGCTCGTCGTCATCAATGATTACGGCACGGAAGGGGGTATCCTTTTTCAAAACTTTCTAGTTGAGAGTTAACGCAATGGTACTTTCCTCTGTAAGAGGCAACTGCTAAAGGGGCATCCTGCTCTTACTATATTCTAAAAGTAAGAAAGAAGTACACAATGACAAAACTAGAAATAGTTATGTAGGAGCAAATTGCAATATTTCAGAAGCATAATGCCAAAGAAGTTATTAATACTTATAAAATACGAGAATTAATTTCGTACAAACACTTATTCATGAAAACGAAGACGTTCTTAAATAGCCTGCATTCAGGTTTACGCACTAGGAATAATGGAGTTTGAAACGATTGGGTAGAACGTGTTGGCAAAATACTTAAACTCTTTCTCTAAATGTCAAAGAAACGGAACAAAGTCGCTGGTGCGCGAGTCGTGTGCTTCCGACTTCAGATAATCTAAATTATTGTCGCGAACAGTAATTTTTGAGAGTCAATCGTATTAATTCTAGCGCTACAAAAAACGCCCTTATTACCTCTTTCCTTTCACAATCTTGAAGTTTGTAAATTATTTATTTACAAGTACTTATTTCTTATAAATGAATGCAAATAATAGGGGCAGACCTGTTCCTTAGAACCCGCAAAAGACGTATACAAAAAACGTTAACCTCAATGTCTGCTCTAAACTTGGTGTGCCATGAAAGACGAACGCTTGAAAGTGTTAGTTAGCTGTGAACATGGCGGAAATAAAGTACCACCCGAATACGCTGCTGCGTTCAAAAAGGCCCGGCGGGTGCTCTCTTCCCATAGAGGATATGACAAAGGGGCATTGGAGTTGTATAACAAGTTCTCAGAACAGGCCGACTTCTCTGTGGTCAGTACCACCAGCCGGTTAGTGGTAGAGTTGAATAGATCTTTACAACATCCTAAATTGTTTTCTGAGTTTATGCTGCCCATTTCTACCGCGCAGGCAGAAAAGGTATTGTCTGAGTATTACTATCCATACCGACAAAAGATAGAAAATCAGGTGAGTGGGTGGGTAGAACAAGGGTTTTCAGTACTGCACGTGTCCCTTCACAGCTTCCCGCTAGAACTGAATGGCAAAGTGCGCAAAGCGGACATCGGGTTGTTATATGACCCCAAACGGGAGCGGGAACAATTCTTCGCCGCCCGTTGGCGGCAGCAACTGCATTTGGTGCTGCCCAAAATCAATATAAGGTACAATTATCCGTACAAGGGTACCTCAGATGGTTTTATCACGCAACTGCGCAGAAACTTCTCAAACGTACAGTATGCCGGCTTAGAACTCAATGTAAATCAGCGGTATCCAGAGGAGGGCACGGAGGAATGGAAGGAGTTACAAACGTATCTTCTCCAAACATTTACCCTGGCGCTTTAACTTCTTTTCTTCTTTTAGAGTATATGTGCAGAACCAAGACGGTAAAATGTGTTGGTTTTACAAATGACTGTTCTACCTAAACTATGAAAAAGCATGGATTTTTTAATTAACCTTCTCGTAAGCGCCGGGGTCCTGATGTTGCTCGCCTACATTATGCCCCAAGTACACATCAAGAGTTTCTGGACCGCCTTGTGGGTTGCCTTTTTGGTAGGTATTCTGAATGCTACCTTGGGGCTGCTGTTGCGGTTCCCGCTGAACTTGGTCACCTTGTTCTTCCTGCAGTTTGTGGTCAAATTGGTAGTGACTGCCATCATCATTAAGCTGGTAGATAAGATGCTAAGAAACTTTGAGGTGCGGGGTTTCTGGCCAGCATTGGTCATTGCAATTGCTTTGGCCATAGCCAGTACCTTACTGGAACGCAACGATGAGGAATATGACAGGGCAGAATACCAGCAAGCATCTCTGGTTTCTTCTTCGGGCCAACCGTTTATCAGTTAATTCACCTTAATGACATTAAAAAACGCCAGCTTCTTTCTAAGAAGCTGGCGTTTTTATTTTCCTCACTTTTGTGTCAGCGCAAAGAAGTGTAGTAAGCAAGGTCAATCCTCAATAACCCTGCGTAAGATTGATTTTGTCAGCTAACTCTTGCCCGGCTAAGAATGACAGAAGATTAGACAAGAACCGGTCAATCTTACCTTCATTCTCCCGGGCCTGACCGCCGCCGGTATGCTGCGTCAGGATCACGTTGTCCATGCTCCAGAGCAGACTTTCCTGCTGCAAGGGTTCTTGCTGGGTAACATCCAGCACGGCTCCGGCCAAGTGCCCGTTTTGCAAAGCTGCGATCAAAGCGTCTTCATCAGTTGTATTGCCCCGACCAACGTTGGCGTAAATGCTGCCTTTTTTCATTTTCAAGAGGAAATCCTCGGAGACATATTTATCCAGATTGCCCGGAAGTGTATTGATCACGATGTCTGTCTGGGGCAGATGCCGGAAAAGCTCTTCTCTGGAGTGGATCTGGGCCGCCGGATTCTGGCGGGCAGTCATAACCACGCGGGTGCCAAATGCCTCCAGCATTCGTTTGATGGCTTTGGCAATAGTACCAGCTCCCAGAATAATGGCTGATTTCTGGCCCAGCAACTCCAGCGTAAAACGTACCTTTTTCCCTTGCCAATTCTTCTCCTGTTGCAGTCTCAGGAGAGTTGGGATGCCCCTGTAGAAGGCCAGGATTCCACTTACCATGGTTTCGGCGCAGGCTTCGGCAAAGAAGTCACCCATGTTGGCCACTGTGGCTTCTACCTGAAGCGCTTGGTACTGGTTAAAGCCCGCAGAATCTAATTGCCAGAACTTTACTGTCAAGTTTCCCTGGGCAAACCAATGGGAGGGAGGGTTCCCGAAAATAACATCGGCTTGGGTGAAAGCGGCTCGGTTTTCCTCCTCATTGGTTTGAGCGAAGTAAGCCGAAATGCCCGAGGGAAGTCTAGTCTCTAAATAGCGTTGTTGTGCCTGGTCAAGTTCTGCGTAAACAAACAGATTCATTTTAGTGGGGGTAAAGCTGAAAAAGAAATGAAAGACAGTTCTTCAAGAAGCATCATTTCATCATTATGTTTAATAGAAACTAAGCAGAAAGTGAGAAGCGTCGTTTATATCCCTTTTAAGGAAAAACGGCGGTAAAAGGGGTTATTCTTCATCCTCAAAGTAGAGTTTGTAGTATTTGCGCCCGTCTTCGTCTACACCTTTCTCAATCATGTCTTTGTTTCCGTGAATGTATACGTGAAAGTTCTTATCTAACTTCAACACACTTTTAAATACCCGGGCTTGTTTCTTGACGGCCTGCGGCGAAATGTCAAAACTGTCTTCCAGTTCAATGTCGTAGTTCTGGCGATATTCGGTGTCATAATTGCGGAAAGACTCAATCAGATCAGGCTGGCCGAACACCTCTGTCTCAAATTCTTCTTTGTCAAAGGTTTCGTGCTTGTTGAAGTACTCTACAGAACGGTTCAGCAGCACAATCTGGTCGGTTTTCTCCACCTCAAACTCCTCAGACATGCGCTCAGAAATAAACTCTTTGGTAAGGTTGAGCAGGTGGTTGGTCTGGTGGAACTCATTGTTAATCTGTGTGAGGCCCAGGAAATTTTCGCTCCAGTATTTGGCTTCCTCTCCCCGGTTCTGGTTATCCATGATGGCCACCAGAAAACCTTCCTCAGGTTTGGTGTTGAAGATGATGCAGCCTTTGTCAAATTTGTTGCTGTCAATGCCTTCCAGGTAAGAAATGGTGAAATCACGGTTCTTGCGGCTCACGTCAAAATAGCCGTTTTTGACCTCGGTTTTGAAAATACCCACGGCTTCCACCACGCGCTCTTCAATCTCGCAGTTAATGAAATGGGCCACGTACAACTCACCGGGCTTAATTTTGGGGTGGGTGGTGTTCTCAAACAGATGCCGCGCTATGTTCCTGGAGTTCTCATGGAAGCTCTCCTTGTCAGCGAAAATGTTTTCGGCGTAGCTGTAGACTTCATTGAATTGCAGCGAAGACGGATGGCTGAACTTGAACCGTTCGTGCGCTTGGGCAAACTTCCCGAGGAAGAACTTCTCCAGCTTTTCGGTGAGGCTGTCCCCAAAGTCGAAGGGGTTTTCAGACAAGGTTAATTTCTGTTCCAGCCCTTTGTTGCCCACGTGGTGGATGGAAAGATTGGTAAGCGAGGCGGTGTCAAATTTCATGGGCTGAATAGCGCTGGTTGGTACGTCTTGAGAATCTTGGAAACCTCAAAAATACGGAAACTCTGCCACCCAGTTGGTCTATATTAGCAAAAATCAGGGCAATTTACCGCTTCGTTTTGAGGCCAATTTCTGGAAAAAGCCTGTAAAACGATGCCGAAATATCTTTGCAGAAAATCTGCTTGATATAAAGTCAAAGTAGAATAAAGCTGCAATAAGTGTTTTGAAATTAAGCGAGTTAAGAGAATACTTACATTCTAAACGATGATACATGCAGGGCCATAAATTTCGCTTAAGCTACAAAGCAATGCCATTAAACATTATCTTTAGTTCTGAACCAAGTCACGTCTTCTCATGTACGTCTTCTCCTTTCTGACTGCTTTCCTGCTATTAAGGCATTTACGGCAATTCGTGTTAAAAACACCTCTGTCAGGTAAATGGGAGGCAATCTTCAATGGGGCCAGTTGGGCGACCGTCGGGATTTTCATAGCCGTGAGCAGCCTCATTCCGGGAGAAATCGCCGATCTGGGTTCCGGGCTGTTTTTACTAGTGCTTGTTTTCTACCTCCATCGAAATCCAGAGTTCAAAGCAGCCCGACCTTTGCTGCAAGCCTTATATCCGTATGTAGCGTTGATTCTGATTACCAGCACGTTGCAACTAATAGCGCCAGACTTCTACCGTACCTGGAATGATTACGCAGACATGGCCATGGTGGGGTCGTTCATCTATTTCATTGCGGTGTGGGCCAACAACAACAAAGCACAGAAAGAACTGGAGAAAGAGCGTCAACGTACCTTGTTTGAAGAAGAACAGAAGAAATTCATCTCCCTCAAGAAAACCGAGTTGGAGGTAATTGTGGCTTCCCGCACGGCCGAGCTGACCATGCAAAAAGAGGAACTGCAGCAAACCGTAAAGGAATTAAAGGCCACGCAGGCGCAACTGATTCAGCAGGAAAAACTGGCTTCTTTGGGGGAACTCACCGCCGGTATTGCGCACGAAATTCAGAACCCGCTCAACTTCGTGAACAACTTTTCTGAGGTAAGCGCTGAGTTGCTGGAAGAACTGGAGGAAGAACTGAGAAGAGGGGACACGGAAGAAGCGCTCGCCATAGCCCGCGACGTACGCGAAAACCTGCAAAAGATAACCCATCACGGCAAACGCGCCGATTCCATTGTGAAAGGGATGCTCCAACATTCCAGAGTAAACAACGGCCAAAAAGAGCTCACCGACATCAATGCGCTGGCCGACGAATACCTGCGTCTGAGCTACCATGGCCTCAGGGCCAAAGACAAAACCTTCAATGCTACCCTGGAGACCCATTTTGAACCTGCTTTACAGAAAATTGCCGTTATTCCGCAGGATTTGGGCCGGGTGCTGCTGAACCTGTTCAACAATGCCTTCTACTCTGTGCAGCAAAAGCAGCAACTTGCCCCAAGCGCAGACTTCAAACCACAGGTCACTGTCTCTACAAAGCTCATGGGCGAAGACGTGGAAATAAGGGTGAAGGACAATGGCCTGGGCATTTCTGACACCATCCGGAACAAGATTCTGCAGCCGTTTTTCACCACCAAACCTACGGGTCAGGGTACCGGACTGGGCTTATCGCTGAGCCATGACATCATCTCCAAAGGGCACGGCGGCACGCTTGCTATCAACACCCAGGAAGGAGAGTTTGCCGAATTCATCATCCGTATTCCGGTTCAGAAAGAAAAAGAAGTGTGGGTTTAAGGCAGACCTGCGGTAGGTGAACAGAGGATAGTTGAATTCATAAATACGTCAATACAGATTAGTTAAGGCTCTTGGCCATATCTTTTAGTTTAGATGAAAACACTTTTACTGCTTTCTCTGCTTGTATACCCCCAGCTAGAGCCTTCTAATCTGGAGCAGGAAACACTAGCACCAAAGGAAATCCTAACGCATCAGTTGCCTGACCAAGACCCAGGAAAAGGGAAGAAGCTCGTCAAGAGATTATCTGAACAGACCTTAATCGCGATGACCGATAACGAGAACGCCGGGGTAAGGTGTTCGGCCTTCCTCGGACTGGTAAAACTGAACAGCAGTAAGGTAAAGGACATCTTTCTGAATCATCTGGAAGACGACGAAAGGTTACTGCTTGGGTTTATCTGGAGTTTTGTGGCCGAATACGAACAAGTAAACCAATTCATGCTGGAACAACTGCACCCCGAAAAATCAAAAAGCAGCTACAAGTTAACTGTGCCGGAATACAACAAATACAGAGAACAGATCTACTAGACTGAAGTAGTATTTCTTAATAACCTGCAATGAAAATTTGTCTTTTAGACCGTAAGAATACCCAATTATAAGTATTTACATCAGAGTGCTTAGTATTTATCTTTGTATTTCTACTTACAGCATGATTACAGGTGTGTGGTAAATCAAACCTGTGCAAATCCTTTCCGCCCGCTGCCCTAGTACGCTCCTCCCAAGAAGAGTTTAGGTTTAATCTGTCATTTTAGACAGTCTGATGTTCAGCAAAATCCACCTCTTTAAGAATCCATTATCTAGCTTTTCAAGGGTAGTCACGATGGCAAGCTAATTTTTTAAAGCAGCAATCCTACTCATGGCAGCAGAAGTAATGCAAGCCTTTTACTTCATGCTGCTACTCTTATCTCCTACCGGAACACTATGTTTCACCTTTCTCGCAGTGTGCGTGAGAATAGGGTGAATGTCAATGCCTGCACCTGCAGCAAATCTAAGTTACCACCCAAATCACTGCTCTATCGCTGTAACCTACTCATCCTGAGTATGTTCTTTACTGATAAATATTTCTCATCAAGCTTAGCATTACTTATTGCTTGATGAGAAATGTGATTCTATTGCCCCTTATTCCATCTTCTAGCATTCAATACCACATATAGACTTAATTATTTAATCTTTTCCTCAAATCTAATCAATACTACTATGGATGAAGCACCAAAAAACCTGAGTGTTGGAGCAATTAACCCTTATGCGTTAACCGAATCACTGACTGGAAGGAGATTTGATTGGACTACCCCCGAGTCCATCAAGATAATGGAGGACACGCTAGAGACGGATTACAGCGAACTCTTCGACATGAAATTCAACTCTCCGCTTTACGCTGGACTCAAACTGAACAGCAATAACATGGCTGAGCCGCTGAAGCTGTCCGAAATCAAGGTAAGGGATGTAAACGAGGCGACCACCCCAGATTTATCTTCGGTGAAGACAATTGAGGACCTCCGTAAAATGGGAGTGAAGGACCTTGACACCCTGAAAATTCGCTCAGGAAGTATCAGCCGGGGTAACTTGAACCTGAACATTCGGGTACCGCAGCTAGACAGAACGCTGTCTAAATCATTGGTGAGCCGTCCTATGATGGAAATCCTCTTTGCCAACGTGGGCTCTAACGCAGAATGGACGCCAGCCAACGGCGTCTGGAGAGATACCGGTGATTTCTTTGAGGATGTTACAGAGTACAATGACCCCGTGCAGGGAGCCATTGGTAACTGCTACTTCATTGCCGCGATTGCCGCCATGGCGTGGGCGAACCCTTACAACATTGCCCATAAAGTGCGCGCCACTGGTACGGGTGAGGCTGACAGGGTGAACGCCATCCAGTTCTACACAAAAGGAGGAGGGAAGGACGCACCTTCCAAACTGGTGGAGGTATCTGATAATACCTTGGTCAATACCAATAACTTAACTCCAATCTACTGCCGTAGCAATGATGCCAGCGAGATCTGGCCAGCCGTCTACGAGAAGGCGTTTGCGAAATGGATCACCAAAACCGAATCTGACAAGCCAGACATTACAGCTACGGCTTATGGAGATCCGGCAAAGTCAACGGCCCAGCTCAACAACAAAACCCCGCTGTACTATAACACAGATTCCCGCACCGGAGACCAGCTGTATTCAATTGTGAGGGAGAACTCAATGAGCTATAAAACCGTCCATCCCATGACCGCCTGGACGTACGGATCAGGGAGAGATTACACTGGCACGAACATCGTGGGGAACCACGCCTATACCATACTAGGGTGGGCTTTCAGCAACAACAAGCAATACATAGTGCTCCGAAACCCATGGGGTGTGACTGAGCCTGCTGGGGTAAATACTTACCAAGGACTTCTGAGCTTCTTTGACAGCAGTTTCTGGAGACCCATCAACACCATAGGAAACAACGGGGTTTTTGCCTTGGAGGCCAATTCCTTTAAATATTACTTCGCCTGTATAGGAGTGGCAAGGTAAGCGCTACCATTTTCAATCACTTACCTTTAAGCAACTATTTACTAAAGACTTCCTGCGTTAAGGAAGCCTTTAGTAAATAGTTGCTTAAAATATTTCAATAATAAAAAACTCACCTGTTTAGGATAGGAGAGAGTCAACTACCTTTCTATTACATCATCAATCTAGCTAATTGCCTGCATACCTGCTTCAGCAACTACATGATCATTTTCAACGGTGCTGCCAGAAACGCCAATAGCCCCAATGATTTCTCCGTCACTGCCTTTGATCGGGATACCGCCAGGGAAGGTGATCAGTCCGCCGTTAGAGTGTTCGATGTTGTAGAGAGACCCGCCGGGTTGCGAAGCCTGACCTAAATCACCCGTAGGCATGTCAAAAAAACGAGCTGTCCTAGCCTTACGAATGGCAATGTCAATGGAACCCAACCAGGCACCGTCCATACGCGCGAACGCCGTAAGGTTAGCGCCGGCGTCTACTACAGCAATGTTCATTTTCAGTTTTAAACTTTGCGCTTTCTCTAAAGCTGCAGCGATAGCCTTGTTGGCTTGTTCCAGTGTGATTCCCATTGCTTTATATTTGTAGATGTATTTGTTGACCATGTATCTATGAATACTTACGACGACTGAAAAGGTTGGAAAAATGAGTCGATGAACATTGCTATGTTTAATCCATTTGCACGAGTGGAATTACTTATCTTAGAGTGCCGTTTTTCTTTCTATTTAACATATAATAAGCTATAAGCCCTTTCCTTTTTAACCTATATTATAGTCTTATAATTTATATTATGTTAAGTAATGTATTTAAAACTTGTTCTTCGCCTATAAATCTTCAAAAGCATTCCTCATTTATAGTGTATCTATTCATCTGAAGAATACTTGTCATCTGAAGAAATACTTGTCTGTAGTAAACTTTAGTCGTTCACAAGCCCAGCTTCACAACCTTAGTTCCGTTTTATCGGTAGTCATGTTGTGACATTACTAATTTAAGTAAACTATGGCGACACAGACATCCTTTGATGAACTACTGAATACGAAGCAGAAAAAGCTGGCTTTCTTCCAGAACCTGATTTTAGTAGCGATTGCAGATAATTATTTAGATCAGCAGGAAAGCGATTTCCTGGTACAGATTGGCCGCAAACTTAACCTTACGGAGGAAGACACCGCTCCTATTGCTGATAACCTGTCCTTGCTATCCTTTATCATTCCTGAAGAAGGACTACAAAAAACGATGGAATTGCAGACCTTGGTAATGATGGTGTTGCAGGACGGTAGAGTTGATAAAGCAGAGTATAACCTTTGTTTAGACTACGCCAGACGCATTGGGTATAGTAAGGACATGTTGGATGACTTCATCAAAACATTAAGCCAGTCTTAGGCCCTTTCTGGAAAGAAGGTCAAAAACCCAGACGGACATTCTGTCAAAAGCAAGCGCCTCTTAGATAACTAAGAGGCGCTTGCTTTTGAGATGATTACAGATTAGAAAGAAGTGCTTCATTTACTTACAACAGGCAAGGAACTGAATAGCTTCTCCACCCCTTCGGTAATTCTTTCCTGCACTTCTTCGCTTCTATTTGGCACTACGGCTTCTGCCTCAGCACTCCAAACCAGATTGTTCTGTGCCCGGTCAACTAAGTGAACCGAGATGGTTCCTTCCTTGTATCTGCCCACTACTACTTCCCTACTCTTCCAGGTATATCTTCTCTGGCCGGTGTAATAAGGGGCATCAGTTCTGAAATCGGTCTGACGGGTTTGGGCTTTCTCCATCACCACAATGCCCAGATTGACTAACAAATCAGGATTAGTGGCTGAGTAGGTCAAACCCCGTTGCTGCAGTTGCTTGGTTACTTCTCTTTGCAAAGAAGCGATATGCTCTGCCGGGATTTTTATTTCTGACGTATCTGTTGCTGCGTTGTCCTCTGCAAAACCGAAGGTTTGATAATTAGTAAGGTTGAAATCTGGGGCTTTCTCAGAGTTTACGACTCTAATAGAACTACACGCAGTTACAAAAATGATAAACAGAAGGAAAAGAGAATAAATGCTATGTTTCACCATGTTTTTCAAATAGTTAGATTTGTTCTACTGTACTTATATAAACACATTTGGTTTATTTAAAAACGATGTACTTACACAAGATAGTGCCTAAGCAAGGCTCCGTCCTCTATCTACTCCACTAGGTAAACGAAGTTTAAAAACAAATAAAGCCTTCCTTCTGAAAGTACGAGGTAATGGCGGTTCAGAAGTGCCTTCCCAGTTCGCCCACAATATCCTTCCAGAATGACTAAATGTACTGGTTAGATTGTCTGCTTACTTAGTAATTAACCGCATAAAAAAAGGGGCTCCTATAGAGCCCCTTTTTTATGCGGTTGACTGAGATTATAATGACTGCAACAAAGTATCCATACGTTTAGCATCGGCGGTTTTGTCTAAGGCAGTGTATACCTTCAGCAGAGATTGCACTGTGGTACGGTCTTTAGGCTGTGCTTTCAATGCGTTTTCAAAGTATGGCTGGGCTTGAGCGAAGAATTTTTTAGCCTCAGCTTGAACAGCTTTCCCGCTTTTCTGATACTCCGCCAGACTCATTTTGTTGGCTTTGTTGTTCAGGTTTGCGCCTTTGTTGAAGTAATACACGCCTAGGTTGAACTGTGCATCAAAGTTGTTTGGATCAATTTGAGCAGCTTTCTGGTAGGCAGCCAATGCCTCTTCCGGTTTCTTCAATCTTTCCAGAATGTTACCCCTAACAGTGTACAGGTTCGCGTTGTTCGGGTCTGCTTGGATAGCAGCATCCAGTTTACTGATGCTTTCTTGCTCCCGGCCAGATTTCAGGAACAAATCCAGTTCCTGCAACATGAATGTTTTGTCATTTGGGTATTTGGCACGGGCTTTCTCTAGCACCGCTAAGACTTCTTTGTCGTTTTTCTCAACGCTGTTCGCAATGTAAAGTAACTGGTTGTATACCGTTTTAGAAGCAAGGTTCTTGTCTACCAATTGCGTGTACAATTGCTTAGCTCCGGCATAGTCTTCGGCCCCGGCGGCAGCGTAGGCAGCATAAATGTAGGCGGTAGTATCTTCCGGCTTGTACGTGATAGCCTCCAGGTACGCTTTCTTTGCCTCGTCAAACTTCTTGTTGTTGTAGTTTTCTACCCCAGCATTCAACGCATAGGCGTACATGTTGTTCACCAGAACTTCCTTGCGCTTGTTGGCTTCGTCTGTAAACTCTTTTTTCTTAACTTCCAAGGCAGGAACTTTAGAATAAGCTTCATATGCTTCTTTAGAAGCCACTGCCGGATCTACCAACTTACCATATATCGGGTGACCAGCAAGATCTTGGTAAATGACGCCTTTGTAATACCAGGCTTTGGCGTTATTAGCAG
Source organism: Rufibacter sp. JT3400010 (assembly GCF_054956755.1). Classification (NCBI taxonomy): domain Bacteria; kingdom Pseudomonadati; phylum Bacteroidota; class Cytophagia; order Cytophagales; family Hymenobacteraceae; genus Rufibacter; species Rufibacter sp. JT3400010. Next base: position 198,995 of record NZ_JBUDXA010000001.1, on the reverse strand, counting down.
TTTTCTCGTTTACAACGGCTTTGTCAATCTCTTCTTTCGCCTTATCTAAGGTTCCTTTCTGCTGATACATGATCGCAGAAGTAACGGCAGAAGTTTGCGCAAAAGCCACCTGCATGGAGACCACCGCTGCTGCTGTTAAAAAAAACTTTTTCATTGCGTTCTTAAGGTTTGGTTTATTGGTTGTTTGTATTGTGCAATCTATTAACTAAAAATTAATGAACTTAGTTCTCACTGATGGTATCCGGATCGAGTAAGTCATCTGAAGTGTCAGGATCAATCACGTCATCGTTAAGCTCCTCCTCTTCTTCTACATCATCTTCCATAACCGGATCAATCAAGTCCTCGGGGTTCAATGCTTCATCAATCGGAACTTCAGAAGCCGGCAAGTCAGATTCACTTAGGGTAACTTCTGCTTTGTCTTCTACCTCAATCTTCGCAACCGATGAAATCTCGTCGCCTTCGTTCAGTCTGATCAATCTTACACCTTGAGATACCCGACCAATGATTCTTAAGTCTGCCACCCGTAACCGGATGGTAATGCCTGACTTGTTGATGATCATGATGTCATCAGAGTCAATCACGCCCATAATGGCTACCAAGTGACCTGTTTTCTCGGTTACATTCAAGGTTTTCACCCCTTTACCGCCGCGGTTCGTGATCCGGTACTCTTCCAGAGAAGAACGTTTTCCGAAGCCTTTTTCAGAAACCACCAGCAAATTGGTGTCTGGGTTATGAACACAAACCATACCAACTACTTTGTCCTCTTCTCCGGCCAGCGTGATTCCGCGCACCCCGGCGGCGGTACGACCCATGGTGCGTACTTTCTCCTCGGGGAAACGAACAGCTCTGCCAGAGCGCAATGCAATGATGATATCGTTAGCCCCGTTGGTCAACTGGACATCCAGTAAGCGGTCACCTTCATTGATGGTAATGGCCTGGATACCGGCTTGTCTTGGTCTTGAATAAGCCTCTAGCGGTGTTTTCTTGATCGTTCCTTGCTCGGTACAGAACACCAGGTAATTGTTCAGGACATAATCTGGATTCTTCAGGCCGCTCACATTGATTACGGCGCGTACTTTGTCTTCCTTCTCTATATTGATCAGGTTTTGAATAGCACGTCCTTTGGTGGTTTTTCCGCCTTCCGGTACTTCGTAAACTTTGAGCCAGAAAACTTTTCCAGATTCTGTGAAGATGAGCAGATAGTTGTGGGTGCTGGCAATAAACAAGTGCTCAGTGAAGTCATCTTGTTTAGACGTGGCGGCTCCTCTGGAACCAACCCCGCCTCTGCTTTGGCTGCGGTACTCGGTGAGCGGTGTTCTTTTTACATAGCCTTCATGCGAAATGGTGATCACCATGTTCTCATCTGGAATCATGTCTTCCAGGGAGATGTCACTGGACACCATTTCAATGGCCGTGCGGCGCTCGTCACCGTAGCGTTCACGTATGTCAACCAGTTCCTGCTTGATGATCTCCATGCGCAAGCCTTCGTCGGCCAAAACGTTAATGAGGTGATCTATGAGCTGCATCAACTCATTGTATTCCTTTTGGATCTTGTCACGCTCCAAGCCGGTTAACCGCTGCAGACGCATCTCCAGAATGGCACGTGCCTGAATATCTGACAACTGGAAGCGCTCAATCAAACCGGTACGGGCCACTTCAGGGTCTCTGGAAGCTCTGATGAGGTTGATTACTTCGTCCAGATTGTCAAGCGCGATCAATAAACCTTCCAGAATGTGCGCACGTTTGCGGGCTTCTTCCAGTTCAAACTGCGTTCTGCGGATCACCACCTCATGACGGTGCTCCACAAAGTGTTTGATCAAGTCTTTCAGGTTCAATGTCATCGGGCGACCGCCCACCAATGCGACGTTGTTCACCCCGAAAGAAGATTGCAATTGGGTGTATTTGAACAGGTTGTTCAAGACCACGTTGGCAACGGCATCACGTTTCAAATCATACACAATACGCAGACCTTCACGGTCAGACTCATCGCGCAGGTCAGAGATGCCTTCAATCTTCTTGTCATTGATGAGCGCGGCCGTTTTCTCAATCATGGCGGCTTTGTTCACCATGTAAGGAATTTCGGTGACAATGATCTGGTCTTTGCCGTTCTTGTTAGTTTCAATAACCGCTCTGGCCCGCACAATTACCCTACCACGACCGGTCTCAAACGCATTTTTTACGCCGTCATATCCGAAGATGATACCACCCGTAGGAAAATCCGGAGCGGTGATGTACTTCATTAAGTCAGCGATGGAAATCTCTGGGTCTTCAATATAGGCGATGGTTCCGTTCACTACCTCCGTCAGGTTGTGCGGGGCCATGTTGGTGGCCATGCCTACCGCTATACCAGAGGTTCCGTTTACCAGCAGATTTGGGAATTTAGCCGGGAAAACACTGGGTTCTTTGAGGGAGTCGTCAAAGTTTGGTACAAAGTCAACGGTGTTTTTCTCCAGATCGGCCAGCAGTTCATCGGCGATACGCTTGAGGCGGGCCTCGGTGTAACGCATGGCGGCCGGTGAGTCACCGTCAATGGAACCGAAGTTCCCCTGACCGTCTACCAGCGGATACCGGAGCGACCAGGGCTGGGCCATGCGCACCATGGTGTCATAAACAGAGGAGTCGCCGTGCGGGTGGTATTTACCCAGCACCTCTCCTACTATCCTAGCCGATTTTTTATATGCTTTGTTATAGGAAACTCCTAATTCAGACATCCCATACAACACGCGGCGGTGTACTGGTTTAAGACCATCCCGCACATCCGGAAGGGCCCGGGAAATGATAACGGACATTGAATAGTCAATGTACGCCCCGCGCATTTCATCTTCTATGTTGATGGGAATTATCCGCTCGTTTTCTGCCATTTTACTTCAATAGAGCTTAAAAAATGTACTATTTGTAAGCCTGCAATTTACGAAAAAAGATAGTGATTTGCTAATTTTTGCCCTTCTTACGGCTACTCTTTCCCTCCATCTGCTGCTGCATTTCTTTAGAGGGCTTTTGTAGTTTCTCCCCTATTCTGGGATTCTGTTTTTTATACCAGGGCATGCCTCTATACTCGCCTTCGCCGTGGCGGTGTACCATACGGGTTTGGCAGGAGCTAATGGGGCAAGCAGGTCGGCAGGAAAAGGAAAAACCCACCATTAAAAGCATTAAACCAGAGAAGGTACTTCTTTTTATATAATCCATCATGGCGTAAAAATGTCATTTTTTTATCCAACACAAAATAGATGTTGTTATCTAAAAGCATTTACTGGCTTGTTTATTGTAAGAGGTTGTGTATATTAGACAAAGCTTCTAAACCTGGCTATCTGTTGTTTATATGAAAATTCCCTTTGTTAAAACCTTTTCAGTAGTAGCCCTTGGGCTTACCTATCCTTCCCTTGTTCTTGCACAAGGCAATGTGCCGCAGGGAGCGGCGGCCCAAATGAACTTAAACAGATTGGCATCTGCGGGTGCGGGAGGAAATGTGCAGGTCTATGATAACCGCTACGAGGGACTGAAAGGAAGTCCTTTCTTCAGTGATCAATGGTCTACCGGGCATGTAGAGATGAAAACTGATAATACCGGTAAAACAGAGGTCTTTAAAGACCTGAAGCTGAAATATGATGTATTCTCCAATGTGCTGGTAGCCATAAGCGCACAAACGAAAGACACCTTCCAGATCAGTACCGCGCCGGTGGTTTCCTTCAGTCTGGAATCGCCTACCGGCGAACCCCTCCCTTTTAAACGCATCAAGGAGGCGCAGACCCTTGAACCCAAACTAAGGAACGAATTCTTCGCAGTTCTGCACGAAAGCCCCAATGGCAAAGTGGCTTTTCTGAAAAGAACCGCCAAAACTAAGATAGACGCGAACTTCAAAGGCGGCTACAGTTCTGGGCAGACGTATGACGAACTGGTGAACGAAACCAGCTATTACGTTGTCGCGAATGGTAAAATGCAAAAGGTTAAACTTAACCGTAAGTCAATCATTGATGTGTTCCCCGATAAAGAGGCGCAACTCAAGTCCTTTATTACCAGCCAGAAATTAGCGATGTCTTCTGAAGCAGACCTGATCAAAACCTTGGCTTATTTACAAACGCTGTAACCAGATTTTAGCCTGAAAACAGAAAAGGCGGCCTAAAAGCCGCCTTTTCTGTTTTCTACCCATTTCATCAAAACCAGGTTAGAAACGTCTGCTTACTACACCTCCTTTGCGGCTGTCTACTTCTACCTGCAGATTGGGTTTGTTCGCGTTCACAATCCAGCGGACTTTGATGTAACCCATGCCCGGGATGTTAGGAATTTCTAGCCTTGCGGGATTTAGTTTCTGTTCCTTGCCCAGGTTCAGGTCAGCGTTTTCCAGAACCATGCCAGCCACAACGGTTGAATCCCGCAGTGAAATGTAGTCGGGGCGTTCAATGCGGTATTTCAGGTCCTGGCTGGAGTGCGTGGGAATGATGCGGGTATTGGCCACGGTGGCGGTTACTTCGGTGAGGCCGTTAGAGAGTTTCTTTGTTTGTACTTCCTGGACGACCAACTGCGGCAGTTGATACGCCTGGTACACGGTGAACGCCATGTTGCGGTGCGCGTCTTCCTCCAATAGAAAACCGGGGTGCGCCCGGGGATAATTCTTCTTGAAGCCGCCAATTTCCACTTGGCCGTAGGTAGGGTGGTCAAACGAAGTCCACTCCACAAACGCGTCATTGAAGAGCAGCATCTTGTTGAAGTCATACTGTTCGGCTTCCCGCTCCGTTCCGCTGATTCCTTTCCGGTCAAACTGCAGGTACGGCGACATTAACTCATTGGAAAAGGTGAAGATGCCGCGGGCACCGTGAAACCAGTCCAGTTCTCCGCCGAAGGCTGAGTATAAATCTTTGTACACCACCATGTAGGTGTACCCTGGAATGATCTGCTCAGCGTATTTTCCCAGCAAATCATAGACCTGGTTGTCATCCCGGTTATAAGTGTTCTGGTCTTCTTCTGCGCCGGGGCCGCGCAGAATCATGCCCCCGTTGTTATGGTAACTCTGGGCTCCGGCAATGTTGGGGTGGCGCAGCACAAAGTCTTTCACGGCCCGGTTCTCTGGAATAGAAAACGGGTATTTGTACGCTCCGCGCTGAATGTAATCTGGTTGCCAGTTCCAGCCCCAGTCGCGGTTGGGGTCATAATAACCCGGCGGGTCTTCGTTCACTTTGCCGTCGCCGTCATTGTCCAGTCCTTCGTAGCCCAGCAATTCGTATTCGCCGGGCTGGTCTGGCTTGGCCGGAATAAGGCGCAAGGGATTCTGCGGGTCCAGCACGTACCTGCCATTAGGTGACTTGCGGCGCATAAAGGTGATATTTCCGTCTTTGTTCAGGTCATCGGGCTGGTCTTCGTCTACCAGGCCATCACCGTCATCATCCAACGGAATCATGCCCGAGCGAGGCGAGTGCGCGCTGTTGGGCTTGTGCATGAAGTTGTTCCGGGCATCTGGGTTGATGGTGGGAATGATGTAGAACGTCTTCTGCTGTAATAACTCCTGAATGAACGTGTTGTCCTGAAAATTTTCTACCAGATACCAGGCCGTGTACAGTGCAAACTCAGAACCTTGAATTTCATTGGAGTGGATGTTTCCGTCAATGTACATGGCTGGTTTGCGGTCTGGATCGCCGGTGTTAAAATCTGAGATGGTCAAGGCCCAGATACGGCGGCCCTCATAAGAATCCCCAATCGTTTCAAGCTTCACCAGGTCTGGGTAGGCTTTGGCTAATTTGGCGCAGATCTCTGTGAGGCCGTCATAGTCATAGTACCGGTTCCAGCTCACGGTTACCTTGGGGTTGTGCGGCGTACCGGCTGCCCTGAAAACCTGTTCACTCGTCTGCGCTTGGGTTGTGGTTACGCCGGAAGCCAAGAGGCCGAAAGACAGCAACGCAATAGATAAACTTCTTTTCTTCATGACGAGCGACTAGCGTAAATACACTTCTTTGGTTTGTTTACCGGCGGTGGGGCTGTGCGCGATGATGGAGACATAACCTTTTCCGTTCACCAACCAGGAAACCTGATATTTTTCGCCCCCGGCCAGGGCATTGCTTAACTGAATCTTATTTCCCGACACCAATTTCTGGTTATCGCTTAACTGCAGCGTCACCTTCACTTTCTGTACCCACCGGGAACGGTCGCCTATTTCTGAATGGGTGGGCAAGGAACCCTGGTTGTAGACATCGGCGGTGATGCGGGTGAGCCCTCCGGCTACTTTCTCAGAGCTGATGTTCACAATTTGGAGCGAAGGCATCCATTTGGCGTACGCCGAGAAAAACCTGAAATGCTTTAACGCAATGGTTTCCAGCAGGTGCACCGGCGGGGTTTGTTTCACATACGGGGCCAATCCTCCTATCTCCACCACCTGGTCTGGGAAATCTGGGTGTTTGATGGCTTTCCAGTTCACGAAGGTTCCGGCCATGTCATTGGCTTTGGCCCAGCGCAGGAAATTGACATCTTCGTTTTCAGAAGGAAGTTCAGGGGTTTTGCCGCCGGTAGTGTCTGTTGAAAGTACCGTTTTAGGCGTCCACCAGCCGGGTGTGCTGTAGCTGAACCGGCCGTAATGGAAGTACGCCCACTGCAAGACATCGCCGGGCGAAGGGGCCGCCTTGGGGGCGTTCTTCAGGCGAGTGGAATTGTTGTACAATTTGGAAATCTGGTCATTAACGGCCGCATCTTTCTCCAGCAAACCGCTCACAATGCGTTTGGAGGCTTTGGCCCGGTCAAAGCGCAAGGGTTCAGAAAGGGTGTTGGCCGGCCCGAAGAGAAAGACGGCGTACACGTTCTTGGCTTCGTACATAAAATCGGCGAACGCCTTGGTTTCGCGTTCAGACATGGGGTGCTCGCCCGCGCCTTCCTGAAAGTAAGGGTAGTCAAAGGTGAAGTTCCGGTTGAATTGCACGCCTCCTTCGGGGTCTTCGTTCCACTTGCCGTCTTTGTCGTTGTCAATGCCTTCGGTGTAGAGGTGGTATTCGCCTTTCTCGCCTTTGGTCACATCGGCTAAGACCATGACTCTGGGGTCTTCGGCCGAGGGGCGGTAAATGCCGGTCGGGTTTTTCACGCGCATCATGGTAATGAGCCCGTCTTTGTTCAGGTCTTCAAAGGGATCCTCAAACATGCGCCCGTCACGATCATCGTCTACGGGTTGGGCGTTGCCTACCCGTTCCCAGCGCAGCTTTTCGTGGTATTGCTCAGAGGCATCTGGGTTCAGGTTGGGGAAGATGTAGAAGGTTTTGGACTGCAACAACTCCCTGACCGAATCTTGCAGCACCGCCGCCTGCAGCATCTGCTCGGCCATTTGCATGGTCAGTTCTGTGGTGGCCAGTTGCCGACCGTCAAGACCAGCCGCTACCACAATGGCGGGTTTGTTGGCGGCGTTGTCACGGCCCAAAGTCAGCATCCAGATTTCTTTACCGGTAGCGGTCTTCCCTACGGTGGTCAACGACGCGATAGTACTGTACCGGGTGCTCAATTTCTGCAAACGGGCAGTCAGCTGGGTATAGCTCTGGTAATCCCGCTGGGCGAATGCCCCCAAACTGATACCTGTGAAAGCTATTCCCAACAAGGAAGCTTTTATAATCTTATTCATGAAAGAATGCTCAAAAGTACGCTAGGAGATAGCAGCAGAAGCAGCGGCGGGAATTTGAAAGGGCTTAGGTGGCTCTTCTTCTCCGTGCCATTCTTTTAAGAACATCTGCACAAATTGTTCCATATAGGCATGCCGCTCCTGCGCTAGTTGCTGGCCGGTGTTGGTGCTGAATCTGTCTTTCAACAGGAAAAGCTTTTCATAGAAATGGTTGAGTGTGGGGCTATGGTTCTTCTTGTATTCCTCAAAAGAAGCATGTAAACGCGGCTCCTGTGCGGGATGGTACATTTCCCTGCCTTTGTGCCCTCCATATGCGAAGGCTCGCCCAATTCCGATGGCGCCAATGGCATCTAACCTATCGGCGTCCTGAACCACTTTGGCCTCAAGCGTGGAGGGCGTGGTGTCCACCCCGGCGCCTTTGAAGGTCACTTCCCTTACAATCTGGCAGACTTTCTCCATCAGATCTTCTGGCGCGTTCTGCTTTTGTAGCCATTCCCGGGCGGCTCTTGGTCCAGCTTCTTCGTCTCCCTGGTTAAATTTCCAATCGGCTATGTCGTGCAACAAAGCTCCTAGTTGCACTACGGTTGTGTCTACCGGTTCCTGTTTTGCGATGAGTAAGGCATTTTGCCAAACCCGTTTTATGTGCCACCAATCATGGCCTGAGCCTTCGCCCGCAAACAATTCTTCTACGTGTTGGGCAGTTTTTGCCACCAGTTCATCCGCGTTCATGTCCGAAAACTACTTAAAAATCCGCAAAGCCCCACGCGGTTATGGCCTGGCGCGGTTACATTCTAGCTTTTGGCCTGTTTTGATAAAAGTGCACCAGAATCATAGACCAAGCGCCATTTGTCTAGAAGTTGTTTTTAGGCCGATGCTTATGCGATTCTCAAACCATTCTATAAAGTAGATATTCTGAGATAATTATATTTCTTTTTTGTGGTAAACACGTATAGAGGCGCAGACAACTAACATGCTCCCCTTGAAAACAAAACTACTTATACAGGCATTTATGGCAATGAGCTTTGCGTCCTTTGCCCAATCTAAAGCCACGCAGGAAGCCGCACCTGAATCTCTTCAAACAGGCCGCGCAGATTCGGTGGCCCCAGCGTACCGAAAATGGAACATCTACCCGGTGGCGTACTACACCCCCGAAACGCAGTTCGGGTTTGGGACCAAGCTGGTGCACGTGCGCAAATCCAAAGGCACGTTGCCCACAGACCGCCCCGACCTTTATTCGCCCACGTTGGTGTACACCACCCGCAAACAGATCCTGACCACCCTCACCGCTGATGTCTGGCGCAAGCACAATGATCAGCATCTTTTCGCCCAGTTGGAGTACAATGACTATCCGTACTTTTTCTTCGGAATAGGCAACGAGTCGCCAGATGATGCCGAGGAAGCCTATACCAGCCGCACTGTTAATTTCTTCGGGCAGTTTGAGGAGCAGATCTTCAAAAGAGTCTACCTGGGCGCGCGCTATGAATTCAAGAGAGAAACTATTCCTGAAGTGGAGGAAGGCGGACAGTTAGCCCAGAAAACTATCATAGGCAGCGAGGGCGTGCTGGCTTCGGGCTTAGGACCGGTGCTCATGATAGACAGCCGGAACAACGTGTACACTCCCTCCAAAGGCCATTACCACCAGTTTTCGGCCTTGTTCTTCGGGAAATACCTGGGCGGCGACGATAACTTCACGCGGTATAAACTTGACCTCCGGAAGTACATGGCGGTTGGTCCAAGCGTGTTGGCGGTTCAGGGACTTTTCACGTTTACCGTGGGCGATGCGCCCTTCCAGTACCTGGCACCTTTGGGCGGCGTGAATGTGATGCGGGGTTTTCTGGAAGGAAGATTCAGAGACGAAGACGCCATTGTAGGGCAAGTGGATTACCGTTTCCCGATCAAAGGACGCATTGGCGGCGCGTTGTTCGGCGGGGCCGGACAGGTTTCCAAACGAATCCCAGATTTTGGGTTAGACAAATTCCACCTGGCTGGGGGCGGTGGCCTGCGTTACAAACTGAACGATGAAGGTATGGTGGTGCGCGGCGATGTCGCTTTCTCCAACCAGGGCATGTACCTCTACTTCTCCTTCGCTGAAGCGTTTTAAACTTCTTTTTCTAAGAACAGCCTTAAAACAGAAAGCCGCTGCAAAGAACATTGCAGCGGCTTTCTGTTTAAATCAAGAGTATTTTTTCAGCTAAACTTTGTCATCTTGGAAAGATCTTGTGCGCGAAACAGAAAAGTATTGATCAAGCGGTACTTCCGTTTACCCACAAGATTCTATAAGGATGACAAAGAAGAGAGGTCCAGTGTCTTACTTAAACTCCCGCGTTTCCAACGTACCCACCTTGGGTAAAATCTGAATCACAAATCTTCTATCCCGCACATCGCCGGTACGGCCGGCTCCTTCAAAGCCGCTGCCTGAGGCAATCAGTTCAATACGGTCGGCCGGAAATTTGATGCCCGCGTTTCGCCAGAACTGCAATAAAGCCAGGGCCCGTTTGTAGCTCAATTCCAACGCGTATTCCCGCTGGGTGATGTTACGAGCATCGCCTTTGGCGAAACTGGCGGCCCGTCCGTCAATGACAATCAAGTACTTCACATCTGTGTTTTTGATGGAATTGATCACTCGGCTCAGTTCCTGCCCCGCCCGGCGAAGTGGTGCTAAAGAACGCTGCGGAATGGTGGCGCTGCTTTGGTCAAACAACACATCCACTAGTAACTCATGCCGTTTGTACTTCTCGTTGTACTGGAAATAACGTCCGTCCAAGCGAGAGAGAGCAGCTTTTATCTCGTCTAGTTTGCGTTTCTCCTGTATCTCTACCTGCATCTGGGCTATGTTCCGGCGGTTCTCTGCGTCTTTGTCCCGGAACATTTTAAAACTCAGCACGAACAGCACCAGCATGATCAGGAACAGCGTGGTCATGAGGTCTACGTAGCTGGGCCAGAAGAAATCTCGGTTTTCTTTGTTCATGGTCTGCTATGCCTTTCTGCCGTTGTTCTGGCCTGTACCAAAGATTCGGCCCATGGCTGCTTTGATGGGACCCGGCTCCATGCTTTTCTCCACGTTGGCATTCAGCACGGCCAGTTGCTGTAGTAGTTTCTGCTGAATCTCAGAGTCGGTGTCAATCTTGCGGAGCAGGCGTTCATTGGTTTGTTTTATCTCCTGCGCCAGATCACGCTGCTGATGGTTCAGGTTGTCTTGCTGGTAATTGAGGCTCTGGAACGGCTTCATGTAATCCAGAATGCGTTGGTAAAGGTTGTCTTCGTTCAGTTTTCGGAAGTGTTCGCCCCATTTCTCGTAGGCGTTCTGGGCATCACGTTCCTGGTGCTCCAAGCGGGCCTGCATCAAATCAGTGAGTTTCAGGGCTGCTTTGTCAAAATACTGCTCGGTACGATTGGCAATGGTGTCCAGTTCTTCTTCATGCCGGGCGAAGAAATTGATTTGCCGTTGAATGGTTTCATCGTGCTTCTGCAAATATGTGGGCACTTGGTCAAAGCCTTCCTGCAGTTTGGTTAAACGGCTCAGTACTTGGGAAATATTCTGGGTGAGTTCGCCGCCCTTGCGCACCGATTCATTCAGGGCCTCTTGGTACTGCAGGAAATTCAGGAACAGCCGCTCGCTTTCCTTTATCTTGTCGAACACCTGCAAGTTGGCGTTAGCCATTTGGGTGAAGCCAATCTGGTCCAGCTTCTGGATGAATTCCTTCTGGGTGCTGATGTTGTCGGTGAGCGTTTCCACTATCGGGCGGAAGCCCAGAATCTTATCCAGAAAATCTTTGTTAAACGAATCCAGCACCGATTTCAGGTTGCCCAAACTAGCCGACATGTCTGAGTTGAGCTTAGGCAGCAGGTGGGTTTGCAGAAATGTGTAGTAATCGTTTTTGTGGCGGTCACGGGTGCTGCGGGCGTTCTTGAGGGCGTTGTTGCCCATCATGGTCAACAGCAATCCGCAGAAACTACCGGCCATGGCAATGAGCACCCCAAACAGGAAAGACGGAATGTTCTGGTCGGTGATGAAAGAAGTGCCGTCTTCCGGCGAGCCTCCCAGACCGGCAAACACCAGACTAGAAAGCCCCAGAATCACGCCCGAGAAAGTACCCAGCAACCCCACGTACAGCGGCGTGGCAATGGTAGACTGCACCTCGTTGTCCTGCGCCTCGGCGTACCGTTCCGCCACATCTTTCAGGATATTGAAATCGGCGGCGGCGCCTTTGTTCAGCCGAAGGTACTCATTAGTGCTTTTGTGAATCCCCTGGAACGTGGGTGAAGGGGCCTGCACCTCAATCAGGTCTACATAATTGCCATCCTCCACAGTTTCTGCTATTACCGGAGCCGGTGCATTGACCAGGTAGATGTTGCCGTCATTCAGGAGTTGCCTGAACTTCTCAATTTTGATGGTGTAAAAGGGCGTTTCACCGTTCTGGGCTTCAATGTGCAGTTCCTCGGCATCTACCGCAATGATTTTTTTAATGACCGGATTGGTAGGCGAAAATTCCCGAAACGCTTCTCCGTAGAGCAGGCGGTCCCATTGCTTTTCCAGGGAAGTATCAGCAGCTTTCTGTGGTTCTCTGGCGCTCAAAGACCGGCGGGCCACGGTCAGATTCTCTTTCGCGGGGAAGAGTTTTTCAATGCCGTTTATTTTGTTTCGGTTGGCCTGGTACACGCGCCATTGGTACCCAATGATAAGGATGACCAGTAACGCTTCAATAATAAAGACGAATTCCATGTAGGTAAGGTAACAGAAATTTAGGCATTGTAAAACGCTTCTTGAGCGTTTCAACTGACCTACTTTAGCAATTAGGTAAAAGGAAGAGGAACCGTTTTGAGCCCGTTTCCTTCAAAACAGACTTAAAACAGTTCCTCTACTCAGGTTTTTTCCACCTTCAGGTGAAAGGTCAACGAGTCAAATTTTTTCTGGCATTAAGCTTACCGGAAATCAATTTTAGCTTTCTCCTGAATCTTCCAGCCGCTGCTGGTTCTTACTAGAACGCCGTCGCCTTGTAGCACAATGCGGCTTACTAAACGGTTAGATGGTTTTTCAAAAGAGAAAGCATTCTCCAGACGGTCCATTCCTTGGGAGATGACAAACGCCTGGTTTCCGCCTAGATTGAAACGGTAACTGGTGCTGGAACTACCCTCGGCGGGGGCGTCAATCTCCAGGTAAGAATCTGAATCTGGGCGTTGCTGCAATTGGTGCGTTTTGATGGTGCCGTCTTCGGGGATGATGGAATAGCGGGTGCGGCTCACGGGTGCCTCGGGTTGCGGCTGCGGTTGCGGAGTTACTTGCTGGGTTAACTCGTTGAGCAGATCATCGCCCACAATCTCTCTTCCCAAGGTTGGTGCTGGCGTTGGCTGCGCCGAAGCTGGTCCTTCTACTTCCAGGTTAGTCAATGGTTCGCGTCTGCGGTTTTCGTTTCTTTTTTGCTGCGGTTGCTGCTGTGCCCGTTGCGGTTGGGTTCCGCCAGCCACTGCCGGTTGTGCCGGTTGCTGCTGCGGTTGTTTCTGACGGGGCTCCTGCGGCTGACGCTGTTCTTTGGGCTCGCGGGGCTCTCTTGGTTCTCTGGGTGGTCTTTGTTGCTGCGGTCCCTCCTGCTTTTGTCTTGGCTCCTGCGGCTGACGCGGTTGTTGTTGATTGCCACGGGTTTGCTCTGCTTGCGGCTGTTGACCTCTTCCCTGCTGCGGTTGCTTTTGGCGGGGCTCCTGTGGCTGACGAGGTTCCTGCGGTTGTCTAGGCTCACGCCCCTGGGGCTGGTTTGGTTGGCCGCCGCGCGGATTACGCTGGTTCTCTTGCTGCGGATTTTTGCTGTTTCTTCTGATGTGATTTTCCAGCGCTTTCACGCCTGCTTCCAATTCACGGTTTTTTTTCTCCAGTAACTGAATGCGGTACACCAGCCCACTGGCTTTGTAAAAGGTGAATGCGGCCACTAAAAGGGCAAGAATGGCAATGATATAAGGTACATATTCCATACCGACTTAAAATTTGATAATAGATGAATGTGTAAAGATGCCTCAAATACTTTTAAGAAAGTACCCAAGGCATCTGTTTAGTTTAAACCAAAGCGCCCACCTGTTGCTGGTAAAGTTCTTTAGACAATAGGTACAACGACTGTTTCAAAGGCATAAAGAACATGGTCTCTGGAATAAGCTCGCGGTCAGAAAGTCCGCGCAGGGTTTCTTCCAGCACCATGGTGTAGCTGTCTTGAATGTGGTTGCGCATGAAGTTCAGAACCCAGTGCGGGTCAACCTCTACGCCCATGGAACGCATCTGCGGGGCAATGTCTGCATCATCTAATAACAGTTCCAGACAAGCCATCACATTGCTTAAAACCTCCTGCCGAAGAGCTGAAGTAACCTGGCTTTTGTTCACCGGCTGTAAAGCGTTTTCACCAGTAGCAACTCCCGTAGGGCGCATGATGGGAATATCTGTGAGGTCAGAAAGGTTGTTGCCTTCCAGCGCCATGGCTCCGCCGTTGGCGGTTACTTGTTTAGGATTGTCTACCAACACCAGTTTGAAGTTGGCCGGAGGCTCCTGGCCCGTTACTTTCCGGAAGATGGTTTTAGCATAGCGCTCCACGTTTGACAGGTTATTGCCCGCACTCAGCAACTTGATGTACAAACTGCCTTGTCCACTGAAGCAGATATAACGTGGCACCTGCGCTCCAATCTGCTGCGTGAGCTGCGCCAAATGATACATCAATGACCCAAAGTGCAGGTAGAACATCAGACGCAGTTGTCTGGCTTGCAGCAGTTGGGAGCTGTAGTGCAGTTCTTTGTCATAGCTGAACAGCAAACTGGTGATATCCGCGGAGTTGAAATCTGGGTTATCCATCGCCGTTTCCAGGAACTTCTTGTATTCCTTGCCTTCTTCGGTGAGCGGAATCTGGAGCACGTGAGCCACACCGTATTGCAGCAAGCCATTGTCTTTGCTGGTCTTCACCGAGGCAAAGCCATCGCCCCAGAGGTCGTTGCCCGCGAAGCGGAAAGAGGCACTGTGCGACGGTTTGCGGTTGGTGAACAAGAGCACGTCAGTAGTACCGCCGCCTATGTCTACGTTAATCAGGTTCTCGTCCTGGCTAGGCACTACCGCCCCGGTTCTGGACAGGAAGTAGAAAGGTGCCACCGACTCTGTGATGCAGGCGGTATTCCGGCCGTTTTTGAAAACGGAGCTGTAAACCCCATCCCACACGTTCTGGAACATGTTGCGCGAGTAATCGTCAAAGCTCAACGGCGCGAACCACACCACTTTGGTGTTGGCCACGTTGCCGTGGTTCAGAACCACTTTGTTTTTGATGAGCAGCATGATTTCGGTGAAGAACGCTTCAATCCGGCGTTTACCGGTGTTTGACAGCGTTTCGCTCCACTTCAAATCTGTATGGTAATTCTGTTTGTATTGGTCCTGGTGCGTGCCCTCCGTGTTGATAGAGAACCCAATGTTGATGTTCCCAAACAAGCTCGGAATCTGGTTTTCAAAGTCGATGGACTCGCAGGTAGCTGTTCTGGTAGGGAATGAATACAGCGAGCCTCCGGCATTAACAATCAATGGGATAAACTCCCGTTTCAACAAGGTCTCAACGGCAAACAAACGCCCGAAGCCACGCTTGTGGAACCGTTGGTAATCCGTTAAGGAAGAATCATCCGACGGTTTGTTCAGCATCACCAACTGCTGGTCGTTGGCCGTTATGGAAAACTCTTTAGGCGGCTGGTTGGCTCCCGAGGTGTACGCGATGTGCGTGTTGGAAGTCCCGAAGTCCACGGCAAACGTAAAGCTTTGGATGCCCTGCTGCACCTCCTGGTACTTGGGAACAATCAAGGCTCTTCCGGTCACGTCTACGCCGGCATGCACCAACTCGGCGTAATCAAAGTGCGTGCCCCTGATTTCATAGTAAGTACTACCCGCGCTGCTGTTGCTCTTTTTGGTTCGGCGCTGCAAGGTGGCAGAAATAAGGCCACCGCTGGGTTCCAACTGTCTTCCGCCTGCATAGAAATTAAGCACATGGTTTTTGTTTACCAGCAAGGGGTCAATGTCCTCGTCTACCAACATCACTTTGTAAAAGTCATTGTAGGTAGGCGCATCAGTGAACTTGTAGAACGGAAACACGCCAATGCCTACCCTTGATTTCAGGATATGGCCTTTCTCCGGAATAACTTCACCGTGCGAATTTTTAGAGTTTAGCGGGTTATCATAGTAGCTGCGCTCATAGACAATGTTGCCCTTCTCCGTAGGGATTTGCAAGGTGATGCGCACGTGGTTTACATCTACATAGAACGTGAGATGATTGGCTAAATCATGCGGTGTAAAGTAATGGAAATACAGGCTGGTAACAGGCAACAGGTAATTGAATACTTTCTCTGTCACACCCGGCTGGTAGAGCACAGTTCCGCTAAAAAATCTATCGGTGTTCACTTCATACGGCACCTGCACAATAGTTTCCTGCAACAGGTCATTCACGGTGAGGTACGGGTAGTTGAAACCAACCCCAGGTAACGAGCGGCTTTCAATCTCTTTACTGTCTGAATAGCCCACGTTGGTGTTGGCGGGCCAGGCCAGGTTGTTCACGTATTTCACATGCGGCGCTAACCGCAAGTCCGGCTTCAACACGATAGGTCGGTCACCAGCGAACAGGGGATTGGTAGGCCGAAGAAACAAATCACTGCTGGTCACAGCGGTTTGGTCTTTCTTCACCAAAAAAGGCAAGTGCCCCACGTGTACCGGATTCTGCTGCAAATCTACCAAGGGCAGGTACTCAGAGGCGATGGTGTTCTGCCCCACTACCCCCGACATGCTGATACTCTTCAGCAAATGCTCATCCAAGGCATTGTACACCGCTGGAAACGCACGGATATAGTCTGGATTGGAAACGAACAGCTTGTGTACATACTCTTGGAAATCACGCTCGCGGTCATTCAGGGCAATGTAGTTGTTGTCAAAGTACACGCCTACGTTCTGCGCCCGGTTTATAGCTAATGGCTGTACATTAGGCGACACAAACAGGAAGGTCAGCGGCGAAGTACCGCCCAACAACTGCAAGTGACGGTCGCCTCGGGGCGATGTAGATTCCAGGTAAAAAAGGAACAGGTCTTCTACGCCATTGAACCGGCTGTCATTCATGAACAACTCCAGCGTTTTGCCCAACAAATTAGTGTTCGGGTTGGCCTGCATGGCTGAAAGTTGCTGGTGCTTGTTCCAGCGCCTGATGACTATTTTGTTTCCGCCCTGCGCGTAGCTCTGGTGGTTGTAGAGCAGTTCCCATAAGTCCCAGAAATGGGTAACAAACTTATGGTAGATGCTGTTCTGCGTGCTGGTGACCCCTTGCTTGACAAAGTCGAAGGCTGTTTCAAACAGGTGCATGCGGGCAAAAGGCGTGGGAATGGAAGCGTTTATCTTCTGAGCCCGGCCACCGGCACCATCCACCATATCTTTAATCTCGGTGCTGGTAATCTGGCTGGTTTTAGCCCACCCTTCTACGTTAGAGCCGGTTTTATGAAGACGAAGTACTTTCGGCATAAATCAATCTGTTTTAAAGATGTTTTGGTAAAAAGAGGTTGAAAACAATCAAGCTTTCAATGTGCCTCTCTTTTCATTTTTTGAGGATGAGGATGTGTATTTTTACATCTCTGTTTTAAGGCCATTTTCTAAAAACTAAGGCCTAAACACTAAACAAAAATCAGGCTATGGCGCGGAAGTTACTTCCGTGACTTACTGAATCTTTATTGAAAGTCACGGAAGTAACTTCCGCGCCATAGTATCATCATCTTCCGATAATTATTCTCTTACTCAATGAAGCAACTGCTTTGCTTCTTCCACAGCCTTGTCATCCCCCTACCCCCTTCAAAGGGGGACGATGCGAATTTGTATATTCTAAATTCTAGGAATATTTCAGCTTATCCTCTACCAGGTTGTTGGTAGCAATCTCAAAAGCTTTGATGGTTGCTTTAAAGGCCTCCCGGTCTGATACCGACTCTGAGGCTCGGTTCAGTTCTTTCACGAAGGAGCCTTGGTGAATGCCTTTGTTCAGGAAGCCGGTTTCTACCTGTTTATCAGAAACCATGCGGTTAAAGTCCGGCTCATTCAGATGGAAAACCGAGAACGTCCGTTCCATGCGGTTCAGCTCTTTGAGCCAGGAATCATAGCCATAGTCAGGGCTGGTCAGGAATTTATTTAGTTCCTTGAAAATAGGCTCATTTCGCATGGCACTGGCTAAGTCCACTCCTTTGGCATAGGCTGCCTGGGCATCTTGCGGAACATGAGTGGTGTAGTAGCGTGTAAAGTAGTGGAAACGAATCAGGTTCTTGGCTATTCTGTCGCGGGTTTCCTGGTCTAAATGGGAGAACTGCACATTATCTACGTCTTCGCGCAAGCCGAATTCATGGTACAGCGCAGAACCGGTTAGTTCATTGTCTGTGTAATCCATGAAATCAATGATGGACAATGCACTGAGCAATTCTACCAAGTGCGCATCGTTTTTCTGGCTCGCTCTACCCGGATTGTTTTCCAGCGGTTTGTCTGGCGTATCACCAATATAATAGGTGGCGTTTACCCCCGTCAGGTGATTTTGGTAATACGAGAGCGCGTCTTTGGCTTTGGTGGTGAAGGTGTTGGAATCAATGAAATCTGCCTCTACTCCGGCGGCGGGTTGCTCTAGCGAGAAATACGGCAACACCACCATGGCACCGGTCAGCGCCGAGTTCAGGCTGGAGGCATTGGGAAGCTTGGAATGCACGTCTTTGAAGTTCTTCAGCAATAGCGGGAATCCGGCGGCACCGGTGCCGCCAAAGATGGAAGACACAAAGAAAATGCGGTCCCCGGCCTGAAAGTTGGAGGCGAAGAAACGCATCTCTGGAGAATCTATAATCTCATTCAAGACCACGCTGCCCACGTTCGGGCTGCCTCTGAAACCCACATCTAGGCTGTTGTTCAGGTTTTCGGGGGTGAACAGCAAATCTACCAGGGCCTGGCTGTCAATGTCTAATTGATTGTAGCCCACATGGTCTTTGAACGGTTTGTTGATACCTCCGAAGTCATAGACAAAGGAATCTCTGATTTTAGAGGAACCGTCGCCGGCAATGCTGGAAAGTGTACTGATGTTGGTGTGGAAGAATCCTTCGTCCCGCTTGCCCAATTGGTCGTGCAGGTGTTTGTAGGTTTTGAGAAGTTCTACCGTGCGGTTCATGTCCCCGTTCTGGGTGTCGGGGTCAATGATGATGGGTACTATCTTATCACAGTTCTTAATCTTGACACCGGCCGCCATGAGCATGACCAGAGAACGAATAACTCTGGAGCCCGTGCCGCCAATCCCGAATACAAAAAGTTTTGCCATAGTTATTTAGAGTGAGGCCATTTCATAGGAGTTGTCCAAGCCTGGACAGACCCTTTTTTCAATAGTAGGGAGAAAATAAAAAACAGCACCAGGCTGAGTATCGCGTTTACCAGCGCAAACGTGTAGGTGTAGGAATGCGTCTCCACGTTATTGTTGTTTACCTGCATAATGGGCACAAAGAAGGCAATGGCGGCATTCAGAAACAGCATGATGACCCAGTGCTTCGGTTTGTAAAAGCCCGTACTCATGACCCGGTTAAAAATATAATAGTACAGGATGACCATGGCCAGCGAGATAAGAATTAACTGGATACCAGTGTTCGGAAACACCACCTCGCGGTAATCATTGGTGTAATTGGCGGGCATGGGCCGCCCCAGGAAAAGCTCATACAACCCGGAGAAGAAATTCTGAATCATCCTTACTTGTTTTCTTTGTTAAACTTCATGGTTACACTAAACACGTTGGCACTTTTTTCTCGGTACAGGGCCTGCACACCTTCTATGATATTGGTCAGCTGATAGGTTTTCCGTGGCGCACCCGCTGGGTTATTATCGTTTCCGGTAGACCATTGGCTTACCCAGGTGGGCAGTACCTGCGGCAGCTGAAGCGTGATAGTACCTGTGTTTGCTGTCAATTGTGGCACTCTTACCCTTACAAAATGCGTGTACTGCGCCAATTCTGGCGTGGCCTTCACGTCTTCTGAAGCTGCAATTACTGTACCAAGAGACGCCTTGCCCCCGGTCACGGCCAGCTTCAGGTTCCGCTTGAGGAAGTTCACCTCTTGCATGGAGGCCGGAAAATCACTTAGATTCATGCCGATAGTAAACTCTACCGGTTCCTCTTTTTCTGGCATTAAATTCACGCTGGTACACACCTCCGCGGTTCGGCTGGTACAGTACACAACGCCCGCCGGGCGGAATGTATTTGATTTCAGGATGGCCGAGTAGGTAACATTAGGGTAAGCAAACCCAAAGTACGCCTGCTGGGCCGGTAAATTCCGCAGCACCTTATTGATGACGGTCTGTACCTCCTGCTGCTTGCCAATTACCCAAATATAGAAAGGTACTTCCTCGCCGTTCAAGGTGCGTTTTACGGCTGGTTTCTTCACCGCGGGGTAATAACTGCCAAAAAACGGCGAGGCATTTCCCAACACCGCCACTACCAGATTCTGGTGCTCCGCCTGCTTCAGACTGCTTCTGATATCAGAATCCAAGGACAGAAACTGACCCGGATTGTTGGGGTCTGGTCCATGGATGAAATCGGAAATAATGACACTAACGGCATTTCTTTTGACAGAATTGGTCAGGGCTGCCTGTAGCATGTCTGGCAGAGGGGTACCACGCACATCGGCTTTTATCCCGCTGGTGATGGTGTTCTTCAGGGTGTTATAAGAGACACTGTCCAGCACTGGTTTTCCCTGACCGTTTTCGCCGGCTAGATAGTAGCGCTTGGCATTTACGTAAATACCGTCCTGAACTTCTGAAATGAGTTTGTTCAGTTGACGCTGGAAGACGGTGGGCTCTTTCTCGGCGGCCGGAGGCGGCATGAAACCCTTCATCCCATTGGAGACTTCCAGGTAAAGGTCCACGTCTACTTTAGAAGCCGTAGTGGCGGGGCTCGTCTCCTTTGGTTGAGGGTTAGCTTTCTGAGGTGGCGTCTGCCCCTGAGCCGTGGTGTTGTCTGGGGTGCTTTCCTCTTGTGTGCTCTTTTTGGTATAACACCCCGAAAACGCCAGCGCCACGCAAAACAGCAGCACGTGCCCTTTCTTCATACAGCTTCTTGTATTCATTCCTTTGGTATAGGTAATTATGCGCACTTACTTAGAATATAGTAATAAGGTTATCTTTCAAAGAGGCCTAAAAACATCCGGGAAAGTACTGATAGAACAATCCAGCCGGTAACCTCCTGGCGTCTAACACAACTTCTGGAAGCAATATAGAAAAAGGAATGGAACAGTCGCTACGCTAACGTGAACCTGTCAGATTCGTCTTGCCAGAAATTGTCCGCCTGTAGCTTACCACAAGATAGCCCCTACCTATACGTACACCTAACGTGTTAACCTACTCCTTTATTAGTACAGGTAACTCCTGGCGGTGGTTTGGGTATACTATTGAAAAAAGAAGCCAAAAACATGATAACCGCCTATAAACTGTACGCCTCTGAAGACGGACATTCCCATTTCCTGAAAGGCACTATCACCGAGAAGCTTATGACGGGCGTGGAAGAACTCCACTTCAAAGAAACCCCCGCAGATTTTGATTATGACTGGCACACCGCTCCCACTACGCAGTATGTGTTAACCTTAACCGGAACCTTGGAATTTACCACCAGTCTGGGCGAAGTTTTTATTGTAAGACCCGGCGATGTTCTGATTGCGATGGACACCATTGGCAACGGGCATAAGTGGCGCATGCTGGGGGACGAACCCTGGAAAAGAGCGTACGTGGTTTTTGCAAAAGATACCCACATCAACTTCGTGCCAGATTGAATTCTTTCTTTTTGTTATTGAAGTAGCTGTACAGATTTAAGAAAACAGTTCTAAGAAGCTTACTGAAAACCAGTTATACTTTTCTTTTAATTCACTTTACCAGTTCAAAACGAAGAAAATGAAAATACTAAAATTTAAAACCAACATATCTGGAGACGCTCAGATTGATAAAGTCGCTTCTTTTCTAGATGCTGTGGAAGGTGTTGAGAAATGGCAGATAGACCCCGAAAAAGAAGAAAACATCCTCAGCATCTCTGGGAGTAACCTTGATCCACAGAAAATTGAAAATACTCTGAAGGAAGCTGGCTTTACCTCAGAGGTGCTCCGGGTTCTTGGTACCGATGGAGAAGGGCTTTAACCAGACCTTCCTTCCGGAAAACAGCATAGCCCTAACTCATGCCTTGAATCTTCTGAGGATTAGCCTCGTAAGAAAATGCTTAGATGGACATTAAACCAACAAATCATCCTTACGCAACAACTATGAAATATTCTTTAAAGCCTCTGAACGAGCAGGTGATCGTAATTACCGGAGCCTCAAGCGGTATTGGTTTGGCCACAGCCTTAGCCGCCGCCAAGAAAGGCGCCAAATTGGTGTTGGCTTCCCGCAACCGTGAGGCCCTACTTCAGATTGAACAACAGATCAGAAGCGAAGGCGGACAGGCCTACCACTGTGTGGCTGATGTGGGCCGCAAGGAAGAAGTACAATGGATCGCGAATGTAGCCATGGCCGAATTCGGTGGGTTTGATACCTGGGTGAATGATGCCGGTATCTCCATCTATGGCCGTCTGGACGAAATCACCGATGAAGATGCCCGTCGGTTGTTTGACACCAACTTCTGGGGCATGACCTATGGCTCTTTGATAGCGGCCCAGCACTTGAGAAACAAAGGAGGCGCCATCATTAACGTGGGCAGCGAAGTGTCTGACATCTCTATTCCTTTACAAGGCATGTATGCTGCCAGCAAGCACGCGGTGAAAGGATTTACAGATGCGTTAAGAATAGAGTTGATGGAGGACAAAGCGCCCGTATCTGTCACCCTTATCAAACCTGCCGGTATAGACACCCCTTTCCCGCTCCACGCCAAAAACTACACAGACCACGAGCTGACTTTACCCGCTCCGGTTTATACGCCAGAGGAAGTAGCCAATGCCATTTTGCATGCGGCGGTACATCCGCAACGTGATATCATGATTGGCGGCGGCGCCAAGGCGATGAGTGCCTTGAACAAACGCTTTCCAGGAATGATGGACTGGATCAGTTCTAAGTTCATGACCGAAGAACAACTGCGCAAAGAGCCGGCCATGCACCGCGAAGGCGCGCTCCACCAACCCGGCAAAGATGGCGAGGTACGCGGTAACCATGAAGGTTACGTGATGAAAACCAGCCTCTACACCCGCGCTAAACTGCACCCCCTAACCACCGGTGCTCTTTTCGTAGCCGCCGGTGCCGCCGCGTATGCCTTATGGACCAGCAAAGCCAATAAAAACGGCAGCCAATATGGCTATGATGCCCCTGATGACTACGACAACGACCTAGATGATGACGTATTGATCTCCACCACGGTCATTTATGAAACCGATGACACCTCCTACCTGAATGATGATACTTCAGGAACTAACGGAGGATTAGGAACAGATGATGGCTTAGGTACCAACGGCGGATTCCAGACGAATAATCCTTCATTAGGAAATGACCGGTTGTAGACCTATTTTGAAGTAAAGCCAAACATCTGGTTTAAGGGTGTTTTTCAAAAAAGAGGGTGTTTTTGAATTCTAATGGAGTTCGGAAGCACCCTCTTTCTTTTGCCTGTTGCTAAGAAAATTCTCTTCGGTTATACCCGATTCACCTGAATGTGTTCTTTTGAATGGCATGCAGAGGGAGACCGGTTTTCAGGTATGAATTTCTCGTACCATCGTGCTGTCATAACCAAGTTGGTATTTCATGTACTAGTTAGTGTTTCTTGTCATTCGTGCCATTGTTGGTGTTATCACCAACAATCCTTTGTCGGCTCAATTTCCAAGGCATGCGTACGAAGTTTCAGTGTAACGTCGCTACAGGATAGTAGAAATGGCAGAATGGTGTTTGTAAAAAACAAAAAAGCACTTACCTCATTGGTAAGTGCTTTTCTTTGGGAGAGCCCCCAGCCGGGATCGAACCAGCGACCTACTGATTACAAGTCAGTTGCTCTACCAGCTGAGCTATGGAGGCTTTTTGTTTTTAGAAGCTGGTGATTTCTAAAAAGCGGTAGAAAAGTGAAGATTTTCAAAAAACAGCACTTACAGGTTGTGCCTATAAGTGCTGTTTTGTTGAGAGCCCCCAGCCGGGATCGAACCAGCGACCTACTGATTACAAGTCAGTTGCTCTACCAGCTGAGCTATGGAGGCTTTTGCTTTCATCTCCCAGGTGGTTTCTGAAAGCGATACAAAAGTAGAGGTCTTTTTGGTAAATGCAAAAACCTCTATAAACTAATTTGATCGCTTTTCACAAAGACCTTGAATGTCAAGCAGAAAAAATTACGACCGAAGCGCTTTCAACTGTCTTTTCAGGTGCTGAATTCTGTTTTGGGCTTCATCAATCTTAGACTGATACTCCTGACGCAGCTTTTCGGCGTTCTTAGAACGGGCAAAAAACTCAATATTGGTCTTTAACGTGGAGATATCATTTTCCAGTGAAGTGATGTCGCGGCGCAGATGCTGCTCTTTCTGGTACAACTTCTGGTCACCATCTGGGCTTGACTTCAGATGATTCAGTTGCAACTGGAACAAGGTCTGCTCTTTCTGCTGCGGGTTCATTTCCGGAATTTTGTCCAGGTACTTGGCCAGCAGTTGCTGGAATCTATCTTCTACTTTAGGATTACGCTTCCCTTCAGAAGAAAGCGTTTGCCACTCCTCGTTAATCTGGTTGAATTCAGCGGTAGAACCTACAAACGTAGGGTCAGAAACCTTGGTCGCCAATTGCTCGCAGAACGCTACTTTCTGGGTAGACAACTGGTTTAGGTGCGTCTCTTTGTTCTGCGTTTCCTGGTGCAGTCTGTCAAAGAAAGCATTGCAAGCTGTTCTAAATCGGTTCCAGATTTTATCGGAATATTTGTCTGGTACGCGGCCAATGGTTTTCCATTTCTTCTGAAGCTGAATGAGCTTCTCTTTGGTGCTGTCCCATTCTTCGCTGGCCTGCATGCTCTCCGCCTCTTCGCACAGGGCTACTTTTTGGCGGTAGTTCTGCATCTTCTCTTCGTCCAGGGCTTTGAAGAAGGTATTCTTGTGGTGGAAGAAGGCTTTGTAGCTGCTCCAGAACGCTTTGTTTACTTCCTCGGCATTTTCCTTGGGCACCAATCCGGCCGCGTCCCAAGCTTCTTTCAACTGCTGAATCTGGTCGGTTTTGTCGCGCCAGTCGTTGATACGGTCAGACTTGAAATGCTGGAACTGCTCAATCTGGGCCAGAAGTGCTCTCTTTTTCTCCAGGTTAGCCGTTTCTTCGGTACGGCGGGTTTCAAAGAACGCTTTCTTACGGTCATGCACCTGTTCAGAAGCCTGGATGAAACGGTTCCATATCTGGTCGCGGGCTTCATTAGGCACCGGGCCAATGTGCTTCCATTCGTCATGTAGGTGACGCAGTTCCTGTAAGGCCTTGTTGATGTTCTCTTCGTTGGCCAAGCCTTCGGCCCGCTCGCACAAAGCAGTTTTAGCGTCCAGGTTCCGCTTCCGGTCCAGCTCTTTCAGTTCGAAGAAAATGCTGCGGTTGTTGTAGTACATGTCCAGCAAAGCGTGGTACGAATTCCACAACTGCTGGGCTTCGGCATTAGGAACCTGCCCAATGGCTTTCCACTCGTTCTGCAGTTCTTTAATGCTGTTGCCGCTGGTCTGCGTCTCAGATTCCACCAGCACGCGCAGGCGTTCCAAGAGATCGCGCTTGCGCTGCAGGTTCTGGACTTTCTGCTCCTCTTCCTGGCGTTGCTCCCGGAAACGGGCTTCCCGGAAACGCTGCATGGCCTGCTCCACGTCTTTGTGGGCTTTGGGTGCATTGTACTCAAAATCATCCGCAGAACCGCCCTCGGCGATAAAACGATTCAAGGCTTCCTGCCGCTCTTCCTGGAAATGGGGCTCGTAAATCTTGTATAGCGTATTCAGGGCTCGGCCAGATTTGCGCACATTGCCTTCCTGGGCCAGCGAAAGAATCTTAGACCGGATTTCGTCTACGGAAAGGTGGCTATAATCTTCTTCCTGGGTTAATTCCTCTTCCTCAACATGTGCTTCATCCTGCGGAACAGCGGTTGCTTCTGGTTGGGTAGGTGTTAGCGCAGGAGTTCCTTCCTCAGAAACGGCACTTACCGGTTCGCTGGCAGGTGCTGGCTGGCTGGCTTCTGCTTCCGGGGCAGAGAAGTCAGTAGCAGGAGCACCGGCATCTCCAGATGGCTCCGTGATCACGGCCTCAGAAGCCAACACAGAAGACTGTGTTAATTCTGGTTCTACCTGTGGGGCAGCAACTTGGGTGGCCTCAGCTTCAGGGGCACTTTGAGCGGTGGGGGTTTCTTCCACAGCCTCTACAGGAACAGCGTTGTCTTCCTGACGCGCATTTATTTCTGCTAAACGTTCTTCCAGAATTCTCCGCTGGTCAAGTGTTTGGTCAGAGGAAACTTGTTCTCCGGTAGAGGGAATTTCCGCATTTTCGTTTTGCTGGTTTTCCGGATTCTGATTCATCATACGCGTGGGGCTTAGCGCCTTTGGGTTAGTTTAAACTTGGGTCTGCGGGATAGTTGGCGTACATCTTATACTTTCCGCCCATTTCCTTTAATATGTCGCGCCACAAGCTATCTATATTCAAAGTAAGCAATTTATTCGCAGCATTGTTATTCACAAACCAAACATTTTTCTCAATTTCTTCTTCCAGTTGCCCGGGGCTCCACCCGGAATATCCCACAAAAAACCTTATTTCGTCCTGTGTCACAAGGCCCTGGTTCATCCATCTGGTAAGTTCCTCAAAGTCACCACCCCAGTACAGCTCAGAAGAAATGGATTGGGCGTGTGTCAGGTTAGGCAGGCGGTGAATATAGTGCAAGGTATTCGGCTGCATGGGTCCGCCTACCGCCAGGGGCATGTCAAAGACCTCGTCATTGATGTCAATCACGTCAGACAGATGCAGGGCAGACACCCTGTTCAATACCAGACCTACCGTACCCTCTTTGTCGTGCTGGCAGATGACTACCACACTTCTCTCAAAATTCGGGTCTCCCAGAAAAGGTTCTGAGATCAGGATACTCCCCTTTTGGATTTCTTTCGCCGTCTTTCTTGTCATCTTTTTCGTGGGTTTACTCTCTATACGTACTGAATTGCCATAAATATGGTTTGCAGGTACGTTTATATTAGAATTCCTGTAAGAAACGCGTAAACCCAAGCTCTCGTATGCCTTTTTGTTTAAATGAATGGACATTTCAGAACATTTCCTGCCTGTTTAGACAGAAAAGCCTACTTTTGATTTTGCCACCACTTTTGCCAAAACGCCATGGAAACCCCTTTGTCTCTAGCCGATATCCGGATCAATTATTCCCTGAAGGAACTCACCCTGGAGGCAGTTGCTGAAGATCCTTTAAAGCAGTTTGAAATCTGGATGCAGGAAGCCCTGGCGGCCAAGGCCGATGAGCCCACCGCCATGACCCTAAGCACCACTACCGCCAATGGCAGACCGTCTGCCCGAGTAGTGCTGCTCAAAGCCATTACGCCGGAAGGTTTTGTCTTTTACACCAACTATGAGAGTTGCAAAGGCCAGCAATTACTGGAGAACCCGTTTGCCGCGCTCACGTTTTTCTGGCCCGCGCTGGAAAGACAAGTGCGCGTGGAAGGAACGGTGGAACGGGTTTCCCCTGCTGTTTCTGATACTTATTTCCATAGCCGCCCGCGCGGAAGCCAGATTGGGGCTTGGTCTTCCCCACAAAGCCAGCCTATTCCAGACCGTACCATGCTGGAGAACCTGGAGCGGGAGTATTCAGCTAAATTCCAGGAACTGGAAGTCATTCCCCGGCCCGAGCACTGGGGCGGTTACCTGGTAAAGCCAGAGCGGATCGAGTTCTGGCAAGGCCGCCAGAACCGTCTGCATGACCGCCTTTTGTACGAGGTGGAACCCAACGGCAACTGGCACATTCAGCGGTTAGCTCCCTGAGGGTTTACCGCCTCCTTTTCCTAAAACAGCTTAAAAACCGTCAATGGCTGACATTCTACCCCTCAAAGGCTTTCGGTACAATCCCAAACTCCCGTTTTCCATAGACGCGCTTACGTCTCCCCTTTTTGACGTGGTTTCTGTAAAACAGCGGCAAGCCTTGTACCGGAACTCCTATAACAGCATCCATTTATCCGTACCGCCCGGGCCAGACCCTGCTGATAGCGCCCGCCGTACGGCTGAGCACTGGAAACGGGCCGGTATCTTGTTGCAGGACCAACTGCCGGGCATTTATGTCTATTACCAGTATTTCACGCTGCCAGGCTCCAGCCGCGAGTATTGCCGAAAGGGCTTTATGTGCCACATTAAAGCATACCCTTGGGAAGAACAAGTCATCCTTCGGCACGAGAACACCATTCCGGCGGCGGTGAACGACCGCATAGAATTGCTGGCTCAAACCAAGATGCACACCAGCGCCACGCACGGCCTCTTCACTGACCCCTCTTTTTCCCTAGAGCAGTACATGGATGAAAGCATTACCTCTCCCCTGTATGAGTCTGAAGACTACCAGGGCGTGCGCGATGTCCTTTCCGTGATCCATGATGCCGAGGTGATCCAGAAGTTTGTGGAGCTGCTGAAAGGCCAGCAAGTGATTCTGGCAGACGGCCACCACCGCTATGAAGGTTCTTTGCAATACCGCCAGAAGATGCTGGCGCAATACCCAGCCGCCACAGGCGAAGAGCCGTTCAACTATCACTTGATGTACCTGACCAATGCCGCTTCAGATGATTTGCGCATTCTGCCAACGCATAGGCTGCTAGAGACTTTACCCCTTTCACCTGAAGTTTTCCTGGAAAAGCTGCACGAGTTTTTCACCATCACGCCCCTTGAGGAAGCCTATGAACTAAATGAGATTCTGGTAGGTAAAAAATGGGCCTTCGGGATTTATGTACAGGGCGAGGCTTACAAAGCACGGCTCAAGCCCGAAGTCCATGCCCAACTCACCTGGGATCTTCCGCAGGAAGTGAAAGACCTAGACTTGACGGTCATGCACTATTTCATTCTGGAACGGGTGCTGGGTATAGCACAGGAAGAACAGCGGCAATACGAAGGCCTTTCCTACGTGCGCTCCTTCGCCGAATGCCTGTCTAAAGTAGACGCGGGCAAAGCGCAGCTGGCCCTGCTCACCAATGAAGTGAAAATGGAAGAAGTGCAGCGTGTCTGCCATTCCGGGGCCGTGATGCCCCAGAAATCTACCTTCTTCTATCCCAAAGTAATCTGTGGTTTTTTATTCAGCTCAATAGACGAAAATGAATTTTACTAAACAATACATCCTGGCCTCCAACTCGCCGCGCCGCAAAGAACTGCTCACCAACCTGGGGTTGAACTTCCAGACAAGAGTAAAGGAGATTGACGAGAACTATCCGCCGGAACTGGCCCGGGCTGAAGTGGCCGAATACCTGGCCGCCCACAAAGCCAGCGCGTACCGCGAAGACCTGCAACCCGAGGAGGTCATCATCACGGCAGATACCATTGTGTGCCTGGACGAAATCATTCTGAACAAACCGTATGACCATGCCCAGGCCACCCGCATGCTCACCATGCTTTCGGGCCGCAGCCATGAGGTGTACACCGGGGTTTGCCTGCTCAGTTCAGAAAAGAGCGTGGTTTTTCATGATGTGACCACTGTGCATTTCAGAGACCTAACCCGCAACGAGATAGACTTCTACATTAACCAGTACAAGCCCTTTGACAAAGCCGGAAGCTACGGCGCGCAGGACTGGTTGGGCCTGGTGGGCATTGAACGCATTGAAGGTTCCTACTTCAACGTGATGGGTTTACCGGTGCACCGCTTGTATGAAGAACTACTGATTTTTTAATGCTACTTGGTTTGCCTTTGCTCCAAGCGTTTCGTTAAAATCTAACGCTTTGATGAAGATTTGCTAAATATGAATTGAATTGATGAATAGAATTTGCGAAATTGTTAGATGTTGACATAAAGATCTTCGTATATATAATACGATATATTTTTCACCTAACAATTATCGTTATGGAACTTACCAATAATCTTCCGCTGGTAGAACGTAAGAACAGCGCCAGTAATCCCGTCTGGATGGATGCCTTGCGCATGCTGTTAGGAATTTTCCTTTTTGTGAAAGGGATTTCATTTCTCATGAACACAAGCGACATCTTCTATCAGTTCACCCAGGAACATACCATGGTTCCTTTCAAGAAGGCTCCCATGTTTTATAGTGTGGTTCATATAATGGGCGGTTTGATGATCGCCTTCGGTTGTTTAACCCGGTTTGCCCTTCTTTGCCAGATTCCCATTCTGCTGGGCGCCGTCTTCTTTGTGAACTCAGAAAAAGGCCTTCACCTGCAAAACATAGAGCTGTGGATTTCGATCTTGGTTTTATTTCTGCTCTTGTTCTTCATGGTAGTAGGCCCCGGCAGGTACTCCGTAGATAATAAGATCTTCCGGCAAGCGCACAAGCCTTCGGCCGAGTAGTTTTATGGGCTGCTTTCGAGTAATCTCATTAGAAACCGGTTTTAACCTTCTTTTTGGAAAATCTCTTTAAAAACAGAAAACCCACTATCAAAGCTGATGATGGGTTTTCTGTTTTAAGGCTAGAAGCTGAAAAACTTACTTAAACTTATCCTTTAAGATTTCAATCTCAACTCCTGGTGAAATGCGCTCATACAGAATATTGTAGACAGCGGTAGTGATAGGCATTTCTACGTTCAGGCGCTTGTTCAATTCGTAGATACTCTGCACAGCATAATAACCTTCAGCCACCATGTTCATCTCAAACTGGGCAGATTTTACGGTGTACCCCCGGCCAATCATGTTCCCGAAGGTGCGGTTCCGGCTGAACTGCGAATAGGCGGTTACCAGCAAATCACCTAAGTAGGCGCTGCCTTTCAGGTCACGGTGCAGGGGCATAAGCGCATCTAGGAAACGCTCTATCTCCTCCATAGAATTGGAGACCAGCACCGCCTGAAAATTATCACCGTAGTTCAGACCGTGGGCTATGCCGCAGGCCAGCGCGATGATGTTTTTCATAACCGCACAGTACTCCACTCCGTCAATGTCGTCCAGCGGATTGGCCTTTACGTAGCGGTTGCGGAGCAACGTGCAGAACGTTTCGGCCCGATCCCTGTTATGGGAGCCGATGGTCAGGTAAGACTGCTTTTCCAGAGCGACTTCCTCGGCGTGGCACGGGCCCGCAATGACGCATTGCCTATCAGCGGGAACGCCGTAGTGCTGCTCCAGGAAATCAGTGATCAAGAGGTTCTCGTCCGGGATCATGCCTTTGATAGCCGATACCAGTGTTTTTCCTTGCAAGGCGTCTGCCGCCAAGGGAGACAAGGCCTGTTTCACGAAGGCCGCCGGAACGGCCAGAATCACCCAGTCTGCCTGGGCTACGGTCTGCTGAATGTCACTGGACGGATGCACATACTCCAGGTCAAACCGGACCCCGCTGAGGTACCTGGGATTGTGGGCGTATTGCCGAAGGTGCTGCACGTCTTCCTGGTTTCTGAGCCACCAGCTGACATCCGTCTTATTTTCTGATAAAATTTTGACCAGGGCGGTGGCCCAACTGCCGCCGCCCAGCACGGCTACTCTTTCTCTTTCCTGCAAAACTTATTTCTCTTCTTCAGACGTGTCTTCTTTCAATTCTTTACTCAGGGACTTCTCATCCTTCACCGTCACCAGATCGCCTTCTTTCAACTGCTTGGAAACCGCTCTGAATGGACCTGAAACTACTTCCTGGCCCGGCTTTAAGCCAGAAAGAATTTCTATGTTGTCAAAGTCGCTGATACCGGTGGTTACTTTCACCATTTTCACCTTTCCGCCTTCATGCACAAACACTACTTCTTCCGGACGTTCTTCCGGGCGAGCTTTCTCTTCCTGCGCCAAGTTGTTCTGGCCGGCAGTGGCTTTAGCGTCCTTGTTGTCTTTGGCGCGGGTAGTCACGGCGGCCAAAGGTACGGAAAGCACGTTGTTTTTCTGGTCTGTGATAATGTCTACCGAGGCTGTCATACCCGGTCTGAACGGTGTACGGCCGTTCTTCTGAATAAGATCTTGGTAAGATTCATTGAGGACCCTGATGCGCACTTCAAACTCGGTCACCGCCTCCAGGGAAGCAGCGTCTTTGGCGGTATTGGCAATGGAGGTTACTACGCCTTTGAACTTACGGTTGGTGTTGGTATAGGAATCAACCTCCACAATAACCGAGTCATTCAGGCGTACCCGTACAATGTCGTTCTCGTTTACGTCTACCCTAATTTCCATGTTGTTGAGGTTGGCAATACGCATGATTTCTGTACCAGCCATCTGCGACGTACCTACCACGCGCTCACCGCGCTCTACATTCAATTTGGAAACGGTGCCGCTCACCGGCGCATAGATGGTGGTTTTGTCCAGGTTTCTTCTGGACTCTTCCAATGATGCACTCGCACTGCGTACGGTAGACTCAGCGGCGCGCACGCTTTGCCGGGCGGCGTCCACTTCGGCGCGGTTGGCTTCATACTGTGATCTGGCAGCGTCGTACTCAGACTGCGAGATAACTTTCTGCTCAAACAACTTGCGGTTACGCTCATACGATTGCTGCACGTTCTTGCTGTTCGCCAAGGCTTGGTTTAGTCTGGCTCTGGCCTGGGCCAGGTTAGCGCGTTGGGTATTCACCGAGGCCGACTGCATCTCTACCATCGCCTGATAGTTGTCAGGACGAATACGGAGCAGCAACTGACCAGCAACTACTGAATCACCTTCTTTCACGTACAGCTCGGTAATCTCACCTGAAACGTCTGGGCTGATCTTTACTTCAATCTCGGGTTGTACCTTGCCAGAGGCACTTACTTTTTCTACAATGGTAGTAGGTTTTGCCTTGGCCACTACTACTTCAATTCCTTCTTCTTTTCCAATCCAGCCCTGCTTTTTGGCGACAATAAGGCCAACCACTAATAGCACCAGCAGGCCGCCAAGAATGTATAACAGTTTGTTTGATTTACGTTTTGCCATGATAGGATTAAAGTGTGATGGTTTTGCCTTGGTAGAAATCTAAAATTTTCAGTCTGAAGGTGTAATCGTATTTAGCCTGGATAATGTCTGACTGTGCTTTCACCAAGTTGTTGCGGGCCACGTTGAAGTCCACGTTGTTGATCAAGCCGTTGTTCAGGCGAATCTCCGCATTCTTGTAGGCTTGTTCAAAAGCTTCCAGTTGTCTTCTGGCGGCCACAAATCTTCTTTGGGCGTTTACCGCATCTGTGTAAGACTGGGCAATGGTTTGTTTCAGCTGATTTTTGGCAATGTCAGAATTGATTTCGGCGTTTCTCAGACCTATTCTGGACAACTGCACATTGTTGCGTACCCTGAACCCGTTAAAGATGGGCACACTCAAGTTGATGCCTATGAACTGCCCTATGTTATCCTGCAACTGGTTAAAGTAGGGATACTTCAAGGAGGTTTGCTCCACAGACGGGGTATAGATGTAAATGGGCGTACTCATATTCTCGTCCTGGTACCCCACTAACGTTCTTTGCGAAAACGGATCCCCGAAAGATAAAAGCGAAGAACCACTGGAGTAACGGGTATTGACACTACCTACCAAACTTAACGAGGGCTGATAGCCGCCTTTAGCGATGGCAATGTTTTTATCTGCACTCTGGATGCGAAGCCGGGTTCTTAATATTTCCGGCATTCTTTCTGAAGCCGTAGCATACACCTCTTCGGCGTTGAAACCAATCACGGTCTGGTCCGGATCTGGAATCTGCGGTACCTCAATGGCGAAGTTGGCCGGGTTGGCCTCGGTGAGATTCAGCAACTGAATCAACTGCAGCTCAGATAAGTCAATATTGTTCTGGGCAGTGATTATATTCAACTCATCACTAGCAATTTGCGCGTTGAGATCTAACACATTGCTTTCAGGAACGCTTCCCGCTCTGAACAGCTTTTGGGTACGCTCCAACTGGCTCTGGGTAAGATTTAACCGTTCCTGGTTGGTTCTCAGAATCTCTTGGTTGAGCAGCACATTCATGTAGGCCGTCACCACATTGATGGTGACGTCATTCTGCACTTTCTGCTGGTCTAATTGACTGGCCTTGTACTCCAGTTGGTTCCGTTTAATGGTATTCTGCGCCTGCAGCCCGCTGTAGACATTGACCGAGCCGTTGATGCCCACGTTACCAGACCAGATCTGCGTGTTCTGAATCTCATTTCTTACCGGGTCCAGAAAGAAACCATTGTTGAAGCCGTGAGAACCACTTCCGTTAACAGAAGGCAACCGGTTGGTTTTGGATTGACTTACATCAATGGCCGCCTGTTCCACAGAAAGGCCAGATTGCCGCACCTGCAGGTTGTTTTTGATGGCGTGATCTACGCATTGCTGCAGTGACCACACGGTTTCAGTGGCCGTGGTGGTTTGAGCCAGGGACAGGGTATGGCAGCCGATGACTAATCCCAGGGTTGAGAGAAATTTGGAAGAGAAACGTCGCATTTATTTATAAGTCAATGTTAGGGATATAGATCACTTTCTTAACCCAACTCAGCTGGCGGAGGTACTCCAGCGAGATCGGGCGGAGCCCGGAGTCCATTTCAATGAATTGGCGGGCCACGTCATTGCGGCCTTTGCGGGACACGTTCATGGTGGCAATGTTGCAGTCATCATGGGCAATGATGCTGCTGATAAAGGCAATACTGCCGGTCACATCATCGGCGTCAATGATCAAGGTGTGCAGGTTAGCCGAGAAGTTGGACGGGAAACCGTCTACCTCCACAATGCTGATCACGCCACCGCCCCGGCTTTGGCCAATCACTTCGGCGGTATTTCCGTTGGCAGCGGTCAGGTTCAGTTTAATGGTGTTGGGGTGCATGGTAGACGCATTCCCCACAGATTTAAACGTGTACTTCAACCCTTTCTCGGCCGCATAGGTAAAAGACTCCTTGATGCGGGTATCATCTGTGTTGTAATCCAGGAGCCCCGCCAGAATGGCTCGGTCGCTGCCGTGGCCTTCATAGGTGCGGGCAAACGAATTATAGAAGGTAATGGTAGCCTCTACGGGAGCTGCGCCCAGTATTCTGATAGCCGCCCGCGCAATACGCACCACCCCGGCGGTGTGCGAACTGGAAGGACCTATCATAACCGGACCAATCATATCAAAAATGCTGCTTTTCTCTGCCATTGTCTTTGTGCGTTCTTCCGGCATCAAAGTTAAAGATATTGTTTACCCGTGGGCAGCCGCTGCCAAAAAAACCGAAGTAAACCTTAAGTTGGTATGATGCCCGTACCGGCTTATCAGTTGCCCCGGCCCCTTCGTTTCTTTCTTACCTTAAGACTTCAAACCAATTTCTTTTACTTTCTTTGTCGCAAGTAAAGAAAGTAAATTACAACATTCAGAAAATAATATATGCCAGACCACACCTTCTCCCCTCAGGTAATGGAGCTGTTGGAGCGTCTTCAGCAGAAATATGGCCACATGGGCCAAGACCTGGCGTCTTACCTGGAAGGGTTGCTGTACTCAGATTACATCAATTACTGGGACTACATTCACCTGGACACCCTGCTAAGTTTGCAGACGCCCCGCACCAAAATACCCGATGAGGAAATCTTCATCATGTACCACCAGATTACAGAACTTTACTTCAAGCTCTGCCTGCATGAGTACAGATTGATTGGCGAAGACCCTGCGCCTACGGCGAAGATGCTCATCACGCGCATAGGTCGCATTAACCGTTACTTTGAGAATCTGATTGATTCCTTTGATGTGATGGTAGACGGCATGGACCCCAAAGAATTCCTGAAGTTCAGAATGGCCTTGATGCCCGCCAGCGGTTTCCAATCGGTCCAATACCGGAAGATAGAAATCTGCTCCACGGATCTCTGCAACCTTACAGACAAAGCCCGCCGCGAGGCATTAGGCCAGCAGAGCACCCATGAAGAGATGTTCGGGTGTATTTACTGGAAAGAAGGTGCCACCGAGGCCGCCACTGGTGCGAAGACACTAACGCTGCTGCAGTTTGAAGAAAAGTATGCGGCCGAACTGATGCAGCACGCGCGGGAGTATCAGACCAAAAACATATGGGCTGTTTATAAGCTACTTTCAGAAGAAGAGCAGCAAAACGCCAAACTCCTTGCCCACCTAAAAGAACTGGACAGCAACGTGAACGTAAATTGGCCGCTTATGCACTACAAATCGGCGGTACGCTACCTGCAACGCGACCCTGAGATCATTGCCGCCACCGGCGGTACTAACTGGCAGAAGTATCTTCCTCCCAAGTTCCAGAAGCGCATCTTCTTCCCAGACATCTGGACGCAGGAAGAGAAAGACAACTGGGGCAAAGGCTGGGTCAATAACATTGTGGGCGAAGTAGACTGAGTTTGTGTAATAGTGGCGGGAGCAATTGCTCCCGTTTTTTGTTTATGTTCTGTTTTCTGGAAAGCAGCTGTGAAACAGGAATAGCTAAAAGCATTTTGCTGATAGACAGCAAGCGTATTATAACAAGTGTTCACTCGCTCGCCTCTGGCGAGTGTGAGCTACCTGCGGCGTCCCGCCACTATAAGAAGATGTTGTTAAAAAGGTAGCAAGGTGCTGCCACTCGGCCAGAGGCCGCAAGTAACCCACACTCGCCAGAGGCGAGCGAGTATTAGTCTTGTTTCCTCAAAACTAGCACCAAAACAAAAAAAGGCTGCTCTTATTAGAGCAGCCTTTTTGAATTCTAAACTACGGGGTCCTTATGGATTCTGAGGACCGAAGTTAGGGTTGTTAGTGATTTCCAATTGTGGGAACTGATAGATAAACAGATCACTGTTGGCAGGCGTAGTACCCAGTACGGCGGTATGGTTTCCGGTGCGTACCAATGGCTTCTGTAGACGCTTGATGTCCATCAGTCCGAAGCCTTCGCCGTAGAGTTCTTTTCTTCTTTCTACCCAGATCTCGTCCACCAAGTTAGTACCAGTAGTAGTTGGTTTCACCGCATCAGCAGCCACCGTGAAGCGTTGCTGACGGAGTTGGTACACCAGTTGCTGGGCGGCTTCGTTCTCGCCTAAACGAGCTTTAGCTTCAGCCTCAATCAGGTACATTTCAGCAGCACGCATCAACACGAAGTCTCCGCTTAGGTCTGGAAGGTCCTTGAACTTGGTGATGGTGTACCGGTCTGAGTTGGTAGTACCAACCGCTTCTTGGAACTCTCTACGGGCGTCTGTCAAGGCAAACAACTCCACAAACTTATCGTTTGCCCGGATGTTGTTGTACCCTCTGCGCACGTAGGTTCTGTTTCCTTTTGCGTCAACGGTATAACGGCCGTCAATGGTGGAGAAGAAAGAGGCGTAGCCTACCTGCTGATCAGCAGCTTGGGCTAAGCCCCAAATCCATTCACCATTCGCGTAGTTGTTGAAGCCTTCTTTGTAAGCAGAAGGAGTCATCAAAGGATAACCAACTCTTGCTTTGGCGGCAAAGTCAGCAGCTAAAGCCCACTCTCCCATTTCCAGGTACACACGTGCTAATAAACCTTGCGCTACGTTTTTGTTCACGCGGCTTTTAGCGGTTCTGGTGGTAGGCAAGTCGCGTTCGGCAACTGTCAGGTCTTCCAGAATCTGAGCGTACACTGCTTTAAGGGTAGCTCTAGGCTGGCCTTGGGTTTGGGCGGTGGTTTGCTCCAATACCAAAGGAACGGCCAGTGCATCTGGGTTTTTCAGGTACGTATGTTGGTACGTTCTGGCCAGATTGAAGTACCCGTAAGCACGAAGTGCTTTTGCTTCCCCTTCAAAAGCAGCTAGCTGTTGAGTGGAGATGCCTGGTACGTTTTTCGCGTTCGCGATAATGTTGTTGGCATTGGTGATCATGTTGAAATTGGTTGCCCACAACATGTACGTACCGCGGTAATTAGCCAGCTTATTGTCTAACACATACTGGAAATTAAACCAGTTGCTGTTGGCCATCACATCCTGCCCCATTACGTCCCAGGTAAGGTTGAAGGCTGGCACTCCGTAGTTGTCATGGCTGGCCGTGGAACCAGCGTTCACCGGAGCGTCACGCATTAACCGGTAGATACCGTTCAAAGCCGCCTCAACGCCAGCCGTAGAGCTGAACGCCTGCTCGTAGGAAACCGCGTTGGAAGGAACTGTCTCCAGGAAATCATCCTGGCACGCTCCTAATCCAAGAGTTGCTCCCAGCAGGACTGTATATATTTTCGCTTTATTGATTTTCATTTACTAAGGTTATTTGTCTGTAATTAGAAAGAGGCACGTACTCCAACGGAGTAAGTCTTCATGGTTGGGAAACTGTTGGAAGTTAAACCATCCAGAGATTGCTCTGGGTCCATTCCGTCCAGTCCTTTAGACCAGGTCCAAAGGTTGTCGCCTTGTACAAAAACTCTCAAACCTTTCATTCTCAAACGCTCCTGCACGGCTGCTGGCAAGGTGTAGCCCAGTGTCACGTTACGCATGCGTATGTAAGAAGCATCTGTTAAGAAACGCGAAGAACGGGCATTGGCATTCAGAGATTGGCTGGTACCCAGGCGAGGTACATCTGTGATGTCACCAGGGTTCTGCCATCTGTCTAAGATGTCTGCGTTCCAGTTGTACCCGGCAGAGGCACCACCACCCATCAGACCGCTGTAGTCTGTGTTCAGGATTTTACCGCCAAAGCTGTAGTTGAACAACAAGCCTAAGTCAAAACCTTTGTAGTTAAGGTTGTTAGAGAAACCTCCGGTTACTTTTGGCAACGCGTTACCTACATAGTAACGAGTGGCTTTAGAGTAATCAGTGGTGGTTTGTCTTTCTATCACACCTTCAGCATTTTTAACGTCAGTGTACCACATGCTTAGACCAGTTGCCGGATCTACGCCAGCGAAATCTTCAATGAAGAAATCATAGATAGATTGACCCACTTTGTACTGCTTGGTTCCAGAAAGAATGGTAGGCTGTGGCAAGCTGGTAAACTCATTGGTGTTTTTAGCAGCGTTCAGGTTTACAGACCAGCCAAAGTTTTCTTTGTCAATGATGCGGGCCGTAATGTTTGCTTCAAAACCTCTGTTGCGCATAGCACCTAAGTTGTCAGAAACAGACACGAAACCGGTGGATGGTGGCAATGGCTTGCTTAAAAGCAGGTCTTTCGACTCTCTGTCATAGTAGTCTAAAGACACATCAACCGTTTTGAACACCGTTGCATCCAAACCAACGTTGAAGATAGCTTGCTTCTCCCATGTCAACAGCGGGTTCTCTAACGTAGAAACAATCATACCTGGGGCAGAAAGGTCTGGATAACCGGTGTTGTACACGCCTCTGTAAGCATAGTAAGAAGAAAGGTTCTCGTTACCAGACGTACCGTAGCTAGCCCGCAGTTTCGCGTTGTTCACCCATGACAGGTCTTTGATGAAGTTCTCTTCAGATAATCTCCAGGAAGCACCAACAGAGTAGAAGTTACCCCATCTTACATCTTTCTGAAAACGGGAAGAACCGTCACGGCGGAAGGAAGCAGACAGGTAATACTTGTCTGCCAGGCCATAGTTCACCTGACCCAAAAAGCTTTGCAGCGCGCGTCTGTCTCTCTGTGAGTTGGAGCTCACAATAGTAGCGGCGTTGTCCAGCTCGGTCATGCCTTCAATAGGAATGAAACCGGTTTTCTGGGTAGACACAGAGTTAGAAGACAGGTTGTATACCTCAAAACCACCCAAGGCGTCTACTGAATGAATACCGAAGGTTTTGTTCCAGCTCAGGATATGGTTGAAGGTGTACTCTGTGAAAGAGTTTCTGCTTTGCGTACCACGGCCTCCAATGGAGCCAGAAGCATCACCGTATTTAGGGTTGTAGAACGTTTCGCCACGGTAGTTGTCACCGTTCAGCGCCAAGGTTGTACGGTATTTAAAGTCTTTCAGGAAACCAACTTCGGCATAACCGCTCCAGCCCCAGGTCAGGTTGTTTCCTCTGATAATGTCCAGAGCTGTTGTACCTACTGGGTTGCTGTTACCGCCGTATGGACGGGCTGTGTTGAAGTCAAACTCCTGGTCGCCTGTGAAAGGTGAACCATCGGCGTTCTTTCTTCTATAGATTGGGTAAATGCTGGAGATGTTTCTTCCCCATGACACCACGTTCCGGAAGGAAGTACCGCTGGAAGTAGGCGCATTCTGGTCTGTATAAGAAATGTTGGCACTAAGACCAACCTTAATGTTGTCTCTGAGTTGTGAGCTCAGGCGCAGACGGGAAGAGTAACGTTTAAAGCCAGACGTGATGAAAGCACCTTCCTGGTCCAGGTAGTTACCTGAGAAGTAATAGTTGCTT
Organism: Rufibacter sp. JT3400010; assembly: GCF_054956755.1. NCBI lineage: Bacteria > Pseudomonadati > Bacteroidota > Cytophagia > Cytophagales > Hymenobacteraceae > Rufibacter > Rufibacter sp. JT3400010. The sequence goes on along the minus strand of NZ_JBUDXA010000001.1, from coordinate 159,178 downwards.
TTCTCGTTACCGCCTTGTACGCTCAGATCATATTCCTGACGCACGGCTTTTCTGTACAACGCATCTCTCCAGTCTTCATCCCAAGCAGGAGTTAAGCCTGGTTTGATTTTACCATCTAAGCCAACCGGCTCTACGTCGCTGAACGGATTGTATTGCTGTCCGTTACCAGCACCCGCTAAACGGGTAACTACGGTCTTAGAAGCATACTCCTCTGGTGACGCAAATTTACCTTGCCACAATGACGCAGTAGCTCTGGCATCGTTGCGAAGGGCTTCCCAGGTCAATTCATACATTTGGCTTGCATTCACGGTTTTGTAATCATCCACGGCAAAGTCAGAAACCCCCACGGTGGCCCCAAACGTAATGGTTGGTTCTTTAGGCGCAGATCCACCTTTGGTAGTGATCACAATTACCCCGTTAGCAGCTCTGGAGCCGTAAAGAGAGGCAGCGGTGGCATCTTTCAACACGGTCATAGACTCAATATCATGCGGGTTGATGGCGTTGATATCTCCTGAATAAGGAGCACCGTCTACCACATACAGAGGCGAGCTACCCGCGTTTACCGAACCTACCCCACGAATACGCACGGTACTGGTAGCACCTGGCTGCCCGCTGGACGAAGTTACTTGCACCCCGGGAGCTAAGCCCGATAGCGCTTTAGTTACATCATTGGCCTGCATTTTCTCAATGGACTCAGACTTCACAGAAGATACAGAGCCGGTATAAGATTTCTCTTCCGCCGTTCCGTACGCCACCACTAATACCTCATTCAATTGCGTCTGGTCAGCCGTTAAAGCAACGTTGATGGTAGTTTGGCTTCCAATAGCTACTTCCTTGTTGGCGTAGCCAATGAAAGTAAACACCAGCGTACCGTCTGCTGAAGGCACCGATATTTCGTAATCACCAGTAACACTGGTTGGAGCCGCGTTTGTGCTCCCTTTCAATTGAACAGTAACCCCAGGCATTCCCTCGCCTGTCTGTGCATCGGTTACTCTTCCTTTTATTGTCCGACTTTGTGCCCACGCATGGCTTACCAGCGTCAGCAATAAGACGAAGCTAAAAAATATAACTTTCTTCATTTAGGTTTTTGATTATTTAAGAGCGGAATACCTTGCTTTCTGAAGTTGTTTGCTTGTAATTGTTTCAGATAGTGCAAGTTGTCTCTATTCCACTCGCAAAAAGATTAGTTCCTATTTTTCAACGCTTAGGTAGGAACTGGTGTGTTTGTCTTGGCCAGCAATACTTTTTAACTGGTTTAAGCGTTTTAAGATGGTCAATGCTAAAATAGTTCTTTTGTTTTCTTCCTCGCTCCCCCTCCTTTCATATCGATATTATTCAAATCCAGAACTTTTCTGGACCACAAATAAAACGCTCATAGAGGAAGAATTAGTTTATGTACTATTCTTTTTTTAAAAATTCTTTATAATATTAAATACTTCTTTAAAATATTATAGAATCTGCAAAGCATTTTGTTATAATTACCAGAAAGTCTTAAAAATCAAGTAAGGGCTTCTTAACTAGCTGAAGAGTAGATACAGAAGGAAAATGGGGTACTGACACTTGGGTGGAAGAACTTTTGCTTTTACCCATCTTTTGGTAAAGGCAGCCTGAAAACGAATTTTATAGCCCGGTTTTCGGTTACGGAAGAGTACCTATCTTTGTACAATTAACAAAGAAGAGGGAACATCACTCACCCAGATTTAAGGTTAACTACCTTACCACACTACATGAAAAAAGAACTTGACTTGGTCTTAGCGCCCGAAGTAGCCTATGACCCTGCCCTTCTGGAGCGTGAGCTCCTGCAACAAGCCGGTATTCTCAACCCCGAAGACGCCGCATTCATCCATAAGATAAAACGTTCTATTGATGCCCGCGGCCGCAAGGTGCAGGTAAAAGTGCGCGCCGATGTTTATACCCAAGCGCCAGATCTCTCTACCCTGCTGCCCACCTACACCTATCCAGAACTTAAGCCAGACGCCAAACGGGTCCTGATTGTAGGGGCTGGCCCGGCCGGATTATTCGCCGCCATGCGGTGCATTGAGCTGGGCTTGAAACCGGTGGTAGTGGAGCGCGGAAAAGACGTACGCGCCCGGCGGCGGGACCTGGCGGCCATCAACAAAGAGCACATTGTGAATCCAGATTCCAATTACTGCTTTGGCGAAGGCGGCGCCGGCACGTACTCAGACGGAAAGCTCTATACCCGCTCTAAAAAACGCGGTGATGTGCAACGCATCCTCCAGATCATGGTGCAGCACGGCGCCACTACTGATATTCTGTTTGACGCGCACCCGCACATAGGCACCAATAAACTGCCCGTTTTAATTGCTGAAATGCGGGAAACTGTGCTCAAAGCCGGTGGCGAAATCCATTTCAACACGCGGGTCACTGATTTCATTCTGGAGAAAGACCAGATGAAAGGTGTGATTACTCAGGATGGTTCCTCTATTGAAGGAGAAGCGGTGATTCTGGCTACGGGCCACTCGGCCCGCGATATTTATGAGTTGCTGTACGCCAAAAACATTCTCATAGAAGCAAAACCGTTCGCTATGGGTGTGCGTGTGGAGCATCAGCAAAGCCTTATTGACGGCATTCAGTACCATTGTGACGGCAACCGGGGGCAGCACTTACCGGCGGCTTCGTACGCGTTGGTGCACCAGGTGGCCTACAAAGGCCAGGAGCGGGGCGTGTTCTCGTTTTGCATGTGCCCTGGCGGGTTCATTGTGCCTTCGGCCACGGCGCCCGGCGAAGTGGTGGTGAACGGCATGTCCCCTAGCCGCCGAGATTCCAAGTACGCCAACTCTGGCATTGTAGTGGCGGTGAACCTGGAAGACATGGACCTGAAACAACACGGCGCCCTGGCCGGACTACGCTTACAGCAAACCCTGGAACAGAAAGCCTGGGCGGCGGCGGGTGGTACGCAGGTGGCTCCGGCTCAACGCCTGCAAGATTTTGTGAAAGGCAAGGTCTCTTCTTCTTTGCTGGTTACTTCCTATCAACCAGGGCTGGCCAGTGTAGACATGCTGGAGGTGCTTCCGCCCATGATAGGCCAGCGTTTACGGGGTGGTTTTCAGGAATTCGGCTATAAAATGCGGGGTTACTTAACCAATGATGCCCAGATTGTGGGTGTGGAAAGCAGAACCTCTTCGCCGGTGCGCATACCCAGAGACAAGGAAACGTTGCAGCATCCGCAGATCAAAAACCTTTTCCCTTGTGCCGAGGGAGCCGGTTACGCAGGGGGCATTGTGTCTGCTGCCATGGACGGCGAAAGATGCGCCGAGCAGGTGGCCTTGTTGGTACGCCGCTAACCCTGGGCCTGTTTATGAGTATAACTACTCATGGACGTTTAGCCCCTGTAGTTCTCACATTAAGTTAAAAACAATGAAAAAGACAGTAGTAGTAGGCGCTTCAGATAACCCCTCCCGTTTTAGCTACAAAGCCGTGAATATGCTGAAACGCTACGGCCACGAGGTTGTTCCGGTAGGGATTAAAAAAGGGGAAGTAGCAGGTTTAGCCATTGAGGTTGAGAAACCTACCGTAGACGAAGTAGATACCGTTACGCTGTACGTAGGCCCGCAGAACCAACCCAGTTGGTATGACTACATTCTGTCCTTGAAACCAAAGCGCATCATCTTCAACCCGGGTACTGAGAATTCAGAGCTGGAGAGAAAAGCCCAGGAACAGAACATCAAAACCATGCACGCCTGTACACTGGTCATGCTTTCGGTAGGAAATTATTAAGGAATTTCCTTTTCTGCACATACTATAAAAGAAGCGTTTAGCGGCTGTTTTATCTAAAACAGCCGCTAAACGCTTCTTCATTTTGGTACGGCTGCTTCCTATTATTTTATCAAATATTCGCGTGCCTTAAAGAATTGGCAACCTTTGGTTCTTTGGCTGGTTATGGTACAAGTACTACTTTTGAACAGAACCGTACCCAGCATACATGGAGAAGAAGATTCTTGTGGTGGAAGATGAGGCAAGTCTAGCCGAGATGTTACAACGTGGATTAAAGCAGGAAGGCTACTCGGTGAGCGTGGCCATGAGCGGCAGCACCGGCCTGAAAATGGCGCTTGATTTTCCCTTTCACCTCATCATTCTGGATTTGATGTTACCCGAGATGAACGGCCTGGAGATCTGCCAGAAGTTGCGGGAGCATCAGGTAGAAACGCCCATTCTCATGCTGACCGCCCTGGACTCGCCGGAGAACATAGTGATAGGTCTGGACAGCGGGGCCGATGATTACCTGGTGAAACCTTTCAACTTTTCTGAACTGAACGCCAGGATCAGAACCCTTACCCGCCGGTCTCACAACGCCATTGCCCCTCAGAATAAAATCAGAATTGCAGACCTAGAAGTTGACCTTTTAGGAAAGCAGGTTTCCCGTAGCGGCAATAAAATAGCCTTAACTGCCACCGAGTTCCGCTTGCTTAAATTTCTGGCCCAGCACCCCAAACGAGTTTTATCCCGCATTGAGATCCTGGAGAACGTCTGGAATATTGACTTCAACCTGGGTACCAATGTAGTAGATGTCTATGTCAATTACCTGAGAAAGAAGCTGGACAAGGATTACGAGCCCAAACTCATCCATACCATCATTGGCATGGGCTATGTACTCAAAGAAGAAGAAGTATGACCATTCAGACCCGGGCTACCCTCCTCTTTTCAGTCCTGACCTCGCTGGTGATTCTGCTGTTCAGCGGGTTTATCTATTTCTTCGCCAATCACTACGCCTTTGAAGATTTTTACAAGCGCCTGGAAACTCGGGTGAACCTGGCCTCGGCCATTCACCTGAACATTAACGCCACGGCCGAGCCCGAGGAAATACAGCGACTGCGGCAAGCGTACCTGGAGAAATTACCCGAAGAGAAAGAGTATATTCTGGAGGTACCGGAGGTAAACCCCTTGGCGAAGCTCCGTAGTAAGGAACTCCCGGTTGCTTTTCTGGCCGAAGTGATGCAGGATAGAAAAGCGCGTTTCCGTTCGCAGGAGGCTTTCTTTGCCGGTACGTTGCAGAAAACAGGTGGTAAACAGTATCTGGTCATTGTCTCTGCGAAAAACCCGTATGGTCTGGAAGAAGTGACTCACCTCACCCAAGCCCTGCTGGTAGGCTTCTTTCTGTCTGTGGTGCTGGTTTTCTTTCTAGGGAAACGTTTCACCAGACACACATTTCTGCCAATCAGGGACATGATTAAAAATGTGCAGGGTATTACTGCAGGCAACCTGAATCAAAGGCTGGAGGTGAGCACCAACAAAGACGAACTCAATGAGCTGGCCCAAACCTTCAATGACATGCTCATTCGGCTGGAGACCGCTTTTGAAACCCAGAACAACTTCGTGAGCAACGCCTCGCATGAACTCCGTACGCCGTTGACCATTATCAAGGGCGAAGCCGAACTTGCCCTGGCCAAACCCGGCCTTTTGCCAGAACACCAGAAAGCGGTAGAGAAAATCCTGCATGAATCTGATAAACTGAAGGACATTCTGACCAGCCTCTTAGGTATAGCCCAAAGTGGGTTTGATGGGAAGAAGCAGAATTGGGAACTGGTGCGCATTGACGAGCTGCTTTGGCTGGTGAAAGAATCGGCGGACCAACTCTACCCCGACAACAACATTCAGATAGATTTCAGCCAATTGCCCCAGGATGAAAGTCACCTGCTGGTCAATGGCAACGTGAACCTGCTCAAATTGGCCCTCAGCAACATTGTCCTGAATGCTTGCAAGTATTCCAATTACCAGGCCGTACGGGTGCAGATTTCCGTGGAAAACGGGCAACTGACCATAAACGTGCAGGACAAAGGCATCGGGATTCCGGAGGAGGAATTGCCGTACGTGTTCGTGCCTTTCTTCAGGGCCTCCAACACCTCAGACTTTGAGGGCCACGGCGTAGGACTTCCTTTATCACTCAACATTATACGCCTGCACAAAGGCAGCATTGGCATTCTGACTCAGGAAGGCTCCGGCACCGAGATTCGGGTGCATCTGCCCTTAGCCGAAGCCGTTTAAAGCAATTCCATTTATTAAGTGTTTTAAGAAAATCAGCATGAAAACAGGTTGGCAGGGCTAGCCTTTGCCTGTAAAATTCACTTAGCGCACAATAAAATTGTCTGTAAATCAAGCGGTTGATGGATTAATGTGAATTCTAATGACATTCTAATCTCTCTCTAAAATTGGCTTAATGAGGCCCTCGTAAGTTTGGGTATTGTTTCAAAATTCACCAAACCAGAAGATTCATGGCCACTGTTTTAATGCCCTCCAATTTTGATAAAGACTCTATAAGCTGTATTCCCGAACTGCTGGAAACTTTTCCGGGCATGCCGCTGAAGGTGCTGCTTTTCCACCCATTCGGGCTCTCCAATTGCATCACTGATTTACTGATGCTTCCTCGCAAAAGCAAAGAAGAAACGCTGGTTAGTCTGGAGTTCTTCAGGGCATGTACTGAGCTGGAGCAGGAATATCCTCAGTTGAAAACCTTACGGTGGGAATGCTTCTACGGCACCACCATGGTGGCATTCAAGAATTTCCTGAAGGCCAACACCATAGACTTCATCGCTTCGCCTACTACCTACCACTACCGGGCCATTGGGAAGCAGAGCCAGAACCCCAACCTGTTCCTGGAGAAGTGCGGACTACCGGTTATCTCCATTACGCCGCAGGAATACACGTATGCCCACCGCGCCGCACAGGTTTCCTGAGGTGCTCTTTCTTTTCTTATCCATTTAAAAGCTGACGTATGTTGTTAAAGAATAATATTCCCATCCGGTATATCTTCGGGAAAATAAAAAATGAGGTGGTACTGGTCACTGCTTATGCCATTCTGGTGGCCATCATGTACCATACAATCCATCTTACCCGTATTTCCATTCCTATTGCGGTCCCAACCATGCTGGGTACTATCCTGTCTTTGCTGCTTGCGTTCAGGTCAAACCAGGCCTATGACCGCTGGTGGGAAGCCCGTACGCTGTGGGGCGCCATTGTAAATGATTCCCGCACGCTCACCCGCCAGATCCTTAATTTCGTGGAAACGCCTTATAATTCGGTAGAGGCTCTGTACTTCAAGGAGAGGTTTGTGAAACGGCAGATTGCCTGGTGCTATAGTTTGGGTCAATCCCTTAGAAAGCTGCCCTCGCTGGAGAATGCCAGCAAGCTGATGTCTAAGGAGCAGATCGCTTTTTTGGAGGAGTACACGAATAAACCTGTGGGCTTACTGGAACTGCACGGAGAAGATCTGCGCCGGGCCTACAAAGAAGGTTGGATCAATGAATACCAACAGGTGGAGATTGACCGTACCCTCACCCGTCTATGTAATTCCATGGGAGGCTGCGAGCGCATCAAGAACACAGTATTTCCGGCTACCTACAGTTTGTACACGCACCTGGCATTGATTCTCTTTATACTTATGCTGCCGTTTGGGGTGATTGACGTGTTCGGGTTTATGACGATACCGCTGGTGGTTGCCATTGCTTCGTCTTTCCTGCTCATAGAGAAAATGGCCATCCATCTGCAAGATCCTTTTGAGAACAAGCCCACAGACACGCCCATGAGCACCATTGCCCAAACCATTGACCGTGACCTGAAACAGATGCTCCGCGAATACAAAGCCCCCGTAGAAACTCCTAAGAAGGAGCAAAAAGTAGCTTTCTACATTCTATAAGGCCACTTTCCACTAAAGGAATCGCCCCCTGCCAAGGAATTCTCAAGATGAATTTCCTTTGCAGCGGGCGATTTCTTTTTAGGCTCCTTTTACCAAAACAGGTCTAAAACAACCCAGTCCAACCAAAGACAAATTGGAAAGTGCATTGTCATCCTTGCAGGGAGAGGCTCCAAGTTGCTTCAGTTCAAGCTGCCTTACTTTTTAGTTTTGGGTTGTTTTACCGGTAAACCAGAAGCTTGCAGGTCTTTATAGCCTCCAATATTAAAAACATGCTCAAAACCTGCCTCTTTCATAAGTTGCAGTGCTTTTCCGCTGCGGTTTCCGGTGGCACAGTACAGATAGTAGGTTTTAGACTTGTCTAATGTCTCTATTTCCTTCGCGAAAGCTCCACCTCTATAATCTGAGTTTTTGGCATTCTTCAGGTGGCCTTGGGAGAATTCCTCGGGCGTGCGCACATCCAGCAAAACACCTTTTTCCTCTTTTACTACTTCTTTATATTGAGCTGGAGTTAGGGTGCTGGTGGGCTTGTCTTGTGCGAAAACTACCTGGGTGCAGCTTAGGGCAAGGGCTAAAAGAAAAGCTTTCATACGTTTATTAAAAAATTTGTAGGGTCATCAGATAATTTACGGCTCAAAGGTACTGCATTAACTTCTTGCTGTACAAGTAATTGGTTCTACCATTCAAAGATTGCACCTCAACTTACGCGTAAAATCTTATTTTTACTTAAAATATCTTGGAACCTCAGGCAACCGAATTTAGAGGAGATGCATCTATCCATACAAACAGGCAAGAATTATAGCTTAAACATCTACCACCCGTGAATGAGTCTGAACTGGTACTAGCACTGCAGAAAGGCGATGCCAAAGCCCAGCGAATCTTGTACGATCGCTACGCCGGCCCCATGATGGGGGTTTGCCTGCGGTACCTCAAGAATGAGATGGATGCCGAGGAAGTCTTGATCAACGGGTTCATGAAAGTGTACCAGCACGTAGATAGATTTGAGCAGAAAGGAAGTTTTGAAGGTTGGGTTCGCCGGATTATGGTAAACGAGGCGCTGCAACAGTTACGCAAGCAGGAACCCATGCACCTGGCCATTGACAAAGAGCACGTGCACCTGGCCTCAGAAGACGCCTCGGCAGACAGTGACATGAGTGCCGGAGAAATGCTGGAGTTGCTGCAGGAGTTACCGGCCGGTTACCGGGCTGTCTTCAACCTGTACGCCATTGAAGGCTACTCCCACAAAGAGATAGCCGATATGCTTCACATTAGTGAAGGAACTTCCAAATCGCAGTTAAGTAAAGCTCGGGCCATGTTGCAGCGCATGCTGGCCCAGCAAGGAGTAATGATCGCCCTCTAAACAGACAAAAGACATGAGCGCAGAAGATTTAGACAAATTATTCAGAGATAAACTCAAAGACCGACCGGTTGCCCCTGGGAATGATGTGTGGGAGCGCATGCAAGCCCGCATGCAACAGGCCAGTCAGCAGGAAACTCCTAATCCGTTCCTGATTCCGGCCGTAGCCGAAGAAAAAGAAGAACGTGGTACTGTTAGAATGTGGTACTACTCGGCCGCTGCTGCCGTAACCATGCTGTTGGGCGTGGGCTTATGGGTAAACCGTGATATAGATCCGCTGCAGTCTTCCGGAACAGTGGCTACGGTGCAGGAAACCAAAAAGGCTCCTGTTGTCACAGACGCACCTTCCCAGTCTTCCGCTTCAGCGGAAAAAGAAGATGAAACCGTTTACAATTTCCCTGCGGCTTCTTCTCCGGTAGAAAACCAGCAACAGGCGTTGGCATCGGTTAAAACCCAGGCGCAGGCTGCAACCGTGCAAGAAAAAGCAAGCAACGTTTCTACTAAACGGGTAGTAATGGGGAGACAGCAAGAAGAGACCAACGCTCCTGCTGTAACCCAGGAACCTACCCTCATGGCGGTTGCCAATCCAGTAAAAACCCAGGAAGCTGCTAACAGCACCGCTTCTGCCCCTTCATTAGAAATAATTGTAAAATTAGACAACGCCCAGGCAACCACTTCCCTTGCCCAGGCATCTACTAAAGAAACTGACACACCTCCCACAGAGGAAACATCTGGTTCTGGTCGCGTTCTGAAAGGCCTCCTGAAACAAGTGAAGAATCTCAAAGAAGGTGAGAAAGTGGATCTTTCAGAATTAGGTTATACCAAACACACGTACGCCTTAGAAACCAGAATAGGCAACAAGAAAATCTCAAAGTCAATAGAACTCTAAAATCCAATTACTATGAAACGTTTATACGCCCTGCTTTCGGCCATCATGATGGCTGCAGCTATCGCCTTGCCTTCTCACGCCAGTTCTTTTAGCCCAAAATCGGCTGCTGTGCAGGATACGCTCATTTTGAAGCTTAAAAATGAAGCCCGCCTGCTTATTGTGGTGAAGGATGTGAAAGACATGAAAAATCTAAAAAACCAGAGCGTAGATTCCCTCTTGCTGCTGGTGGAGAAATACGCCGATCAGATTGAGGCTGCCGGTAAAAACGGCGAAGAGGTGGTGGTAACCATTGACAAATCCAAAGCCAATACTTCTGAAGACGTGAACATTACCATTACCCAGGGTAACGGTACCGAAGTGGTGATCAAAGAGAAAAACAGAATCAGGATCACCGACAAGGTAGGCATTGACATTGACCGCGATGAGGATAACAATTCCACCAAGGTGAAAGTGAGCGTAGGCGATGATGATTCTACCAAAGTCAAGGAGAGAGACGAGAAACGCTACAAGAACCGAAACCCTAAAAGTGCCTATGATTTTCAGGTAGACCTGGGAGTAGCCAACTGGCTCAACACCGAAGAACAGGCAGGTAGCATGGTGCAAGACATTGAACTTAGACCTCTTGCCTCGCGCTACCTCAGCCTAAACAGTAAATGGCAGTACCGTCTGGGCGGTGAGAACAGCCCTGTTCGCCTGATCACCGGTTTCACCTTTGACTTCCACAACTACATGTTTGATGACAACATCACCATTCAGAATACCGGTGAACGGGTTGAATTCTTTAGCCCCAGCTCCATCAACTACGAGAAAAGTAAACTGGCCACCACCTCTTTCAACGTGCCGCTGGAACTGGGCTTCGACTTCAAAAACAAGAAAGGCAAAACGAATTTCAAAATCGGGGGCGGCGGCTTTGTAGGCTACATGCTCAGCAGCCACTCCAAACTGAAATACTCCCGTGACGGTGAGAACTACAAAGACAAATCCAAAGACGATTTCTTTCTGAATGATTTCCAATACGGTTTGTCTGGCTTTGTAGGAATCAGAAGCCTGGAGTTCTTCGTGAAGTATAACTTGAATGAGTTGTTTGAAGAAAACAAAGGTCCTCAGGCCAATGCCATTGCAGCGGGTATTAGAATTATGAAGTTTTAGAATGCTAGTTGTAGTGTTAGTTTGATTGTGGTAAACAGAAAGAGGAGCTAGTGAAGCTCCTCTTTCTGTTTTTAAGCTGTTTTGGCTAAAAGAGGGTTAGAGGCGATGGATTTGTGCATGCAGTTTGCCTATTGCTGGCGTGGCGGGTGGTTGATGCGAGGCCTTATGCTTTGTTGTTTCATGGTTTCTCTCCGTGCGCTCACGGCCGCGAGGCCCCGTCTTCCCCTCGCGCACTGCCCTTTCGGCCTGCAGTGTCCTCTGCGCTTAGTCTTGCCTTTGCAGGGCCAAAAGCGAGGCGCGCTCGGGAAAGACTGGAAAGGGGAAAGTAGCAATGGGCTCCTGCCTTTCTAAAGCGGAGATTCCCCCTTTGAAGGAGGCGAAGGGGGATGTTTACACCTCCCGATCACACGCATTCCCTTCTTCTGCAGAACGGGTTCCCATTAGGAAATATGGTTCAAGTCTGTGACTTGGACCCAAAATGTTCGGAAGTTTGCAAATCCGTGAGGCGAGAGCCTCAAAAGAACGTTTCTAAGAAGTTAACCAGTTGCACGCTTACAAATTCCGGAAGAAGTTGTCTAGCAGAATAGCGGTGGCGGTGCCCACGTTGAGGGACTCGGCGCCACCGCGGCCGGGGATGTGCAAGGGTTGGGTGACCAGTTGCATGATCTCGGGGCGGATACCGTGGGACTCATTGCCCATCACCAACACTCCCTGGGGTTGCAGTTGCAGCCGGTGTACATTTTCGCCCTCTAACGCAGCACCATAGACCGGCACGTTTTGAGGCCGCTTTTCTAAAAACTGAGGTAAATTAACGTAGTGCGGGGTGATGCGGGTAAAAGAGCCCATGGTGGCGGCTATCACTTTCTGGTTGTAGAAATCGGCGCTGTTTTCTGAGAGTACCAATGAGGTGAGGCCGTACCAATCGGCAATGCGGATGATGGTGCCCAGATTGCCGGGGTCCCGCACTTCGTCCAAAGCCAAAACAAAAGAGTTATCTTGCCAGTTGAAATCTGGGGCGGGGCGCATCTTGGCGATGGCCAGGGCGGCATTGTTGCTTTCCATGGAACCGGCCTTTTCCAGTTCGGCATCTCCTACTTCTACCACGTCATAACCTTTCTGGAGCAGATGGGTATGCTTGAGTAAAAATTTTTGGGTGGCGAAAACCGTTTCCAGTTCAAAGTCAGATTGCAGCAGTTCCGCCACGCTCTTTTCACCTTCCACCGTGAACGCTTGGTGTTGCAACCGATATTTCTTTATTTGCAGTGACCTAATGTACTTCAAAAGCCCCTTTGAGATCATAACCTTTCTACGTTTGAAGCTACGATGTTACGTATTCGGGACGGTATTCACAATGCTGGCCTTTTTCATGGGCTGTACTCCCACCCGTCATCTAGCTGAAAATGAGCGGTTGCTTTGGCGCATAAAGCTGGAAGGCGTTGACCAGGCAGATAAATCTGAGATAGCCAATCTGTATCAGCAGAAGCCCAACCGCCGGGTGCTGGGCGCTCCTATCTACCTGAATCTTTATTATTTAGGGAAAAGCTTCTACAACCCAGAGCGCATACAAGCCAACATTGACGAAGAAACCCAGGATTACAACCGGCGCATCCAGAAAGCCGGCAGCGATTCTGTGCAAGTAGACAAGCTGATTGAGAAAAAAGAAAATAAACTCACCAAACTCCAGAACAAGAAAGAGAACGGTAACTGGCTCATGCGCACCGTTGGGGAACCGCCCGCTATTTTTGATTCCCTGAAACTGGTGCAAACCCAGGAACAGGTTGGCATTTACCTTAGCTCCAAAGGTTTTTTCAGGAACCAAGTTTCTTCCGGCACAGAGGTAAAAAACAAAAAAGTGTATGTGACCCTTCAGGTAGAAGAAGACAAGCCGTATGTGATCTCGCAGCACAACTACCAGGTTGCAGACACCACTATTCTGCGTTTGTTGCACGAAAACGAGGCGGCTAGTCTGGTGAAAGTGAAACAACACTTTGATGAAGCTCTGCTCACCCAGGAGCGGACGCGCATTGAACAGGTGTTGAAAAACAATGGCTTCTTTGATTTCCGGCAGCAGTTCATCACCGTAGAGGCAGACACCAGTTATGAAGCGTACACCGTAAGGCTGAGTACGCTCATCGCCAACCCCTCAGATTCTACCCTGCATAAAGTCTACACCATCAATGAAGTGAACTTCACCTCAGATGCGGGGTTGAACCGTTTTGGGCGCACCAGAGATACGGTAGAGCTGAACAACATCAATTTCCTGGCGTACGAACATCGCATCAAACCACGTATTCTGCTCAGGAAAGTGATTGTGCGACCCGGTCAGACGTATTCTGCCTCCAGAACGCTCAACAACCAGCGCATCATCAGCAACCTGGACGTGTTCAAATACACCACCATCAGCTACACCAAAGCAGACTCTCTTGCCACTGAGCCCAACAGAGGCTTATTAGATGCCCAAATCAACACCGCCCTGCTGCCCCGCTTTCAAGAAACCACAGAGATTGGCGGTACTTTCACCGAGCAAGTGCCCGGTCCGTATGCCAGTATGCGGTTCAGGATCAGAAATATCTTCGGCGGGGCCGAAATCTTTGACATTGGGGTAAGGGCCGGTATAGAGGGGCAACTTCAAAGGAACGTGAGGGCCGTGGGCCGAAGAACGGAAGTGGGCGCAGACATGGGCGTGACGTTTCCGCAGATTCTGGTACCATTCAGAACCAATGATTTGCTGGTCAGATTCAATCCGCGTACCCGCTTCAGTACAGGGTATACCTACGTAGACAGAAACGAATACACCCGAACCAACATTGATTTCTCTTTTGACTACATCTGGCAGCGCCTGAACATTCACCAATTCAGCTTTTCGCCGCTGGACATCAACGTGATCAGTACGCCCAAAATTGATCCTACCTTTCAGCAGTACCTGGACACGCTCCAGCGATCGGGGAACCCGCTGAACGAGAGTTTCAGGGACGCGTTTGTCTCTTCCATCAACTTCACCAGCCTTTACAACACCGCCAATTACAACCAGTCCAATGACGCCAAACTGGTGCGCATTTTTGTGGAGACCGGTGGTTTGCTCTGGAATTATGTGGCCGAACAGTTCAAAGACCTCAACACGTACCGCTTCGCCAAAGTGAACCTGGATTACCGCCGTTACCATGCCCTGGGCAACAACATGACCTTTGTGTACCGGGCTAATGGAGGAGTGGCCAAGCCTCTGGGCGAATCCAGGGCGTTGCCGTATGATAAATACTTTTTTGCCGGAGGATCTTCCAGCGTGCGGGCCTGGTTGCCGCGCCGGTTAGGGCCCGGATCCAGTGCGCTCATCAGCAAAGCAACCGGCGAAACTGATTACCTTTTTGAGCAAACCGGCGAGATTCTGTTGGAGCTTAACTCAGAGTTCCGGTTCAGGATGTTCCGCTTTGGCGGTACCAACGTGAACGGGGCTTTGTTTGTAGATGCGGGTAACATCTGGCTTTTTAAGGAACGCAACACCAACCCCAATCCTGAACTGTATATCAGCCAGCCGGGTGCCCAGTTTGAATTCAACCGCTTTTACAAAGAGTTGGCAGTAGGTACCGGCTTTGGGGTACGCCTGGACTTTACCTTCGCCATTCTCCGGTTCGATATTGCCACCAAGGTCTATGACCCTTCAAAGCAGGAAGGAAACCGGTTTGTCATCAACCAATTCAGATCAGACAAAATCTTCGGGAACAGAACGCAGACAACCTTTAACCTCGGCATAGGCTATCCATTCTAAGCCTGATTTGCAGAAAGTAAGTTAATAACAAAGGATTGGTTCTGTTTAGAAGTTTTTTTCTATAAACACCTTCTAAACAGAACCAATCCTTTGTTATAGTCCGACTTTAACAATACCCCTCACCTTTGTCATCCTGAAAGGAACTTGTGGACGAACTAGAAAGGCTTTGAAGAAGCGCCATTACCGTTCGCTCACAAGTTCCTTTCAGGATGACAAACTAGAGAAGAGAATACAACTATGGCGCGGAAGTTACTTCCGTGACTTATAGTTGAAAGTCACGGAAGTAACTTCTGCGCCATAGTGTGACAAAGAAGAGAAGAGCAATTCGTTCTTAATACTCCAGCAACTCCTGCAACGTAGCCAGCACCTTCTCCGCATTGGGCAGCATCATCTTTTCCAGTTCCACATTCAAAGGCACGGCGGGCAGGTTCTCGGCACCTAGCGTAAAGACCGGGGCATCTAAATGCTTGAAACAGGTTTTGCTAATGCGGCCCGCCAGCGACTCAGCGAAAGAATTCAGGAGAGGTTCTTCGGTTAAGACCAATACTTTCCCGTGTCGTTTAACCGATGCTTCCACTGCGTCATAATCCAATGGGTTCAAGGTGCGTAGGTCTACAATCTCAACTGAGCCGTTTAGCTGCTTGCTCGCGGATTTTGCCCAGTAAACGCCCATGCCGTAGGTGATGACGGTAAGGCTGTTCCCGTTACGTACTTGTTCTTCGGTGGCATGCTGTACCACGTTGGCTTTCCCGAGCGGCAAGATATAATCAGCATCTGGCTCAATGGTTTTGGCGTCTTCGGTGCCGGGCACTTTAGACCAGTACAGGCCTTTGTGCTCCAGCATCACCACGGGGTTGGGGTCCAGGAAGGCGGCTTTCATCAAGCCCTTCATGTCGGCGGCGTTGCTGGGGTACACTACTTTGATGCCCCGTATGTTCAGCAACGTAGATTCAATGCTGCCGGAGTGGTAAGGTCCGCCCCCGCCGTACGCCCCAATGGGCACCCTGATGAGCGACTGCACCGGAAACTTACCCATGCTCAAGTAACAGCTTTTGGAGAGTTCCTCTACCAATTGGTTGATGCCCGGCCAGACATAATCTGCAAACTGAATCTCCACAATCGCCTTGGCTCCCACCGCCGACATGCCCGCCGTAGAACCTACAATGTACGCTTCCTGAATAGGCGTATTGAACACGCGGTTATCGCCGTATTTTTTTGCCAGTAAAGCGGCTTCTCTGAAAACACCTCCCAGTTCACCACCTACATCTTGCCCGTAAAAGAGCGCCTCGGGGTATTGCTTCAGAATATCATCCACGGCGTGCAGGGCGGCATCTACCATGGTGGTTTTCTCGGCGTTTTCCGGGGTGCGGTTGCCTTGCTCTTCGGTAACGGGCGTGGGCGCAAATTCATGCAGGTGGAACGTGGCGGGGTCTGGGTTGGGAGCGGCCAGCGCTTTCTCGTAGTGAGCCTGGACCTCCTGCTTCACTTCCTGGGCAATAGAAATCAGTTCATCGGCGGAAAGGCCTTGTTCCAGCAGGTACGTGCCTAGTTTTGGCAATGGGTCTAACAGGCCATGCTCCGTTAGGTTATCGCCGCGGTACCATTCTCTTCTTACGCCGGAAGTGTGATGGCCCAGCAGCGGACATTTGGCATGTACCAGCACGGGGCGGCGCTCCTCGCGGGCCACCCGGAAAGCTTCGGCCATGCCGAGGTAAGATTCCACGAAATCAGCGCCGTCTACCTGTAACCGTTCCATGCCTTTGAAACCGGCGGCGTACTCGTAGGCATTCATGGCACGCATCTCGGTTCCTTTCGCGGAGATGCCCCAGTCATTGTCCTGCACCAAGTAGATGATAGGCAGCTTTTTCAGTACGGCCATCTGGAAGGCTTCGGCCACTTCGCCTTCGGTTACTGAGCCGTCTCCCAGTGAGCAAACCACTATTCGGCCTGCGGCCGAATCCATCAGATTCTGTGACTCTAGATAAGCAAGCGCGTGCGCCATACCTGTGGCCGGAATGGCCTGCATGCCGGTAGCGGAGCTTTGGTGCGGAATTACGGGAAAGCCTTCCCGGCGCAACGACGGGTGCCCGTAGTACGTTCTACCGCCGCTAAAAGGGTCGTCTTGTTTGGCCATGAGTTGCAACATGAGCTCATACGGAGACAGGCCTATGCCTAATAAAATGGATTCATCACGGTAGTAAACCGATAAAAAATCTTTCTCTGTAAGATGGAAAGCGGTGGCCAACTGAATGGCTTCATGGCCGCGCGAGGTGCTATGGACGTATTTGCTGCAAATGGCTTTGTTTTCTTCATAGGTGTCTGCCATGGCTTTTGCGGTGAGCATCAGGCGATAGGCTTTCAGAAGAAGTTCCAATTCAACTTGGGGGGTAGCTTCAACAGAAGTCTGGTTCATAAGCTAACATTTGTTCGTTTTCTAAAGTACGGCTTATCTAGAAGAAAGCAAAATCTAGAAATGATGGGTCTGTACTATTTATCGACTATTTTTGCCAGAACAGCGCCGAAACTATAAAACGCTTGCATTGCCATGAGAGATACAATACAAAAATGGTTTAAATCATTTCAGGAACGCCTCTGCCATGACCTGGAAACCTGCGACGGCGTAGCCTGCTTCCAGGAAGATGTTTGGGACCGACCGGGCGGCGGCGGCGGCGCGGCGCGCGTGATCCAGAATGGGGCGGTTTTTGAAAAAGGAGGTGTTAATTTCTCGGCGGTGCAAGGGGTTTTGGGGCCTAAATCGGCGGCGGCGCTTCACTTGCCAGATCCCCATTTTTTCGCCACCGGCGTCTCGGTGGTCATTCATCCGGCCAACCCGCACGTGCCTATCACGCACATGAACGTTCGCTATTTTGAGGCCGGTAACGGCGAGGCCTGGTTTGGCGGTGGCATTGACTTAACGCCCATTTACGTGAACAAAGACCAAGTACGGTTTTTCCACCAGCAACTGAAGAATACCTGTGACCGCTTCCAACCGGGGTATTACCCTGAGTTCAAAAAATGGGCCGATGACTATTTCTATATTCCGCACCGCGAGGAAACCCGGGGCGTAGGCGGTATCTTCTTTGACCGGCTTGCGCCTACGGCGGATATTTCACTGGAAGAGCGGTTTGCGTTTGTACAGGGAGTGGCAGACACGTTTGCCCCCACGTACACCACTATTGTGAACGAAAACAAAGACCTAGACTTCAGCCCCCAGGAAAAGGAATGGCAACTGATTCGGCGGGGCCGATACGTGGAATTCAACCTGGTCAATGACCGGGGCACTAAATTCGGGCTGGAGACTAACGGGCGCACCGAGTCCATTCTGATGAGCCTTCCGCCGTTGGCGAGTTGGCACTACAGTCATCTGCCAGAAACCGGCACCCCCGAAGCGGAGTCTCTGGCTTGCTTCAAAAAAGACATAGACTGGGTTAACCTTGCGTAGAAATGGACGAACTAATCGCCTTAGACCAATCCCTTTTTCTGGAACTGAACAGCAGGCACTCCCCTTTCTGGGACGCCGTGATGGTGCTGATCTCCAATAAATACGTGTGGTTTCCTTTTTACGGGATACTGGTTGGGCTTTTTGTTTACTTCTACAAGCGGAAAGGCTGGTTGATGGTGCTCTCCCTGGGCGCAAGCGTGGGTTTAGCGGATTTTATTTCCTCGGGCATCCTAAAACCAACGGTTGCCCGGTTAAGACCCTGCCATGACACCTTAATCAACGCCAGCGTTAATGCCATAGACGGCTGCGGCGGACAATATGGGTTTGTTTCCTCGCACGCCGCTAACGCCTTTGCGGTAGCCATTTTTGTGATCATGTTGCTGCCCAAAAACCAATGGCTTTTTAAGTTTTTGCTGCTAGTCTGGGCTCTGGCCATCTCCTACAGCCGCGTCTACCTGGGCGTACACTACCCTGGAGACATTACGGCGGGTGCGCTCATTGGCATTGGCGCCGCCTGGTTGGGAATGTTCGTTTACCGGAAGGCTTCTGAACGTTATGCTTTCTGGAGCAAATAAAGTATAGTAAATTACCTCTACGCTTACCCTTGCTTTGGGCCTGTTTTACAGAAAACAAGACCAAAGCAAGGGTTTATTTTTGCAGCAGACGGGCTACGTATTTGCCAATTATATCAAATTCCAGGTTCACCTGATCGCCTGGTTTCACGGCGTGCAGATTGGTGAACTCATAGGTATACGGAATGATGGCCACCGAAAAGAAATCAACCCCAGATTCTACCACCGTCAGGCTGATACCATTGATGCAGATGGAGCCTTTCTCTACCGTCACATTACCCGCGGCCTGCGGCTGATACCTGAACCGGAACAGCCAACTCCCCTGCTGATCCTTCACTTCTTCACAAATGCCAATCTGGTCTACGTGCCCCTGCACAATGTGCCCGTCATACCGGCTGTTGGCTAACAGACAGCGCTCCAGATTCACCGTATCGCCTTGCTTCAGTTGCCCTAAGTTGGTTCTGGAAAGCGTCTCGGCAATGGCCGTCACCGTGTAGGTATTTTCCTCAATGCCCACCACCGTCAGACACACCCCATTGTGCGCCACACTCTGGTCAATCTTCAGTTCATGCGTAAAGGGACACGTCAACGTAAAATGTCGGTTAGACTGCTCATCCCTGATGGCCACTACTTCGGCCTGTGCTTCTATTATTCCTGTGAACATTTCTTAATGTGCTAATTTTTTAATGTGCTGATGTGCTATTTCTAACGTGCTAATCAGGTTGTGTTTAAATGTGCTTTTCTCATGATGTGGTGTAGGCCTGAGGTGCCTTTTTAAATTAGCACATCAGCACATTAAAAAATTAGCACATTATTTTCCTCTCCCCTGTACGATAATTTTGATGGTATAGAGCATGACCCTGAAATCCATGATGAGGGACATGTTTTCGATGTAGAGAATGTCGTATTTCAGGCGCTTAACCATTTCGGGCACGTTTTGGGCGTAGCCGAACTTCACCTGGCCTAAGGAGGTTATACCGGGACGTACGCGGTGCAGGTGCTTGTAATGGGGGGCGTGTTGGGTAATCAAGTCGATGAAATGCTGGCGTTCGGGCCTGGGACCAACTAAGCTCATTTCACCTATGAGTACATTGTAAAACTGCGGAAGTTCATCTAGCCGTACTTTCCGCATGAAACGTCCCAGCTTGGTTACCCGGGGGTCATCGTCTGAGGAAAGTGCAGGCCCTGTGCTTTCGGCGTTCAGGTACATGCTCCGGAACTTGAGAATGTAAAAGGGATTTCCGTAGAGCCCGATGCGTTCCTGCCGGAAAAAAACGGGTCCGGATGAAGTGGCTTTCACCAGAATGGCTAGTAATAAATACAGCGGGGAAAGTAAAATAAGCACCAGAATGGCCGCCACCAGATCAATCACTCTTTTCAGGAGTTGTTGCCAAACAGGCATCAAATCCCGCTTCACCTCAATCAAGGGAGTGCCAAAAAGATGCGACACCTTCACGGAGCCCAGCAGAATCTGGTACACATCTGGCAGAATACTGATTCTGACCTTCTCTCCTTCCAGGGAACTTAGGATCTGCTCAATGAGGCGGTGTTCTGAGGGTTCAATGGCAATGATCACTTCCTCTACCTTATGCTCTTTGATAACTGATGGCAAGGTAAGGAAGGAACCTAACGCCGGAATCTGCTCCTGAAAAGAATGCGGTTGCGAGACTTCGCTCTGCACAAATCCCAGAATCCTGAAGCCCAGATGGCGGTTATTGTTCATCAGTTCATCATACACCTCGCGGGCGTTGCTGCTGGAACCCACCACTACCGTATTGAAATAGACCTGCCCGCTGTACACCAGTTGTTTCAGATGCCCTAAGACGAACAGTTTCAGGAATACAGAAAAGAAGAAATGCAGCAGAAAGTAGACACCAATGGGTTTGGAATAGACATGGAACCGGTTCAGGTCTGGGTCTTCCCAGAGAAAAGCCAGATAAATGGCCACCGCACCGCCCAACGACAAGCCCGCCAGAAACAGAACTTCCTTGAACCTGGACAATCTAAACACATCGCGGTAGCGCCCCAATAGGCTGTATAAGATTATCCAGAAGGAGGCAATGAGAAAGGAACGGCTTAAGAAAGCTGGGGTAAGTAGCTCAGGCAGATCAACATACGCATAGTTATTTGACAGGTTAAAGACCGACCACGCCAGAAAGGCGGCCAGAAAATCTCCCAGAATAACTTTATAGAGGTGTTGGTTACGACTTAACTGCATGAATGAACAGACAAAAGGACAGCAGGAAAAAGCGCCTTTCCAGCGCAAAGCTACAAGCAAAATCTAAAACAGGCTTAAAAATTATAATTAGCGGCATTGCCCACCTATTTGCTATTTTCGCGACGCATTTCCTTCAGATATGCCTTCTAAACGTATACAAGTTCATTACCTGATACATTTATGCTCATAGACAGTTATAAACACAAAGGCATGCGCAAAAGCTTGGTGCGTATTGTTCAGGAGAAAGGAATCAAGGACACCCGCGTACTTCAGGCCTTGGACCAAGTGCCCCGGCATTTCTTTTTTGAAAAGGCGTTTCTAGAGCAGTCTTATCAGGACAAAGCCTTCCCTATTGGCGAAGGACAAACTATTTCGCAGCCCTACACCGTGGCCTACCAGACCGAACTGCTGGAAATACAACCCACAGACAAAGTGCTGGAGATTGGCACCGGTTCTGGCTACCAGTGCAGTATTCTGCTGCAACTCACGCCCCACGTGTACACCATTGAGTACAATGAAGTGCTGTTCCATAAAGCCAACCGCCAGTTCCAGTTAATGGGCTTAACCCCGCATACGTTTCTGGGAGACGGTTCAGAAGGACTGCCGCAACACGCTCCTTTCACTAAAATTCTGGTCACAGCCGGCGCGCCCATCATTCCCAAGACGCTCTTGCGGCAACTGACCATTGGCGGAAAGTTAGTGATACCCGTGGGAGACACAGCGCACCAGAAAATGCTGCGCATTACCCGAGTAGGCGAAGAGGAATACACCAAGGAAGAGTTCGGGAATTTCAAGTTTGTGCCCCTTTTAGGAAAACAAGGCTGGAAATAGACGGCCATTTTCAGCTTCCTTTGTTTAAAATACCCTGTAAACAAGAAGTGGTCGCAAAGCCTGCTGCCGGAAAAAAGGTGCCTCTCCTTTGGGCTTTGCACCGTATATTTGCGCCCTCCATTTCATTTCACCAGTATGCGTAAGCAAAAATCAGTCAAAGAATCCTATGTGCGGATGACCGAACTCGTTCTGCCCAATGATACCAACACACTCAACAACCTGATGGGGGGCCGGATGATGCATTGGATGGACATTGTTTCGGCCATAGCGGCCCAAAAACACTCAAACCGCATTGTGGTCACGGCTTCGGTAGATAACGTGTCCTTCAGGGAAGGGATTAAGTTAGGCAACGTAGTGACCTTGGAAGCACAGGTAACCCGCGCCTTCAGTACCTCTATGGAGGTGCATATTACCGTTTGGGCTGAGGATATTCCGTCTGGCACCAAGGTGATGTCCAATGAGGCGTATTTCACCTTTGTGGCGCTGGACGAGAACGGGAAAGCCGTGGCGGTACCAGAAGCCGTTCCTGAAACAGAGGATGAGCAAGAGAAATTCGCGGGCGCTTTGCGCAGACGTCAGCTTCGTCTTATTTTGGCTGGCCGTATGAAGCCCAATGATGCCAATGAATTGAAGGCGCTATTTGACATCGTAGCCTAATTACCTGTCCTAATTTTAGTATCTTACCACATGACTTCCTCTGAATCTGAACTTCTGTTTCTTCAACAATTATTTGGGCAGGACACCCTTTACGTCATCCCTGAAGAACAGGCAAACGAAGAAGCCATTTCATTTACGGGTGCCGCCAAGGTAACGCCTGCTATTCCGCAGTTCGAGAAAACGGAAGCGCCGGTTGCTACCCCAGAACCGGTGGCTCCTATCAAAGAGGAAGTAGCTCCAGAACCTGTGGTGGCTGTCAAAGAGGAAGTAGCGCCTGCACCTATGGCTCCCGTTCAGGCAGAGGAAATCCAGTGGTTGGGCGAAGCGGTAAAAGGCACGTATTTGTTGTTTGAAGTACCTGAGGCGAACTTCCGGCAGTTGCCGCAGCATGCGTTCCTGCAAAAAGTGATGGCCGCCGTGGGTTTAACTACCAATCAAATCAAATTCGGGAATATGTCACCCGCGTTGGTGCATGACGTGAAGCAAATTGCCGCTTCAAATAGAGCCCGGCACATCATCCTGTTCGGGCAGGGTTTGCCGGTCGCCAATCTTTCCCGTATGGAGTTCTACCGTATGTACAAGTTTGAAGAATCGCGCTTTGTGTTGGTGGATTCGTTGGAGGACATTGAAAAAAGTGTGGAGCTCAAGAAGAAACTCTGGGACGTGCTGCAGAAGATCTTTTTGCAACAGAATTAAGAAAACAGGCCATAAACAGAAAGGGCTGCCATATACAAATGGCAGCCCTTTCTGTTTATGGCCTGTTTTCCTTAGTTTAACAACGAAGCCAGTTTTGCTTCCAAAGCCTCGCCGCGGAGGTTCTTGGCGATAATCTTGCCTTCTTTGTCTAACAAAACCGTCTGCGGAATAGCGGTGATGCCGTATAGAGAGGCAGCGGCACTTTCCCAGCCTTTCAGGTCAGACACGTGCGGCCAGGTGAGTTTGTCGTTTTCAATGGCTTTCAGCCACTTGCCCCGGTCCTGGTCCAGACTTACCCCGAAGATCTCGAAGCCTTTGTCTTTGTACTTGTTGTACATGCGTACCACGTTGGGGTTTTCTTTGCGGCACGGACCGCACCAACTGGCCCAGAAATCAATCAACACGTACTTTCCGCGCAAGGAAGTAAGCGCAATCTCAGGGCCGGCCGGAGATGGAAGTTTGATGTCTGGGGCCGCGCTGCCCATGGCGGTGCTTCTCATTTTAGAGAGCCGAGCGTCAAGAGACTTGGTGTATTTGGAGTTCGGCAGAGCCGCTTTGAAGGCCGTGTTCATGCTGTCTACAAAGGGGTAATGCTCCTCCAGGTTCAGGATATTGCCCGCCGTGTACACCGATACCACCGAGTTTGGATTTGCCTTCACAAACGCCTTCAGTTGGTTCTGGTTTTCCTGTTGCAAGGCCATAAACTGTTCCTGCAGCCTTTTCGCCTCAGCTTGGTTACCGGAACTGGAGGCTTCCTGAAACTGCTGGTTTAAAGCCGTGGCATTCTCTTGCATGGACTGCATGATCTTGTTCAACTGCTGAATCAGTTCAGAGTCTTTGGAGCCTTTCACGGTATACGTTTGGGCCACTTTTCCAGAATCGGCGGTCACTTCCATGGTGTTGTTGTCCACCACCAACATAATGCCTTCCTGGTTCTCGAAACCCAGTTTGTAGATGGCGGGTTCGGCCACGGTGCCTTCCATCACAAAGGTGCCGTCTTTGTTTATCTGCGCGGTGTCAAAGGGAACAAACGCCTGCTCGCCTAGCTCGTCCAGAAAGACTTTGCCGGTGGTCATGTTGTTGATTTTGCCCGAGATTCGATAGCTTTTATCAGTATCTTCCGTGGCAACTCCTTTCTTTTGGCAGGCGCTCATGACTAGCATGGAAGCGGCGGCCAAGATGACTTGTTTTTTCATGTTTTTCTGGAAATGAGCTTACTTATCTAAACTCTCTTTCAATAACTTATTCGCTAACTTTGGATCTGCCTTGCCTTTGGTTTGCTTCATGAGATCTCCCATGAACATACCCAGCAAAGAGGCTTTTCCGGCTTTGTATTCGGCCACTTTCTGCGGATTTGCCGCTAAAACGCCATCAATGATAGCCTGCAAAGCACCCGCGTCAGATTCCTGCACCAGGTTCTGTTCAGTAGCCACCTGCTGCGCCGTTTTTGCCGGGTTTTCCAATAAATACGGGAAAATCTGCTTGGCCGCTACACTGTGGCTTACTTTATTGCTGTCTACCAACTCAATCAAACCGGCAATCTGCTCGGGCTTCAACGGGAACGCCTCCACCGACAAGGTCAGCTCGTTCAGGTAAGACTTCACGGGGCCGCTCATCCAGTTGGCGGCGGCTTTGTAGTTTTTGGTGTGCTGGCAAAGGGCATCGAAATACAACGCAATGTCTTTGTCATCGGTTAAGACGCCGGCATCATAGTCAGACAAACCGTACTCCTGCGTAAAGCGGTTGTACAAGACCTGCGGCAGTGCGGGCATGTCTTCTTTGACAGACTGCAACCACTCCTCAGAGATAATCACCGGCGGAAGGTCAGGCTCTGGGAAGTAGCGGTAGTCGTTCATGGTTTCTTTGGAACGCATGCCGGTAGTGGTGCCGGTGTTGGCGTCAAAGTTCCGAGTCTCGGAGTCAATGGTGCCGCCGTTCTCCAGAATGGCAATCTGCCGGTCAATCTCGTGCTCAATGGCGCGCTGCACGTTCCGGAAGGAGTTCATGTTCTTCACCTCTACCTTGGTGCCCCATTTGCTGGCGCCTTTCTTCATCACCGAGATGTTGGCATCGCAGCGCAAAGAACCTTCCTCCATGTTGCCGTCGCAGATCTCCAGGTACTGCACTAGTTTCTTGATTTGGGTCAGATACGCGTACGCTTCCTCAGAATCTCTAATGTCTGGCTCAGATACAATCTCGATCAGCGGCGTTCCAGCGCGGTTTAAGTCTACCAAGGTTTCGGTCTCACCCGCCAAGTGCATGGATTTTCCCGCGTCTTCCTCCATGTGAATGCGCGTGATGCCAATGCGTTTTTCGCCACCTTCTTTGGTTTTGATGTCTAAATGCCCTTTGGTGCAGATAGGCGTTTTGTCCTGCGTGATCTGGTAACCCTTGGGCAGGTCTGGGTAGAAGTAGTTTTTACGCGCGTAGTAGTTGTTGCGGGTAATCTTGCAATCGGTGGCAAGGCCCATCTTCATGGCCATTTCCACTACTTTCTTGTTCACGCGCGGCAAAGTGCCGGGATGCCCCAACGTAATCACGCTCAGGTTGGTGTTCGGCAGCATGCCGTACTCCGTGGAATCTGACGAATACGCCTTGCTCTCGGTCAATAACTGCGCGTGCACCTCCAGCCCGATGATGGCTTGGTATTGGGAACGGGTCTCTTCGTTCATGTTTTATTTAGTATCAAGTATCGCGTATCAAGTAACACGATTTCTGTTTTAGGTCTTTATTCTAAATAACAGCCTTGAATCAGCTATTGTTTCTTTTTAAATTCTCTCACCAACACTGGCGCGAGTCTCCAGACCCGTGCTTTCAGGTAAGTGGTAGTCTCTGACTACCACTTACCTGCGCCAGCAGTGAAACTACGGTAGCTAAGTTTACTTATCTTTTCATCTTCTATGGCGCGGAAGTTACTTCCGTGACTTAAAAAGACAAATTCCAAAGTCACGGAAGTAACTTCCGCGCCATAGTGAAGCTAAGTAATTCGTGGTTCCCGGCGAGTCTGAGACTCGCTTCATCCTTTGTCACGAGACTGAAGTCTCGTGACAGTATGGGAAAGTAGAAAATTCTTACTGCAACAACGCTTCAGCTTTCGCTAATGCGGCATCCAATCCAGCTACTTCTTTTCCGCCGGCAGTAGCGTAGAACGGTTGTCCGCCGCCGCCGCCTTTGATTTCCTTGGCCAGTTCTTTCACCATCTGCACGGCGTTCAGACCTTTGCCGGAAACTACTTCATCTGACAGCATAACGGCTAACTGTGGTTTTCCGTCTACATCTGCGGCCAGTACCAGCACCAGGTTGTCCACCACGCTGCGCAGGTCGAAGGCCAGTTTCTTGAGGTAATCAGCGGAGCTAACGTCTACGCGGGTAGCCAGGAAGTTTACCCCATTTACCTGCTTCACTTCAGATGCCAGTTTTTCTTTCTGGGCGGTCACCTGCTTCAGTTCAAATGCCTCTAATTGTTTGCGAAGTGCGGTATTCTCGTCCTGTAGTTTCTCAATGGCTTTGCCGAATTCCTTCTGCACGCCCAGGAGTTGCTTTACTTCCTCAAATTGGGAAATCTGCTCATCTACGTAATGCTCGGCCACATCGGCGGTTACGGCTTCAATTCTTCGTACGCCCGCGGCTACGGAGCTTTCGCTCAAGATTTTGAAGAAGCCAATATTACCGGTGTTGCCCACGTGTGTACCGCCGCACAACTCAATGGAATAATTTGGATCAAAGGTAATCACGCGCACAAACTCGCCGTACTTCTCGCCAAACAAAGCGGTAGCGCCTAGTTGTTTCGCCTCTTCAATGGGCACATTGCGGCGCTCGTCTTTCTCAATAGATTCCCGAATGCGCTCATTCACAATCTGCTCTACTTCGCGCAACTGCTCCTCGGTTACCTTGGTGAAGTGCGAAAAGTCAAAACGCAGCAGTTTATCACTCACCAAAGAGCCTTTCTGGTTCACGTGGTCGCCCAGCACCTGCTTTAAAGCGGCATGCAGCAAGTGCGTGGCCGAGTGGTTCTTTTTAATCAAAGCGCGGCGTTTGCTGTCTACCTTAGCCGTAAGCGGAGCCTCCAGGTCTTTCGGTAATTCAGAAGTAATGTGCAGAATTAGGTCGTTTTCTTTCTTGGTGTCCAGCACTTTCACGTTGCCAGAGGCGTATTCCAGCATGCCGGTGTCGCCTACCTGTCCGCCGCTTTCGGCGTAAAAAGGCGTGCGGTCCAGCACTACGTGGAATTCCTTTTTATTTTTGGCGGTCACCTGACGGTAACGCACAATTCTGGCTTCCACTGATTCCGCGTCATAAGCGACCCATTCGGTTTCTACGTCTGGTTGCAACACCACCCAGTCGCCCTGCTCGGTTTGCGCGGCGTTGCGGGAACGGTTTTTCTGCTGCTCCATCTCGGTGGTGAAACCGGCCTCGTCAATGGTGAAGCCGTTTTCTTTGGCAATCAGCGCCGTTAAATCCAGTGGGAAGCCGAAGGTGTCATATAATTCAAAGGCGGTTTTCCCGTCAATGGTATTGCCGTTCGCCTTGATGGAGTCTTGTAAGGAATCCAGGCGTTTCAGGCCGTTTTCCAAGGTACGCAGGAACGCGTTTTCCTCTTCCTCAATCACGCGCTGCACAAAGGCTTGCTGCGCTTTCAGTTCAGGGAACACGTTCGCCAGTTGGTCAGCCAATACCGGCACAATGGTGTTCAGTAACGGTCTCTTGAAGTTCAGATAGGTGAAGGCGTACCGCACCGCCCGGCGCAGAATCCGTCTAATCACGTAACCCGCCTTGTTGTTGCTTGGCAACTGTCCATCGGCAATGGTAAAGGAAATCGCCCGAATGTGGTCCGCAATAACGCGGATAGCAATATCGGTTTTCTCGTCTTGGCCGTAAGTGACACCTGCTTCCTGGGCAATGAACTGAATGAGTGGCTGGAAAACGTCAGTGTCATAGTTGGACTGTTTGCCTTGGATAGCCATGCACAAACGCTCGAAGCCCATGCCTGTATCTACGTGTTGCGCAGGGAGTTTCACCAGAGAACCATCGGCTAGTCGGTTGAACTCCATGAACACGTTGTTCCAGATTTCCACCACTTGCGGGTGGTCGTTGTTCACCAGGTCTTTTCCGGGAATTTTGGCCACTTCCTCGTCAGAGCGCAGGTCTACGTGAATCTCGGAGCACGGACCGCAGGGACCGGTATCGCCCATTTCCCAGAAGTTGTCTTTCTTGTTGCCCATCAAGATGCGGTCTTCGGAAATCATGGTCTTCCAGATGTCAAAGGCCTCTTGGTCCATGGGCAGGTTCTCAGAACCGTCGCCCTGGAACACCGAAACGTACAGCCGGTCTTTGGGCAGTTGGTACACTTCGGTCAGCAATTCCCATGACCATCTTAGCGCATCCTGCTTGAAATAATCGCCAAACGACCAGTTGCCCAGCATCTCAAACATGGTGTGGTGGTAGGTGTCATAACCTACTTCCTCCAGGTCATTGTGCTTGCCCGACACGCGCAGACATTTCTGGGTATCTGCCACGCGCGGGCTAGGCGCGGGTTTGTTGCCCAGAAAGTAATCTTTGAACGGTGCCATGCCCGAGTTGGTGAACATGAGCGTAGGATCGTCTTTTACCACAATGGGGGCAGACGGAACAATCTGGTGGCCTTTGGAGGCGAAGAAATCCAGGAACTTCTGACGAATCTCAGCGGAGGTCATGTATCTAAATAATTGCTTTCTGAAACTAGGAGCAAGGGCTTGTTTATGCGAAAGAAAAAGCGAATTTTTGCCTTTTCAGTACGCCCTGCGGTGTTTGCAAAAGTAAGCTTTTTTGGCAAACTGCGGAGGATGTGCCTGCGTTTTACCTCTGTTTTTCAGAAAACAAGGCTAAAAAGAGTTCTGAGTCCTGCGTCTTGAGTCCTGAGTCGGCTGAAGAAAAATCCAGACCCAGAACTCAGAACTCAAGACTCAGAACTCTAAAAAAGTGCCTTACAAAGAACGAGATATAGAAAAGCAGTATTACAGCATTGGCGAAGTGGCGGCTATGTTTGAGGTGGCCCCTTCCCTCATTCGCTTCTGGGAAACCGAGTTTGACATTCTTAAGCCCAAGAAAAACAAGAAAGGGAACAGGCTGTTTTCGCCAAAAGACATTGAAAACCTGCGCTTTGTATACCATTTGGTAAAGGAACGCGGCTATACCATCCAAGGCGCCCGTGAAATGCTGAAAACCCGCGGCGTACAGGCTAAAGAGAAATTTGAAATGATTCAGTCACTGGAAAAGGTGAAAGAATTCTTAATCAGCATCAAAGCGCAGCTTCCCTAAAGGGAAGGGAGTTCTGAGTCCTGAGTCTTGAGTGCTGAGTTAAAAACAAGTATAGTTTTTCTCGTATACTCCAACTCAGGACTCAGAACTCAAGACTCAGAACTACCACACAGTGTCTAAAGATTTACTTTACCAGGTCGCGTTGCCGCTCATTCCCCAGGTAGGTGGGGGAAACGCGCGTACGTTGGTGAAGTTTTTCGGCTCTGCCGAAGCGGTGTTTACGGCGAAGGCCGAGGTGTTAGCCGGAATTCCGCGCATTGGCGACATGCTGGTCCGGAAAATTATGGCACATAGGGCTGCGGCGTTACGGCAAGCCGAAGATGTGATTCTGCGGGCCCAAAAAGAAGACGTGCAGCTTTTGTACTACACCAATCCGCTGTACCCAGACCGACTCCGTGATCTGCCAGATGCCCCGCTCCTTTTGTACTACAAAGGTAACGCCGACCTGAATGCCGCCAAAGCCATCAGTATTGTGGGCACCAGAAAAAGCACGGAGTACGGGCGTGCGGTCACAGACCAGATGGTGCAAAGCCTGGTGCAGCACGAAGCCTTAATCATCAGCGGCCTGGCCTTCGGGATTGACATTCTGGCGCACAGAGCCGCGCTGCGGGAAGGCTTGCCCACCATTGGGGTAATGGCCAACAGTGTGGAAACGGTATACCCCACTGCCCACCAACGCGACGCCGAAAAGATGCTGCAAAATGGCGGCCTGCTTTCAGAGTTCCCCTTCGGGACCAAGCCAGACGCGCCGCGTTTTCCGGCCAGAAACAGAATTATAGCCGGAATGGCAGACTGCACCATTGTAGTGGAATCTACCAGCAAAGGCGGCTCCCTTATTTCTGCTGACATAGCCCACAGCTATGACCGCGAGGTGATGGCTGTTCCGGGTCCTATCACGGCAGAGACGTCGCAAGGCTGCAACCAACTCATCAAAAGCCTCAAAGCCGTACCCTATACCAAACCCAAGGACTTGGAAGAACTCCTGAACTGGGACAAAGCCCTTGCGCCGGCAGGCCTGCCAAAGTTGCCACCGGTTCCCGCTTTAGATTTAAGCGGCTTTCCAGCGGAGGAACAACTGGTGCTTCGGGTGCTGCAACAGGCCGGACCTACGCACATAGACGTGCTCAGTAGGCAAACCCAATTCTCCATGGGCCAACTTTCCTCGGTGCTGTTCACGCTGGAGATGAGTGGGGTCATCAAAGCCATGCCGGGCAAGCAATTCAGCCTAGCGTGAAGACTGACATAGTCTTATTATTTTGTCATACAGCAACTTACCTTCAATTAAGCAAAGTGTTTCTGCTCTACAACGGCCAACTACTCCCGGAAGAAGAACTTCAATTACCGCTCACCAACCGAGCTTTCCAGTACAACGACGGCTTCTTTGAAACCATCATTCTGGATAATAACCGCCTTCGGTTTTGGGAACTCCATCAGGAAAGGATGCGCGAAGCGGCGGCGGTATTACAACTTACTTTGCCGGAAGAACTAGCGGGAGAGTGTTTTGAGCAAAAGGTGAAACAGTTGGCAGCCCTAAATAACTGCGGAACCTTGGCCCGAATAAAACTGAAGGTTTGGCGGGCCGGAGAAGGTTTGTACACTCCTCAAACAGAAGCAGCAGCTTGGCTGCTCACGGCCCACGCCACCCAAGCACCGCCTTCAAGCCCCCTGCATGTTGGAATCTGCCAAACCATACGGACCATTCCCTCAGCGTTTTCTTCTTTTAAGGGCATCAATTCGCCGGTGTACGTGATGGCCAGCAAAGAAAAAGCCGAACGGAACCTGGATGATCTGATTTTACTGGACGTTGAAGGTAATCTAGCGGAGTTAACGTACTCTAACCTCTTCTGGGCGAAAAAACAGACGCTCTACACGCCTTTCCTGGAAACCGGTTGTCTGCACGGCATCATGCGCCGGGCACTTTTTAGCTGGGCAACCCAACAGAACTGGGAAATACGGGAAGGAAAATTCACGCCGGAGGAGTTGCAAGAAGCGGAGATGGTTTTTGCCGGGAATGTGACCGGACTTCGGCCTATAGAACAAGTGGAAGGTAGATCTGTTCCAATAAACGCATCCTTGCTTTCCCAGTTAAAGGCCGAGCTTCAGTTCTAGCGTAAACCACACTTGCTGCTTTTCGCTTCCTTTTACAAAAACAGCCCAAAAGCAGTATACACTTACGCTGCATATTTAATCCAAAAGCTTTCTGGCGCAAGCGTCCGCTTGTGTCCCGTTTTGCAGATCAAATATGCGTACGGACACAAGCGGACGCTTGCGCCAGAACAGAATCTGCCTAGCTAATGATGGAAGGTCCTATAAGCGATTTGGTAGTACTCCTGCGCTGTAGTTGCCTTGCCGGAACAAGCTAATTTCTTTTTTTAAGCCAGTTATGAGAAAATGACGTTTATTTCTTAGCTACGGTGCCGAGTTCGTTCGCCTCCCAGACCCTGATGAAGTTGCCGCCCAGGATTTTCTCGATGTCTTTCTTTTTATAGCCTCGTTCCAGCAAGGCTTTGGTGATCATGGGATAAGTGCTGACATCTTCCAGACCCGTTGGCGCCGAACTGATGCCGTCATAGTCAGAGCCGAGGCCTACGTGGTCTACTCCCGCCAACTTCACTACATGGTCAATATGGTTCAGCAGCACAGAAATAGGCGGATTGATGTCTTTTGATTCCTCGGGATATTTGCTGAAGATGGCTTGACGCAAAGCCAGTCCGTTCACACCTTTGTCTCTTAGCTCCTTTATCTCTGTTTCATGTTTCGCCATGAATGTCTTGATTCTGGTATTGTAGGCACTGTCCAGAAACTCAGAGAAGAAGTTTAGCTGAATAACCCCACCGTTCTTGCCTACGGCTTTGATTTGCTCGTCGTTGAGATTGCGCGGGTGCGGGCAAAGGGCGGCGGCGCAGCTATGCGATACCAGAACAGGTTTGGTAGTGGTGGACAGCACATCCCAGAAAGTCTGCTCGCCCACGTGCGATAAATCAACCAGCATGCCCAGGTCGTTCATGCGCCGTATCACCTGCTTCCCGAAGTCGTTCAGGCCTTTCTTCCCGTTGAAGCCCAAGCCTTTGGTTTCATCGGCGGCCGAGGAAGCCCAGGAGGTGCTGTTGTTCCAGGTGAGGGTTAGATAGCGAGTCCCGCGGCTGTACATGTGGTTGAGGTTGTCCAGGTTATCTTCAATCATGTGTCCCCCTTCTACTCCCGTCAAGGAAGCGATTTTTCCGGCTTTCACGGCTTCGCGCATCTGCGCCGGTGAATATACCATCTGCAATTTATCCGGATTGCGGCGCACGAGGGCCTCCAAAGTATCTATCTGCTGGTTCGCGAAATTGAAAGCCCGGCCTGGACCGTACGTCTCGTCACAGAAAACGGCGAACACCTGCACATCCATCCCGCCCTTCTGCAGTCGGGCTAAATCAGTTTGGGCTTTTCCGCTTAAATCCTGTTCCACTGAAAGCCCTTCCATGATCACCTGGGAGATCACGTCATTGTGCGTATCTACTAATATGGCTTTTTGGTGAAGGCTCTGGTAAGATGTGGTACAGGAAAAAAGAAACCCAAGCGCCGAGGCAGCCAGAACAGAGGAAGAGACTTTCATGTGTGCAGTAAAACTTTGATTTGAATTGCGACTCAGTTTAAACAAAAACCAGGACTTCCCAAAGGGAAGAGTTCTGAGTCTTGCTAGTCCTGAGTTCTGAGTCTTGAGTATAGCGTTTGAATTATCTTGAATTGCCCAACTCTAAGAATTAGTTGCCTTGGCTGATTCAGCATACGTTTTTGAGGCTGTCGCCTCACGGAAGTTAAAAACTTCCGACCATTATGGGTCCAAGTTGCAAACTTGAACCATGTAAGTTAGTCAAACCTCAGTCTGTTCCCTGACAGACCGAAATAAAAGGCCCAAGTCCAGCCGCCACCAAGTTGGTCTGTCAGGGAACAGACCAAGAAAATGTATTTCTCCAAACTCCAAGTTCATCCAAGTCACTTCCCCAACTCAGGACTCAGAACTCAGGACTCAGAACTATCCCATGTATCTTCCTTCAATGTTCTCCATGTACTTCTGACCAGAGCCGGTATTGAGTAAGAAGACGTGCTCGTGGGGTTGCAGCCAGCCTTGTATCATGAGTTTGCGGGCGGCCATCCAAACGGCGGCTCCTTCGGGGGCGACAAACAGCCCTTCTTTTTTCCCGATTTCGCGCACGCCTTCTACCATTTCTTCTTCCGAGATGGCAATGGCGGTTCCGCCCGATTGCTCCAGCACCTGCAGCATGAGTGGTTCTCCCAAGGGACGAGGCACGGCCAAGCCGTTGGCCAGTGTTGGTTTTCCGTTGTAATTCTGGGAATTGGCCTGTAAACCGTTGTACGTGTCTACCAAGGGGCGGCAGTTCTCGGCTTGGACGGCTACCATGCGTGGCAACTGAACGTCTTTCTCCAGCCAGCCCAAAGCAATCATCTCCTGAAAAGCTTTCCAGATGCCAATGAGCCCGGTGCCGCCGCCGGCCGGGTAGAGAATCACGTCAGGAAGTTGCCAGTTGAGTTGTTCGGCAATTTCGTAGCCCATGGTTTTCTTGCCTTCCAGCCGGTAAGGTTCTTTGAGCGTGGAAACATCCAGTAGGTGCTGCTGGTGGTTCAATCGTTTTACTTCGGCGGCGCAGTCATTGATGAGGCCGTCCAGCAGATGGATTTCGGCACCGTACCAGTAACATTCCTCTTTGAAGGCTTTGGGCGTGTGGCGGGGCATGACTACTACGGCGGGCAGATTGGCTTTGGCGCAGTACGCAGCCATGGCAACTCCGGCGTTACCGGCGGTGGGGATGATACAGCCTTCGGCACCCAGTTCCAGGGCTTTGGAGATAGCCATGCTCAGGCCACGGGCTTTGAAAGAGCCGGTGGGGTTCTGCCCTTCGTCTTTCAGGGTCAGGTTCTCAAAACCGTACGCTTTTCCCAGATTCTTCAGCTGAATCAAAGGCGTGAATCCTTCGCCCAGCGACACCTTGAATCTATTATTCAGCACGGGCAAGACTTCCTGGTAGCGCCACATGGTTCCTTCCCTGTTTTGCAGGCTTTCTTTGGAAAATGGCATTGAAACTTCATACTGCGCCAGCAAGGGCATGGCGCAGCAGGTGGAGACAAGCTGCAGCACTTCAAAACTGTGTTCCTGGCCGCATTTGGAACAGGTAAGGACTGTTATCTGACTAAGGTTGGTTTCTACTTGCGTGGGCATACCTGGTAAAATTTACCTCGGCAAGTAGGGCAACAGCTATGACCTATTCAAATAGCGATTGGCAATAGACTATTCCTATTTGGAATACTGGCGCTTCATGAATTGGATGAAGTTCTTGTAGGGAGCGTTGTTCTCGGTGCCTTTCCGCTGAATGAAATTGAAGTTGCGCTGCACCTGTAAATCTATGATGGTCACTTCCACCAATTCGCCGGAGGCTAGTTCCTTGATTACCGCTTGCCGGGGCAGAAAGGCCAGACAGGTATCTACCCGCACGAAATTTTTAAGGGCTTCGGTGCCGCCCAGCCTTACCCGCACCGGTAATTGCGAGAGCTTCACTCCTTTCTGCGCCAAGGCTTCCTCCAAGACCGCCAACGTGCCGGAGCCAGTTTCCCTAATGGCCAAGGGAATCTGGTACAAGTCTTTTACCTCCAGTTCATGCTTTTTCAGCGGATTTCTGGGAGAACAGACCGCAATCACTTCATCCGTCAGGAAAGGCGTGTAGGTAACCTGGCTTACTTTCTTGATGCCTTCAATAATGCCCAAATCAATGTCATGGTCCAGCAAGGCCTTGAGAATGTTCTCGCTGTTCCGGTTTCTCAGGCTTAGTTCTACCTGCGGGAACTGCGTGAGGTACGCAGAGAGCACGGGAGGCAAGACGTACAGGGAAATAGTGGTGCTGGCGCCTAACACCAGTGATATCTGCGGGTGGAATTCCTGGCTCAGGGAAGGCAGTTCCTGGTGCAAATCGTTCTGAATCTGCTGCACGGCTTCCAGTTTCTGGAACAGCAACGTTCCGGCCGGAGTAAGGCTGATGGTGTTGCCGTGCCGTTCAAAAAGCCCGGTTTTGTAGTAGTCTTCCAGCGCTTTAATCTGCTTACTGATAGCCGACTGGCTGATGTACAGAATCTGGCTAGCCTTGGTGAAACTCAATTGCCGGGCCACTTCATAAAAGACGACGTGTTTATGCGAAATCACAAAGAAAACTTAATTTAAAAGTAAGCGAACTCCTTATAATCGCTCCAAGTCAGGGCGCGTTCGTTCATGGTCTGGTCGGTTGCCCGTGTTTAGGGTAGAAGCAGGCTCAAACAACATTACGCTCACCTCCTCTTCGGCCACCGGCCGATGCTCCACGCCTTTGGGCACTACCAGGAACTCTCCTTCGCGCAGTTCCACGGTTTTGTCCCGGAACTCTATTTTCAATTGCCCCTGTACCACCAAAAACAGTTCATCTTCATGGTCATGGTGGTGCCAGACAAACTCGCCTTTGAACTTGGCCAATTTCACGTGCTGGCCGTTCAGTTCACCTACAATTCTGGGGTTCCAATAATCTGAGAACAAGGTCAGTTTCTCGGCTATATTCACTTTCTCCATAGGACTCGTACTAAAGGGTGACCGCGGATGATACACTTGGATAAAGGTCTTCCGCGCTTGCCAAATTAAAGCAATATCTGGCACTCCTACATACAAAAAGCTTCCCCTAAGGAGAAGCTTTTGAATTTATACGAATGTAAAGGTTTAGGCTGGAGTAAGATCAGGCGGGTTCGCCGGTGGTGCTGTCAATGTTTCTGCTTTTGCGCTGTTTTTTCAATTTGTCGGCTAAAACGTAGACATCGCCATATTCCTGGGAGAACTTTTGGGCATCATACAACACCTGGTCAATCTTAGAGGAACTATGTTCAGAATGCGCAGGAGCCAGTTTGTCCCAGAAAATAGCGACAATGGAAAGCAAACAGCCTATGGCCAGGTATGCTAACACCCGAAGCGCGGCTGTGTCACTGTCATCAGAACTGAACGCCAGTACAAAAGTACCCGCAAAGAACCCGATGGCAATCAAAGTAGAGGAGTAGTTTTTTTTCATAAAGTTTGGTTTAGAAGTTTGCTATGCCTCACACTTAAAGTTCTAAAAAATCTTAAATGCTTACCTAAGTATACGAAAGATATTTTGCAATGTTCCTATTTTATCCT
Organism: Rufibacter sp. JT3400010; assembly: GCF_054956755.1. NCBI lineage: Bacteria > Pseudomonadati > Bacteroidota > Cytophagia > Cytophagales > Hymenobacteraceae > Rufibacter > Rufibacter sp. JT3400010. The sequence continues at coordinate 122,473 of NZ_JBUDXA010000001.1, read as the reverse complement.
CTTATTTTTCAATTCTGTTTAAGGAATTTAAATTTAAGAAGACCATATTTTTATATTCTTTAAAGAAACAGCCTCTGTATTTAGGAGTTACTTTCTGGAAAACTCCCCTAAAACAAACTCGGTTTTTGTACCTTATGGCAGCTTTTGTCTCGTAAACAGGCCTTGAGGCAATACTTTAACTTTTAGGGTGTAGTATTGCTTTAAAATAAGTTAGATGTTTGGCCGGTTAACACGTACCAAAACCACTGTCCTTCTTGTAAAAACAAATCTTGACCTATATGAATATCAGTCATCGCTACCAAGTTTCGCTCGCCTTGCTCACCGACATGTACCAACTGACCATGGCACAAGGGTATTGGCAAAAAGGAATGGCGAAACAGGAAGCGGTTTTTCACCTGTATTTCAGAAATAACCCCTTTAAAGGCGGCTACACCGTATGTGCCGGCTTGTCAGATGCCATAGACCTGCTGCAGAACTTCCAAATCACCCCAGACGACCTCTCCTACCTACGCAGCCTCACCGGTAACCAGGGACAGCGCTTGTTTGAGGACGGCTTTCTGGAGCACCTGGGTAAATTGAAATTCAGCTGTGAGATAGACGCCATCCCCGAGGGAACGGTGGTGTTTCCCAACCAGCCGCTGCTGCGCATCAAAGGCCCTATCCTGCAATGTCAGTTGCTGGAAACCCCTCTGCTGACCATCCTCAACTTCCAGACGCTCATTGCTACCAAGGCAGCCCGCGTGGTAGATGCCGCTCAAGGCGATGCGGTGCTGGAATTTGGCATGCGCCGGGCCCAGGGACCAGATGGGGCGCTTTCAGCGGCCCGAGCGGCTTTTATTGGCGGCGTGGGCGCTACCTCCAACATGCTGGCGGGGCAATTGTTCAATATTCCGGTGAAAGGCACGCACGCCCACAGTTGGGTCATGTCCTTTGACGAAGAACAGGAAGCTTTCTCGGCGTACGCCGATGTGTTTCCCCACGACTCTGTCTTTCTGGTGGATACCTACCACACGCTGGACGGTATCAAAAAAGCCATTGCCGTAGCCAAAAAAATGCGGGAGAACGGCAGTGAACTCAAAGGAATCAGGCTGGACTCTGGCGACTTGGCGTACTTGAGCATTGAGGGACGTAGAATGCTGGATGAGGCAGGTTTCCCCGAGGTTTCCATTCTGGCCAGCAACGACCTTGACGAACACCTCATCCAAAGTTTGAAAATACAGGGAGCCCGCATTGATACCTGGGGAATCGGGACTAAACTGGTGACCGCCTATGACCAACCTGCGCTGGGTGGAGTCTATAAACTGGCCGCGCTTCGGCAAGCCGATGGGGAATGGGAGTATAAACTGAAGCTTTCTGAACAGCTCATTAAAATCTCTACGCCGGGTATTCTGCAGGTCCGCCGGTTCTACAAAGGCAACAACATTGTGGGCGACATGCTCTACTCTGAACCATTAGGCATCAACGAGGCGGCCACCATGGTGCACCCCAACGACCCCACCCAACGGAAAAGCTTTTCCAGAGAATGCACCCACGAAGACCTCTTGGTGCCCGTTTTCCGGGATGGAAAACTAGTCTACACTTCCCCAGATTTACCGGCCATCCAGAAACGCACCAAACAGCAACTCAACCTCCTCCACGAAACTAACCGCCGCTTCCTTAATCCGCACACCTACAAAGTAGGTCTGGAAGAACAACTGCACGACAAGAAAATGGCGTTGATAATGGAGCTCAGAAAAAACGCCCAAAACAGAGAAGAATAAATGCTTTCTCGTATTTAGAGCTTGTTTTAGCTAAAACAGGCTCTAAACACGGGTATTATAGACCATCTAATTTGTAGCACGCAATTCGTTCCCTTTAAAGGGGGAGGGATTGCGTGAGAATTCACGAATACAAACTATTGGAGCAGACTGTGGCTTTGGATGAATTGACCACCTTTGGCCATAATTGCAGTTTTCATCTTTTCAAAGCCTTCGGCGTTGATGGCACGAGTGGCATCTTCAATGAAATAAGTACGGAATCCTTCCTGCAAAGCATCTAGTGCCGTGAATGCGACACAGAAATCGGCGGCGAGACCAACCAGGTACACGTCTGTTACACCTTTCCCTTTCAGGTACTCGGCCAAGGCGGTGGATTTAAGGTGCCCGTTGTCATAGAAACCGCTGTAAGAATCAATCTCGGGATTGGTTCCTTTCCGGAAGATGGCCTCTACCCTTTTCATATCCAGTTCAGGCGAGAACTCGGCCCCGGCCGAACCCTGAATGCAATGGTCGGGCCAAAGCACCTGGTCCAAGCCATTCAGTTGAGTGGTTCCAAATACCTGCTTTCCTTTATGTTGGGAAGCAAAGCTTTTGTGCTGGGCCGGGTGCCAGTCTTGGGTGGCTACCACCAAGTCAAACCGGGGCTGTAAGGCGTTCACTAAGGGCAGAATGGTATCTCCCTCGGGCACCGCCAAAGCGCCGCCGGGTATAAAATCATTCTGGATATCAATTAAGAGAAGGGCTTTCATAGGCTTTTTACAGTTCAAATTACTTGGCGCTAACCAATGCACGCAGTTGCGGCAACAACTGGTAAAGGTCCTCGCCCGGACAGGCGGTGGCGGCATTGTCTTTGTGCCCGGAGATATTATCGGCAGAAATCTTCCAGCGTTTGGTAATGGCTAACGTGAGTTGTTCCAGGCTTTTCCGTTGCGCTTCAGTGACCTTCTCCGTCTGGAAATTACCTTCCAATACAATCAGGGCATGCCCCGTGGGATCATACGAGGTATTGGAATCTCCTACAAACTGGAGCGGACGACCTTCGCCAATCTGGCCTCTTACATCAATGTAGAAATGGTACGGAATATCAGCCCAGGGTTCTTTCACACGCCCATCAGAAAGAGAGCTACGCTCTATGGAGAATTTCTGCAAAGCTTTGAGTTTTTCTTCCAGAGTGCGGTTCAGGTTCTGGTTAGTGGCCGTGTGGTGGATGGTGATTTTCTGCGGCACATGGGTTTTCAGGGGCAATACCGGCGCCACGGCTCCCCACTGGGCACGGGTCACAATGGGAATTCCTTTGGGCAAAGAAACTTCTTTGGAAGAGCGGCACGCGCTCATGAACGTGAACAACAGCAGCAAGGGCAGAACTAATTTTGGCAGGTATACAGGACGCATGTGCAAAGAGTGAGGTACGTTGGAAAATATTCTTTAGTAGCTGAAGTCTGTATTCAGGCGCTTTTTGTAAAAACACCACTAAAACAGCAGGGCCTATGCTCTGATCTGGCCATCTCCCCTGACCACCCATTTGTAGCTGGTGAGTTCTTCCAAACCCATAGGTCCGCGGGCATGAAGTTTCTGGGTACTGATGCCTATCTCGGCCCCTAACCCGAACTGCCCGCCGTCTGTAAAAGCGGTGGAGGTGTTGGCGTACACGGCGGCGGCATCTACCCGGTTCAGGAAAGTCTCCGTTGCCTGGGCATCTTCGGCAATGATGGCTTCACTATGTTTGGAACTGTACCGGGCAATGTGTTCCAGGGCTGCATCAAGGTTAGGGACGGCTTTTACGGCCATTCTCAGTGACAGAAACTCGGTGCCGAAATGTTCTTCCTGGGCCAGGTGCAACAAAGAACGGGGGTACGATTGCTCCAACGCGGCGTAAGCAAAAAGGTCAGCGTAGAGTTCAACCTGATGCGGGGCCAGGGGCGAGAGCAAAGCCGCTAAATCTGCCAACCGGTCTTCGTGCACCAGCAGACAGTCCAAGGCATTACAGACACTCACCCGCCGGGTTTTCGCGTTTAAAATGATGTTCTGGCCTTTCTCCACCTCTCCCGAGGCATCAAAGTAGGTATGCACAATACCCGCACCGGTTTCAATAACCGGTACTTTGGCGTGATGCCGCACATAGTCAATCAAGGCCTGGCTGCCTCTGGGAATGAGCACATCTACGTAACCAATGGCTTGCAAAAGAGCTTCGGTGGCTTCCCGTTTGGCCGGTAGCAGGGTCGCCAGGTTCTGGTCCAGCCCATGTCTTTCCAGGACTCTATGAATCAAGTACACGATGGCCCGGTTAGAACAATCGGCATCGCTGCCGCCTTTCAGCAGACAGGCATTACCCGTTTTCAGGCAGAGGGCAAAGACATCAAACGTCACATTAGGGCGCGCTTCATAGATAATACCCACCACTCCCAACGGCACCCGCACCTTTGAAATTTGTAAACCGTTTTCCAGCTCTTTCTGCAAAAGCACCTCGCCCAAGGGCGATGTGAGCGTAGCCACCTTTTCTAAATCAAGCGCTATGTCCTGGAGCCGTGATTCCGTGAGTTGCAGCCGGTCATACTTGGGATCATCAGGTGACATACGGGCCAGGTCTTTCTGGTTTTCAGTGAGTAGAAAGTCCTTCTGCCTGGCAATTTCTGAGGCTACGTCTTGTATTACCGCATTCACCAGATCTGGGGCAAGTACGCCCAAGCCCCGGCTGGCCAACTGTGTTTTCCTGAATAAATCTACGTATTCCATTGTATAGCATCTGGAAGAGTTCTGTCAGGATAATGCCTTATCCCGAAGCGTTTTACACGTGTTTTGGTTATTTTGAGCTAAAAGCAGGAAAGCTAGGCCAGATCCTGAGAAATAAACAGGTAATTATAGTGAACCAGTGGTTTCTGCTTCTGCTGACCCAAGCGCTCCAGCGCTTTCTCTGAGCCATATTCGGCTATGCCGAAACCGATCTGGTGGTTCTGCTCATCTACCAGTTTCACAATGTCTCCTTTCTGAAAACCGCCTTCAATTTGCACCACTCCTACGGGCAGCAGGCTTTTGGCACTCTGGGAGCCGCACAACGCATCCTTTGCTCCTTCATTAATATGCACCACGCCTTTGGCGAAGGTCCCCGAGTGGGCCACCCACTTCTTCTTGCCCGATGCCGATTTATCAGGTAAAAACCGGGTGTTCTCCAGTTCACCTTTCAGCAGTTTCAAAAGCACATTTTCTGTTTTGCCGTTAGCGATGTGTACCGAGATGCCCAACTGCGCCACTTTACGAGCCATGTGGCATTTGGTAATCATGCCGCCCCGGCCAAACTGCGACCGCTGCGTAGTGACAAACGAGGAAAAACCGGTGGTAGAAGCGTCTATCTCTTTGATGAGCGTACTGGAAGGGTCTTTGGGGTCGCCGTTGTAGATGCCGTTCACGTTGCTGAGAATCAGAAGGGCATCGGCATTGAGCATGGAGGCGATGAGTCCGGCCAACTCGTCATTGTCGGTGAACATCAGTTCGGTGACCGAAATCACGTCGTTTTCATTGACTACCGGAATCACGTTGTTTTGCAGCAGTACCTGAAAACAGTTCTTCATGTTGAGGTAATGCCCCCGGTCCCGGAAATCTTCTTTGGTGACCAACACCTGGGCGCAAACCAGTTGGTGCTGGCTGAACAGGTTGGCGTAGGTATTGATGAGTTTCACTTGGCCCACCGAAGCCAGCAACTGCCGGGAACTGACCGCATCGGTTTTCTCAGGCACCCCAATAAGACTTCTCCCCGACGCCACCGCGCCCGAGGACACCACAATAACTTCTTTCCCCTCCTTCTTTAAGGCTGAAATCTGCTCCACCAGATGCTGCATGCGCGCTTCATCTGGCATGCCGTTATCCTGCGTGAGCACATTAGAGCCAATCTTGACAATGATCCGTTTATAGCTGAATGCCATGGTTACTTTCTCTTGAGAAAAAGTAATTTTAAAGGATTCTGCGCATTTCCCCTATATTTTTCAACTATTTCGTTCAAACGAAGGAAAATTGGAAGAAGGAAAGGCAACTTAACTTACCGCTTGAATTTAAAAGAGAATTTCAGATACTGAACAAGGCGGTCTATTTTAAGACATCGGGGCAATCCCTGGTGGTTGCCCTCTGCGCTAAGAAACGCAAAGGGCAACCACCAGGGATTGCCCCGACCATCGGCATGTTTTACAAGCGTTTATTTACTTCTGCTTAAAGCCTTGAATGAAGTTTCGGGTGAAATCTGACAGCACCAGCGTACCGCTAATGCCCGCCCGTTCCACCAGCAATTTGTCCCAATGTTCAGTTCCTTGCCAGAAAACTTCTTTCAGCGCCGTCAATGCGGCTGGGTTGTAGGAGGCTAACTTCTGGGCTAACGCCAACACGGCCGCATCCATTTTCTCCACCGTTTCATACACCTCGGCATACAAGCCTTTCTCCTTCGCCCAAGCGGCCGATCTGAACTCAGTGGCATCCAGCGCCAGTTGCGAGAACGCAGACAACCCAATCTTCCGCTCTACCGCCGGGCCCACCACAAACGGACCGATGCCTACGGCAATCTCACTCAATTTTACCGCCGCGTGCTGCGTCGCGAAGCAATAATCCGTAGCGGCGGCCACGCCCACACCACCACCAATGGCTTTCCCCTGCACCCGCCCAATGATGATTTTACCACACGTACGGCAAGCATTAATCACCTTAGCAAACCCCGAAAAGAACTCCAGCCCCTGTTCTTTGCTCTGAATGGAGATCAGTTCATCAAAAGAAGCCCCGGCGCAGAACGTCCGCTCACCCTCGCTCCTGAGCACAATCACTTTTACCCGCTCGTCTTGCCCAGCTTCTGTAATAGTTTGACCAAACTGGTTTAAAATCGCTCCCGGCAGTGAGTTATGAGATGGATGAAAAAATGTGATAGTTCCTATTCCGGCTTCGTCAATGGAAAGGTTTACGTGGCCTGTTTCAGTCATTTTTTTCTTTATTGATTTTTATGCTTACTTAAAACTGGCGCGAGTCTCCAGACCCGTGCCTATGGATGAAGGATAGTCTCTGACTATCCTCGCTGCTCCAGCAGCGATCTCACGCATTGCGTAACTGCACCTCTTACCTTTCCCGGCGAGTCTGGAGACTCGCAACATCCCATTTCACGAGACTGGAGTCTCGCGCCAGAAAGAGGATTATGTTTCTGCACTGTTTTTCAATTAATAGATTCAAAACGAACCAAACTATGGCACGGATTTATTGTAAAGCTGAATCATATAAAATAAGCTCAAATCAAAAATCATCCATTGAACCACAATCATCTTCACATCTTCACATCTTCAAATCTCCACATCAACTCTGATCCCGCTTCTTCACCATGGTCATGATGGTGGCGATGGCTACGGTTTCGCCGGTTTCATCGGTTACATCTACCAGCCACTTCACAATGCCTTTGGCGACGTCTTCTTCGCTGCGTTTCTCCTGGGCTACTTTTTCTTTGACCGTCAGCTTCACCCCGATGGTCATGCCGGGGTACACGGGTTTGGTGAAGCGGCAGTTCTCCAGACCATAGTTCAGCAACACAGGGCCTTTTTTTGGGTCCACAAACATACCGGCGGCTTTGGAGAGAATGTAATAGCCGTGGGCCACGCGGCCGGTGAACAAGGTGCCTTCCAACGATGTGGCGTCTACGTGCGCGTAGAAATGGTCGCCGGAGACGTTGGCGAAGTTAGTGATATCGGCTTCGGTGACGGTGTGGCGGTGCGTCACCCAAGTCTCTGAGATTTCCAGCTCCTCAAAATGCTTCCGGAACGGGTGTACGTCTAGTTCTATCTGCTGTGCGCCTTGCTGATACACGCCCGTAATGGCGGTAATCATAGTAGGCGAACCTTGTATGGCGGTCCGCTGCATAAAGTGCTTTACGCCTCTGATGCCACCCATTTCCTCACCGCCGCCTGCTCGGCCCGGACCTCCGTGCGTGAGCATGGGCATGGGCGAACCGTGGCCGGTGCTTTCTTTGGCGCAGGCATTGTCCAGCACCAGAATACGGCCGTGGTGCGTGGCGGCGCCAATGGCAAATTCCTGGGCAATGGCGGGATCAGCGGTGGCGATGGAAGACACCAGCGAGCCTTTGCCCAATTTGGTGAGTTCAATGGCTTCGTCCAGATGTTGGTAGGGCATGATGGTAGCCACCGGCCCGAAAGCCTCTACTTCATGCGTGTCTCTCAGGCGGAAAGGCTCAGGATTCAGCATGACTATGGGCGAGATAAAGGCTCCTTTTTCGGCATCGGCACCAATCAGATTCACCTTTTCCAGGTCGCCGTAGATGATGGGGGTCTGTTTGGCGAGTTCTTTCACCTGCTCCCGTAGCTTCTTCAACTGCTCCCTTCCCACTAACGCACCCATGCGCACTCCTTCCGCCTGCGGATCACCGATGGCGGTTTTGGAAAGCTCCCGGCCCAGCGCAATCTGCACGTCCTCCACCAATTTCTCCGGCACAATGGCGCGCCGAATGGCGGTACATTTCTGCCCGGCCTTAGCCGTTATTTCCTTGCGTATTTCTTTGATGAACAGGTCAAACTCCGGCGTGCCGGGTACCGCGTCTTCGCCCAGCACAGAGCTATTCAGAGAATCAGCTTCCATGGTAAACGGCACCGCTTCCTGGATGAGCCGCGGATGGGCTTTCAGCAACCTTCCGGTATGCGCCGAGCCGGTGAACGTGACCACGTCCTGGTACGTGAGGTGGTCCAGAATGCCTTCACCGGTACCCGTGACTAACTGCAACGCTCCCTCGGGCAGTAGCTTGGAGTTGATGATCTCGCGCACCACGGCCTCCGTGAGAAACGCTGTAATCGGCGCTGGTTTCACGATGGCGGGCATACCGGCCAGCAGGTTCACAGCAATCTTCTCCAACATGCCCCACACCGGGAAATTGTAGGCATTGATGTGCACGGCCACGCCTTCTTTGGGAACCAGAATATGGTGCCCCATGAACGTGCCGCCCTTTGATAACCCGATGGGTTCATCTTCCACGTAGTACGGCTTGTCTGGGAACTGCTTGCGCAGAGATGCATAAGCAAACAGGTTGCCTATGCCGCCTTCAATGTCCACCCAACTATCTGCGCGGGTGGCTCCGGTGCGGTAACTGAGTTTGTAGAAGTCTTCTTTTCTTTCCGTCAGGTGCAGCGCCAGCGCTTTGAGCATACGCCCCCGCTCCTGAAATGTCATCTTCCGGAGGGCTTTGTTTCCCTTCTCCCGGCCGTATTCCAGCATGGCCTCAAAGTCTAACCCGCCGCTAAAGCCGGTATAAATGAGCTCACCGGTGACGGCGTCCAAAATCTCGCTTTCTTTTCCAGAACCAGGCGTCCATTGGCCCATGGCATAATTCTGCAATACTGCGGTCATATTTTTAGTTGTTAGTTTCTGGTTGTTAGTCTTTAATGTGCAGAAAAGTAGAGTTTGGTTGAAGTGCGTTTTGAAGCCGATTTTCAAAAAACAGGCTCTAAAAGTAGTTCTCTACTCGCCTTTCCGTTCGTTCCAGGTCTGGTAACTGGTGTTCTGCTTCTTTCGGTTCGCTGGTACATCGCGCAGCGGTTCACAGGGCTTCAGGGTCGCATAGCAATCAGCTGGAAGTTGCATGTAAATCTGGGTGCCTTCGGTTTTCCAGTTCAGCATTTCGTCGCTTACCTGCTTCACAATCTTATGCGGATTGCCTACCACTACACTGCGGGGCGGAATCTTCTCATCAGCGCGTACAAAGCAGAGCGCACCCACCACGCTTTCTTCGCCAATCTCTACACGGTCCATGATGACGGCGTTCATGCCCACCAACACATTCCTGCCTATAGTAGCGCCGTGAACTATGGCTCCGTGCCCGATGTGCGCCATTTCCTTCAGGTGCACCGTGGTGCCTGGAAACATGTGAAGGGTGCAGTTCTCCTGCACGTTGCAATTATCCTCAATGATGATTTCGCCCCAGTCACCCCTGATAGCCGCACCGGGACCCACATACACGTTCTTCCCGATGATGACATTGCCCGTGACCGTAGCCTGCGGATGCACAAAAGCGCTCTCATGCACCACCGGAACATACCCGTTGAACTCGTAAATCATACCCGCTCAATAATTACCGCGTACCCTTGCCCCACGCCCACGCACATGGTCACCAAGGCGTAGCGTTTTTGTTGCCGTTGCAATTCCAGCGCGGCGGCGTTCAGGATTCTGGCGCCGCTAATGCCCAGTGGGTGCCCCAACGCAATTGCGCCACCGTTGGGATTGATGCGGGAATCATGGTCGTCAATGCCCAGACCGCGCGTGCAAGCCAAGACCTGTGAGGCGAAGGCTTCGTTTATTTCAATCAGGTCGATGTCTTTTAGGGAGAGTCCAGCCCTTTTAAGCGCCATCTGAGTGGCGGGCACCGGCCCGAAGCCCATGTACTTGGGTTCTACGCCGGCGGCACCCATGGCCACGAAGCGGGCTTTGGGTGTGAGATTGTATTGTTTCAGGCCTTCTTCAGACGCCAATAAAAGCGCAGCGGCCCCGTCATTCAACCCAGAGGCGTTGCCGGCCGTCACGGTGCCTTCCTTGTGGAAAGCTGGTTTCAGCTTGGCCAGTACTTCCAGGGTGGTAGTTGGTTTCAGAAACTCATCCTGGGCAAACACCTTGGGTTCACCTTTCTTCTGCGGAATGTTCACCGGCACAATTTCCTGCGCTAGAATTCCATTCTCCTGTGCTTTGGCCGCTTTTTGCTGCGACCACACGGCAAACGCGTCCTGGTCTTCGCGGGTGATGCCTTCGCGCCGGGCTAGATTTTCAGCGGTCTCGCCCATGCCATCGGTCCCGAATACCTCATGCATCTTCGGGTTCACGAAGCGCCAACCGAAGCTGGAGTCAAACATCTGAGCATCTCTCCCGAACGGCGTACTGGTTTTGGAAATAACCCACGGACCGCGCGTCATGTTCTCCAATCCGCCAGCCACGTACAGGTCACCGTCGCCGCACTGAATTCCCCGAGCTGCCGCCACTGCCGCCGACAACCCGGAGGCACAAAGGCGATTAACCGTTTCACCCGGCACCGAAAAAGGCAAACCCGCCAGCAACAGCGACATACGCGCCACGTTGCGGTTGTCTTCCCCGGCCTGGTTGGCGCAGCCCATGATGACCTCGGCAATAGCCGCAGGGTCAGCCGATGGATTGCGTTTCATCAATTCCTGAATCACCAGGGCACCTAAATCATCTGGCCGTACAGTGGCTAATGCCCCGCCAAAGTTCCCGATGGGCGTCCGGATGCCGTCCACTAGATATGCTTGCTTCATTTTATCTTTATTATCTGGTTGAACCAGCGTCAAATCTTAAATTCATACTCGCTCGCCTCTGGCGAGTGTGGGCTACCTGCGGCCTCTGGCCGCTTCTCAGCTCTTTCTAAATAAACGCCCTCTATGCGGCGGGACGCCACACGTAGCTCACACTCGCCAGAGGCGAGCGAGTGAATAATAAACGTTTAAGCCTTTTTCCTAAGTGGTTAACCTAAAAATGTTCTGTTCTCTCGCACCATTCTGCGCAGCAAAGGGCTGGTTCGGTAGCGATCTTCGTGGTACTCGTGGTACAGATTATCCAGCGTCTCCAGCACTTTTTCAAGGCCTAGTTCATCGGCCCAGGCCAACAAGCCTTTGGGATAATTCACGCCTTTGGTCATGGCCAGTTCCAGGTCTTCTTTGGAAGCGACATTCAAGGCCAAAGCATCTACGGCTTCGTTGATGAGCATGACCAGAATGCGTTGGAGAATGGTTCGGCCCAAGGCTTCGTCTTTGTTAGGTTCGGGAGCCAGAGCACCTTCGCGGTAATCATAGAAGCCTCGCCCTGATTTCCGCCCGAAGTAGCCTGCCTCAAACAACCTTTTCTGGGTGAAAGAAGGTTTGTAGCGGGGGTCGTAGAAAAAGGACGTGAACACCGATTCGGTGACGCGGTAATTCACGTCATGGCCAATGAAGTCCATGAGGGTGAACGGGCCCATCTTGAAGCCGCCCAGTTCCGTCATGGCCCAGTCAATGGTGGCGATGTCCGCAATGCCTTCCTCTAGAATACGCAGGGCTTCGCCGTAGAACGGACGGGCCACGCGGTTCACTATGAAGCCCGGCATGTCTTTGGCGAGCACCGGCGTTTTGCCCCAAGACTCCACTATTTCTTTTATTTCCTGGGCCAGGCCCTCCTGAGTTTGCACCGCCTGAATCACCTCCACCAGCGGCATAAGCGGGGCTGGGTTGAAAAAGTGAATCCCAATGAAGCGCTCCGGTTTCTCACACGCTGAAGCGATGGAGGTGATAGACAAGGAGGAAGTGTTGGTAGCCAAGATACAATCCTGGGGTACAATCATTTCCAGCTCCCGGAATAAGTTTTGCTTCACCTCCAGGTCTTCTACTACCGCTTCCAGCACCAGGTCACAGTCACCGAAGTCCTGGTAGGATTCCGTGAAGTGCAGCCGGTCGGTGATGTCCATGACGGCAATTTCTGAGAGCTTACCTTTGGACGAAAGTTTCCCCAAGGCTTTCTTAATCTGCTGCGCGGCACGCTCCAGCGCCTGGGTGTTCTTGTCCAGTAAATGGACTTTGTGCCCCGCCGTGGCGATGACCTGGGCAATGCCGGCCCCCATGGCCCCACTGCCAATAATACCTACTATCATTGTCCTGTGAAATTAGGTTTTCGTTTCTGGATGAAGGCTTCAACCCCTTCCTGGAAATCCTGGGTCTTACCGGCTTTCTGCTGGTACACCGCTTCCTGTTGCAGTTGTTCGTCCAGCGTGTTCCCGAAGGTCTGGTTCAGGAGTTGTTTGGTGTACGCCAACCCTTTAGTAGGCATTTTGGCCAGATTCTGCGCCAACGTTTTGACCTCATTTTCAAAAATATCGTCAGGAAACACTTTATAAATCATGCCCATCTGTACGGCTTCATGGGCGCTCACCTTTTCCCCCGTCATCATCAAAGCCGAAGCCCGTTGCAAGCCGATTAGCCGGGGAAGGAAAAACGTACCGGCGCTGTCTGGGATTAGCCCAATTTTGCTGAAAGCCTGAATAAACGAGGCAGATTCTTTAGCGACTACGATGTCACAGGCCAAGGCCAAATTGGCCCCCGCCCCGGCGGCTACTCCGTTCACGGCAGCTATAATGGGTTTGTTCAATTCTCGCAACAGCAGGATGATGGGGTTGTAATGCTGCACTACAATCTCAGAGATTTCCATGCTGTAAGGACCGGTTGCCTCTGCCAGGTCTTGTCCGGCGCAGAAGGCTTTACCCTCACCGGTGAGCAGCACGGCGCGCACTTCCTCACTTTCGGCGATGGAGCGCAGGTGCTCTTGTAGAGCCAGCGCCATCTCACGGTTGAAGCTGTTGAAGACGTTGGGCCGGTTCAGGGTAAGCGTGGCCACGCCGTTTTCCAGGGAGTATTTGAGGTAGTCAGTTTGATTCATAGGTTTATTTGAGGCACTTGAAATAGTCAAAGGGTTCCAGGCAGTCATGGCATTGGTAATGGGCCTTGCAGGAAGTGGAGCCGAACTGACTAGTCAATTTGGTGTTTTCTGATTTACAAAGCGGGCAACGCACCACTGGGTCGCGACCGAAGAGCGCGTGAATGTCCCCGTTGGGTTCAACGGGCGGCGCGATGCCGTATTCCTCCAGCTTTTGCTTGCCTTCGGACGTGAGCCAGTCGGTGGTCCAGGCGGGACTGAGTTGGAGGTCCACGGCCACGTTTTTGAAACCTTCGGAGAGCAATTTCATCTTCACATCGGCGGCAATGGTGTTCATGGCCGGGCACCCCGAATACGTGGGCGTGATGGTCACCTGCACCCGGCCGTCTTCCTGCACCTGCACCTGGCGCAATACACCCAAGTCTAGAATGCTCAAGACTGGAATCTCCGGGTCAGAGACCTCTTCCAGCAACTGCCATATTTTCTCTTCGGTAGTCAATTTTGGGGTATCAAGTAGCACGTATCAGGTAGCAAGACAAAGGAAATTCCTGTGTTAATCAATTTCTGTTTTAAGCATCTTTTCTGGTAATCGGCTCCGAAACGGAAAGTACGACTACCACTCCAGACCCGGATAGGTTCTTTGCAGGTATTGCAGTTCAGTAAGTATGTAGCCCAGGTGTTCTGAGTGACGGCCGGTTTTGCCGCCTTTCTGCATGAACACATTCTGCGGAACCTCCAGCATGGCTTCAGAAAAGACTTTGGTTACGTGGGCTTCCCATTGAGGCAGAAGAGTGGCGTAGTCTGGAATAATACCCGCCTGGGCGAGTTGCTGCTCAGTATCCGTCATGTGGAAGAGCTCACCGGAGAACATCCAGAGGTTGTCAATGGCTTTCTGGATGCGTCGTCTGCTTTCCTCGGTACCATCGCCCAACCGGATAACCCATTCTGAGCTCCACTTGAGGTGGTAGCTGGCCTCTTTGAACGACTTGGCTGCGATACCTGCCAACCGTTGGTCAGAACTGTTTTGAAGGTCTTTCAGCAAAAAGAAGTGAAAACCGTCAAAGAGAAACTGCCGCAGTACCGTATCTCCGAAATCGCCGTTGGGTTGCTCCACCAGCAGGGGGTTCTTGTATTCCACTGCATCCCGCAGGTAGGCCAAATCATCTTCAGTGCGGCCTTTGCCTTCCAGTTCTGCGGCATACTGGTAGAGGCTGCGGGTTTCGCCAATTAAATCCAGCGCGATGTTGGCCATGGCTAGGTCCTGCTCCAGAATCGGCCCGTGGCCGCACCACTCAGACAGGCGGTGGCCCAGAATTAGGCTGGTATCCGCGAGTTGCAAGGTGTAGTCCAGCAGCAGTGCCCGCAGTTCCGGCGAATAGTCCTGCACCGCAGGGGTTTGGGTATGTTGAAGGTCCATGGCGCTTACATGTTTTTGATTTCCGCGGGCACCTCATAAAAGGTGGGGTGGCGGTACACTTTGTCGTTGGCCGGGTCAAAGAAAGCGGCGGCCTCGTCTGGGTTAGACGCGTGGATGTACTTGGACTCCACCACCCAAATGCTCACCCCTTCCATGCGGCGGGTATAGACATCGCGGGCGTTCTGAATCGCCATCTCGGCATCTGCGGCGTGCAGGCTGCCTACGTGTTTATGGTCAAGGCCTTGTTTGCTTCTAATGAAGACTTCCCACAGGGGCCATTCTTTTTGCTGGCTCATGGATTGATTGAGAGATTGAGTGGTTGAATGAGAGAATGAAATGCAGGAGTTAGGCCGTTGCTTCGCGTTGGGCACGTTTCTGGGCGTGGGCTAAGGCCGCTTCGCGTACCCAAGCACCTTCTTGGTGGGCTTTCACGCGGGTGCTGATGCGGTCTTTATTGCAGGGGCCGTTGCCTTTTACCACGTTCCAGAATTCTTCCCAGTCCACGTCCCCAAAGTCGTAGCCGTTTTTGGCTTCGTTCCACTTCAGGTCTTTGTCGGGCACGGTCAAGCCCAGGAACTCGGCCTGCGGCACCATCATGTCCACGAAGCGTTGGCGCAGTTCATCATTGGTGAACCGTTTGATTTTCCAGCGCATGGACTGCTCGGTATTGGGCGATTCAGAGTCCTTCGGCCCGAACATCATGAGCGTAGGCCACCACCAACGGTTGAAGGCTTCCTGCGCCATTTTCTTTTGGGCGGGTGCTCCGTTGCACAAGGACATCATAATCTCGAAACCCTGGCGCTGGTGGAAGCTTTCCTCCTTGCACACCCGCACCATCGCCCGCGCATAAGGTCCGTAGGATGTTCTAATCAAAGGCACCTGGTTCATTATGGCGGCACCGTCCACCAGCCAGCCAATGGCTCCTATATCGGCCCAGGACAAGGTAGGATAGTTAAAGATGCTGGAGTATTTGGCTTTACCCGAATGCAGGTCAGCAATCATCTGGTCACGGGAGGTGCCCAGAGTCTCTGCTGCGCTGTACAGGTAAAGTCCGTGCCCCGCTTCGTCCTGCACTTTGGAGAGCAGAATGGCTTTGCGCTTGAGCGATGGGGCACGGGTAATCCAGTTGCCTTCGGGCAGCATGCCTACAATCTCGGAGTGGGCGTGCTGCGAAATTTGGCGCACCAGCGTCTTGCGGTATTGCTCCGGCATCCAGTCCTTCGGCTCTATGCGGATGTCGTTCGCGATCTTCTCTTCAAATACTTCTTCCAGTGATTTCTCTATGATCGTTTCCATACCTTTCTAACAGTTGTACTGATACTTACGTTTCTTGAAGGCCTTGCGGCAGATGTTTCCGTTTCGGAGCCGTTTTTCTGAAAATTGGCTCCTAAACAGAATATTTCTTTGTAGGGGCAATCCCTTGTGGTTGCCCTTTGCGGTTGTCACTGGTATTAGGGCAACCACAAGGGATTGCCCCTACAGGTTTATTGGTCAAAATCCACTACTACTCTTTCGGTAAGCGGACGGGCCTGGCAGGTGAGAATGTAGCCGGCGGCCACTTCATCGGGTTCCAGGGAGTAGTTGACGTCCATTTCCACTTCGCCTTCCAGCACTTTGGCGCGGCAAGTGCTGCAGACGCCGCCCTTGCAGGAATACGGCACATCGGCGCCGGTCTCGGCAGCCGCGTCCAAGATGGTGTTGCCGTAGTACGACATCTCCAGGTTGAGGTAATTGCCGTCCAGTTTCACCTGCACCTTGCTTTTCTTGTCTTCATGCCCCAAGGCGTTTTCGGCCCGTTTTTGGGATTTCTGCCCTGAATCAGCGGTGGTGAACAGTTCAAAGTGGATGCGTTCTTTGGGCACGCCGGCTTCTTCCAGCGCTTCCTTCGCCCCGAAGATCATTTCCTCCGGTCCACATAAGAAGCACTCGTCTATTTCCTCGGCTTTGATGATTTTCTCTAGAAACAGCTGGGTTTTCTGCTTGTCAATCCGCCCGAAGTTCAGATCTGTATCGCCGTGTTCACGGCTGAGCACGTGGTAGAGGCTGAAGCGGTTCAGGAATTTGTTCTTGAGGCCTTCAATCTCTTCCTTGAACATGATGGAGTTGCGCCCGCGGTTGCCGTACAGCAG
Source organism: Rufibacter sp. JT3400010 (assembly GCF_054956755.1). NCBI lineage: Bacteria > Pseudomonadati > Bacteroidota > Cytophagia > Cytophagales > Hymenobacteraceae > Rufibacter > Rufibacter sp. JT3400010. The sequence goes on along the minus strand of NZ_JBUDXA010000001.1, from coordinate 105,749 downwards.
CAGCACCTGGCTTTTGGGTTCGCAGAGCAGCACGGTTTTGATGATGGAGAGAATGGGCGTAATGCCGCTGCCCGCCGCCACCATCACGTAGCTTTTCTGCTGCTCGGGATGCAGTTGAGTGTAGAACTTGCCCATGGGCGGCATTACCTCCAGTTCCTCGCCGGGTTGCAGCGCCTCATTGGCGAAGGAAGAGAATCGGCCCTCGGGCACTTTCTTGATGGCCACTTTCCAGATATTCTCCAGCGGACTGGAACAGATGGAGTATGACCTCCGGAGTTCTTCGCCGTTATGGTGCCGCCGGAACGTGAGGTATTGCCCCTGCGTGTAGCGGAAGGTGTCTTTCAATTCGTCGGGCACGTCCAGTGTCACGGTCACGCAGTCGTGCGTTTCGCGCTGAACCTGCTTTATCTTTACTTTATGAAATCTGCTCATAGGTTTGTGTTCTCTAACCCCCTGAATAAAATGGTGAGGATAGACTCTTCTAATTCCTGGGTAGAAATCCCGCGGTTAGGCTTCCACCAGAGTTCCACCCACCGCACTGCTGATAGCAGCGTGAACAGCGCCACCGAGGTGTTCACCGGTTTCAGTTCGCCCGCCTTCACGCCGTTTTCTATCAAAGCCAATAAACTCTTCTCATACTGACTTCTCAAGCCTTTGAATTCCTGCAACGTCTCCTCCGAAAGGTACTTCCAGTCATTGTTGGTGACGGACACCTCAGGGCCTTTGGTCGTCATCAGATGAATGTGCAGCCGGATGAGGTCTTTGATTTTTTGGGTAAAAGGAAGCGCTGCCTGCTCTATCTCCGCTAACTGCGTCACATATGTATGGGCAATACCGAAGCAGATGGTTTTCAGGATTTCGTCTTTGGAACTGATGTAGTGGTACATGGTGGCGGCATCCATCCCAACCTGCTCGGCCAAATCACGCATAGACGTTCCCCCGAAGCCTTTCTGTTTGAAAAGCTTGGCGGCCTCTTCTATGATGCCTTCGCGCCGAATGTCTTTCTTTTTTCGTGTTTTGTCCACTTGTTCTTCTGCAAAGAGGTTTGGTTAAGCGCCTGTTCTCAGGCAACAGCATAAAACTATAAGCAGATTTAAAACAAGTATACTGAGTTATGTTATAAAAGTCAAATGTTTGTTTGATTTTCTTTTTAGGTAATTTTAGGGAAGCTTCACCTACCCTCTCTGCTGAAGCGGGGAACCCACTGACGCATTTATGGCTATTTTGTGTAAACGGACCGCAAACGACTTTGGCACAGACGCTCCTCCTCTTGGCCAATCTCCCTCCATCTATGATGTTCTTTCAAGATTAACTCATCCCAGATTCTGACAGCAGAGCTACAATTTCCAGCTCAGAATGACTTTCTTATATCTCCCTCAGATAACCTTGACCACTATTGACTCAGGCGTTAGTATATTTTTATATAATATTAAAAAAATCCTAATTGAAATTCAGCCCAAATATTCCAAAACATTTTCTTTTCGTTTGTAGTAGAGAAGAAAAATCTAGTTTACTTCTTACCAACTTTTTACCTTCTTCAGCACCTAAACCTCTGGAAAGCTTTCTGTATAAGCTGAAGGGGATTGTTTTGGGAAAACGGGGAAAATTCAGTTTTCATCGTTTTTAATAAGTACAATTATTTACCTCTTACTTAATTCTCACCTATGTTTCACCTTTACTATTTGATGTATGAAGAAAGTACTAACCGTTATATGGGCAGCCTTGCTGCTGGGCCACCAGTCTCTTGCACAGGCTATCATTGATTCGCATCTAATTCAGGCACTTCAAACAGCGACTGCACCAGTACAAGTGGTGGTTACATTTACAGGTAATGGAGCGCCTACCCCAACCCACCTCCAACTTTTAAACACCTTGGGTTTAACCAAAGGGGTATTGTTCAAGAGCGTACCCATGGCTGGGCTTCTTGCTACTCCCGCGCAAGTAGAGGCTCTGTCTAAAAGCCCTTATGTCAAATCTGTTTACCTGAACAAGAAACTCACCTATTTCAATAGTAATAGCACCCACATTACAGGAGTGCAACGCTTGCGCACAGATCCAACTTTTATCTCTAAGAACAAAGGAGTACCGGTTTCTGGCAAAGGGGTGGGGGTCATGATCAATGACAGCGGCGTAGACGGCACCCACGAAGACATTAAACTGGGAAATCACTTGGTACAGAATGTTTTGGGCTCCATCAATCTAAACTCCCTTTCTACTTTACTTCCGGTTACTTATCTGGAAAACGTGCCAAATACAGATACTAACTCAGGGCATGGCACCCATTGCGCAGGTACGGTAGGCGGAAACGGCGCAAGATCAAGTGGAGAATATGCCGGGGCTGCTCCCGGAGCTAATCTGATAGGGTATGGTTCTGGCGCTGCCTTGTTTATTCTGGATGCCATTGGGGGCTATGATTACGCTTTAACGCACCAATACCAGTACGGCATTAGAGTAATCAGTAATTCCTGGGGTACCAGTGGCGACTTTGACCCAGCCGATCCGGTGAACGTGATTTCTAAAAAGGCTTATGACCTTGGTATAGTGTCTGTGTTTGCCGCCGGAAATGATGGCCCCAGTTCAGATACGCACAACCCGTATGCCATTGCTCCTTGGGTAATATCTGTGGGAGCGGGAGATAAATTCGGGAAATTGGCTGATTTCTCTTCCAGAGGGGTGAAAGGTGAAGGCGGAAGCTTTACCGTGAACGGGGAAAACTGGCAATACGAGAACCGACCTACCCTTGTAGCGCCTGGGGTTGATGTGGTTTCTACCAGAGCCATTGCACCGGTGGCTTCCTTATCTGTGCAGATGGATGCCGAGTTACTGGAACCTGCCTATATTCCCTTTTATACGCACATGAGCGGAACGTCAATGGCAACTCCGCACGTAGCAGGTATAGTAGCATTAATGCTGGAGGCGAACTCTTCGCTCACCCCTGCCCAGGTAAAGGAGATCCTACAGAAAACAGCAACCAACATGCCGGGGTATGACTCCTGGGAAGTAGGTGCGGGTTATGTAAATGCGTATGCCGCTATTGACAACATTTACAGAAATACTGCCTTTGGGTCTTACCTGAATTACAACCGGAAGTTCTACAGCACGGTGAACACTTCCACAGAAACTCAGAATTTCAGCATTAACTTCAACCCTATTCTGACTACCGGAAATCAAATCACCTTTCAGGTGGCTCCCGGCACCAACAGCTTAGAAGCTAAATTCAATGCGACCGGTTTGCTGGGCCAAACCGGAAACCCTGTAAATCTGATTTTACTATCTCCCAGTGGGCAAGAGTATCGCTCCGGTATTCCAGTGACCTTTGTGTTGTACCCAGACCGGGGAATGGCAGTGGCCTCTCCAGAGCCGGGCACCTGGACTCTGAAAGCCGAAGGCTTGAACGGAGTGGCATTCCCAGAAACAATAAACGGAACGCTCATCAGAACGCAGACCACCGGCACTAGTGGTCTTGGCGATATAGCTGGTCATCCCGCTGAGGCTTCCATCAAAATGGCAGTTTCTAAACGCCTGGTAGATGCTTTAGGCAATGGTTTTAAACCCAATGAAACTTTGAAGCGCATTCAGCTGGCTGAGTATTTAATGATGGGGCAAGGTGTCCGGCAATATAAGCCCACTACTGGCGCAACATCTGTGAATGACGTGAGCGGCGCCCAGTTGCTGCTGGCAGAATCGGTTTTAGCCAAAGGAGCCGCTCTCAAAGATCGGACCCAAATCTACCAAGGAGTAATGCAAACCTCCTCTACAGGTAAGTTCAATCCTTATGGCACAGTTACCCGGGCACAGTTAGCCTATTCATTGGTACAGTCTTTAGGGTTAGAAGAGTTTGCGGCACAACGCAATGGGCAGAAAGTAACCGTGACAGTAGATGGCAAAACGTACCCGTTAGATGACGCAGCCACCATTCCGGCGGGGCTTGAAGGTTATGTGAGTGTGGCGTTAGAGCTAAACCTCATAAATGCTTTTTACACCGTAAGCCAGGGGCCGTTTGACTTGCTGCCTAAACTGCATGCCAGCTTCAAACCATTGCAGAATGTTACCCGCGGCGAGTTTGCTGTGATTGTCACCCGTACCCATGACAGTTGGAACGCCGGTATGCAACCAGTAGCTACCAATTCAGCTGCCCTGCTAGGAATTCCCGCACAGGAAAACGGCAAAAACTTTTCTTATCCCAACCCCTTTTCAGGTAGCACTACTATCTCCTACTCACTGGAGACAGCTGGATATGTAACTGTTGAGGTATATAACCTGCAGGGTGGTAAAGTGCGCACCCTGGTAGCTGAAGAGAAAGCAGCCGGTACGTACACAGTACCTTTTCAGGCAGGCAATCTTCCTACTGGTACTTATCTCTACAAGGTGTCTACTTCTGGAAAAGAGATCAGCAATAAAATGGTACTGACGAAATAATACTTACTTTAATAAAAATAAGCGAGGTTCCTGTACAAGGGACCTCGCTTATTTTTTACAGTCTAAAGGTGCTTTCAAAATGGTTTTAGTACGAAGGAAAAATATTTTTTCTTTTAAAAAGATACTTTTGAACGTTTTTTTTACTTACTTGGTACTACCTGTATAATTAAAAACAATATGAACAACGGTAAAGTAAAATTCTTTAACTCCGAAAAAGGCTTCGGTTTCATTAAAGACAGCAATTCAAACCAAGAGTATTTCGTACACGTTTCTGGTTTGGTAGACGAAATCAGAGAAAATGACGAAGTTACATTTGAACTGAAAGAAGGCAAAAAAGGGCTAAACGCAGTAAACGTTAGACTCGCTTAGTCTTTAGTCATAAAGACATTGAATTAAAGCCTTGCCCTTTGGCAAGGCTTTTTTTATGCCCTTTGGTGAACTGTTTTCACGCCATTTTCTGTAAAACAAGCCCTAAACAAGATTCTGCTAATCCCTAAGAGTTTGGCAACACTTTCACTATTCTCAAAGTCACTCATCTTGGCAAAAGTAGTTTTTTACCAATACTCCTACAATTCGGACCACTTTCTGTATTTCATGCTATCCTGCCCACCAACTTTACATCTTTTACGTTAGTTAGAACATTCCACTTACACCACTACTCAACTCAACAACAGTGCAGCATACCAAAGACAAAGAAGCCATTCTTCACCTTTATAATAAAATTCTGCCCCAACTGGCAGAGCGCATCTATCAAAATTTAACAGAGGTATTCCCGCTTTTTGATGATTTCAATCTGGAGAAAGTGGTTGATACCTGGACCAAAGACCCCAACAACTACTCAGACCAGGAGATCAGTATAGACAATGGCAACGTGCAACAAGTGGGACTTCGGCTGCGGCTCAATGGTTTCCACCGGGCCGGAACTCAAACCTTCGATTTAAGCAAAGAGCTGGTATTTAAGTTAGCGTATTACACGTACCAGATTGGTCCAGACAAAAGTACCTCCTGGCTGGAAAAAGCTTATTTACAAGCTTGGTCTGGCCCTGAAATAGATGAAATAGCTGAGCGTCTGGCCGAAGAGGTAATTGAGGAAATCACCCAAAAATTGCAAAGTTTTTAATAGTTCATTTGATCTGCAGTTCTAATTGCACTCTCTTGATAAATGTGAATTTCTGCAAAAAAGACTGCCTGTCAAAGACTTATCTTCTGGTTGCATAGTCCAAAATTTAAAAAAGTATAACTGAATTCACTTTAAAAGCCTCTTAAAAGATTTTTGGGAGGCTTTTCTATCTTATCTTATCAGCAGTTTTTTTAACTGGAACAAAGAAATTAATTGCTTCTTAACTTTGTTCTGATGCTTTAGATTTAGTATTTTCCAAAGTTGTTTCTAGTATTGCTAATACAGTTATAGAGTTAACTACTTCATCTATGGACAATATTTATGGTAGTCACCTTAAGTCACATCAGTATTTTGCGCCAACAGAACAGTTGTCAGTAGCTAATCTGGTGCTTGCCATTCGGTTGAATCGGTTGGGGCATTCTTTAGATTATATTACAGATTTTGTCTCCGGTTCTTGGAACATGATGCCCTTGGCACCAGACATGCAAGCTCCTTGTCCAGAACTCACTTTACCCGGCAGAAATAAGAAATAGCTTTCTAGCAATGGTTTGTAAGGCTAATCAAGAGTGCCACTTCAGAGTACCTCCTTTTCTCTTAACATCATACTGGAAAGCACCTGTCTAGCTGGCAAAAAATCCTTCAGCAATGGTACTCTTTACCTGATTCTTCGCTAGATTTACTCAAAAGCCATCTGCCCATGCTTCCTCCCAATGACGATGAAGGCTTCGCCGTGCCTGAGCAACTCCCGTTGTACTTGAAAGGGCGGGAGATATTCAGCCTTACCAAAAAAATTGTGGCCTTGATTGAAGAGGAGAACGAAGTCCTTTCTTCTCTGAAGGAATTCATGTTGCTGGATGCTTCCTTCTTAACCGTGAAAGTTGCCGGCGCCGAGGCCGCTGATCTCTATGATTTACGCATGGAAAACGCTACCCTCATCAGGAAAGCGGCCCAAGACCTCCTCTCCCATTGCCATAGCCTGGAAATGTTCGGGTTTAAGGATGTCCATTATTTTCAACTGCTGCGCGATGCCGTAGAAGAATACCGCTTTCTGTTTGTGGACTGGGTACAAGGCTTTGACCAGTGGAACTACATCACCGACCGTTGGGGCCTGTTCAATCCGCCAGGCATTCAACCCCATGATGCTGAAGACGACGGTTTTTGACCCAACCTCTCCAGTTCTTTACCCATTCATCATCGTCTCATTCCATCAGAAATTCTCTTTTTGGCAGTTTTTGCAAAACCATTTTAAAAACCCTCCGCTGGCGCGAGCCCCCGGCTCGTGTCCGCACGCGTACATGATCCTCTTATGCAACTCAGCAAGGAAGAGTTCAGCTATGCCTGCGGACACGAGCGTGGGCCCGCCGCAGCGGAGGAGTCTGCATGGAAAAAGCTGAAATTATACTGCGTCCGTATTGGATAGTTGCTTACCTGAATCCACATTACTTTAGTTAAAACAGCCCTAAAAAACGCAGTAAAGGTTATTTACCTACTGTCAGAATCAAGCAGCCTGTTTCAATCCTGCTGGTCAGAGCCTTTGATAGGAAATAAATTGATCGGATTGAGAAGGGACATGCAACCTTTCAGGTGGTAGGTGGCTCTTGCTTGAAAGGCGTTTCTTTTTAGACATTAACTTATCCTCTAACTACACGTGTATGCAGAAAAAATCTACTCCTTTTTTTCAGCTGACATTCCTTTGGCTGGTCTTGCTTAATGGGCTGTTGCTGGGCTCTTGTACCGATGACTGTCAGTCTACCATCACTTACACGGTCTATGTACCGGTGTATATGACCAAAGCCGAACTCAAGAACTCGGTTAAAATTGAAGCGCCCCGAGAGTTGCAAAAGCCCGGAAAAATCTACTCATATGGGCATTATCTTTTCGTGAATGAGCAGCAGGAAGGCATCCATATCATTGACAACAGCAATCCGGCTGCGCCCCAACGACTCAGCTTTATCGCCATACCAGGCAATGTAGACCTGGCGGTAAAAGGAGATTTCCTGTACGCAGATAACTACATAGATCTGGTTGTTATGGACATCTCCAATCCTTTGACGGTAAAACTTCTAAACCGGGTTGAAAACATTTTCACCATCAACAACACCTTCATCAGCGCGCAGACGGAGACGTTTATAGCGAAATACAACGAAAAAGTAGTGACAGAACCATACCAGGGAGACTGCGATGGTAATAACCAAGGAGTAGTCTTTTTTGATAATGTGGGTTCAGGAGGATTTCAGCTAAACTCATCAAAAGCACCTTTGAGTACCGCTCCCGGCGGAAAAGGAGGTTCTATGGCTAGGTTTACCATTACCGGAGATCATCTTTACGCCGTGAATGCCAGCTCTTTGCAGTTATTTGACATTTCAGACCAGGCGCATCCGCAGAGAGGAAATACCATTCAGTTGGGCTGGGGCATAGAAACCATCTTCCCGTACCAGGACAAGCTCTTCATTGGTTCTACCACGGGCATGCACATCTATGACAACAGCAACCCGTCTAATCCGGTACGTTTGTCTACCTATGCGCACGTAAACAGCTGTGACCCGGTGGTGGTAGACGGAGACTTGGCCTGGGTGACTTTACGTTCTGGGAACGCGTGCAATGGCTTCACCAATCAACTGGAAGTGATCAACATTAAAGATGCGCGTAACCCGCAACATGTAAAAACTTATCCTATGCAAAACCCGCATGGGTTGGGCATTGACCAATCTTTGCTTTTCCTCTGTGAAGGCACCTACGGGCTGAAAATCTTTGATATCAAAAATCCGTTGCAAGTGACAGACAATCTGCGCAAGCACTTCCAGAATTTACATGCCTATGATGTGATTCCGCTGGGGAGCACGCTTCTTATGGTGGGGGATGATGGTTTGTACCAGTACGATTACAGCAACCCGACTGATATTAAACTAGTGAGCAAAATTCCGGTTAAACCTGCCCAATCTTAAATGAAGAAATTGCTTTTTGCTCTCCTCCCCTGGCTGCTGCTGTTAACTTCCGCCGCCCAAGCGCAGGAAAATAACCACGCAGTGGAAGCTCCCGGCAGATACCAGGGCAGCATTGAACTAGGTTTCCTGTACCAGGATAACAAAGACAATGCCCCTTCCACCGCAGATACATCACCTACCGTTACCATCTTCAACGGGTACCGTTTTCACCGTCTTTTTAGTCTAGGAGTCACTACGGGTTTGGATTTATACAACCAGGTCCTGGTTACTCCAATTGCACTCGGCCTGCGTGGCACCTTGCTGAACACCCGCGTGAGCCCTTTCTATAGTGTAGATGCCGGTTACGGAACCACCTTCCTGAGCGATGAATCTGATCAGATTGAAAATAAAGGCGGCTGGATGTTCAACCCTGCTTTGGGCATGCGCGTGTCTACCGGAAACAATACCGCCTTCAGCTTCAGTCTGGGCTACAAAACCCAACGCGCCACCACCAAAGAACCCCTACCCTGGAATAACAACGCTATTATCACTGAAGAGCATTCCTTCAAAAGGCTATCGGCGCGTATAGGTTTTATGTTTTAGGCGGGTAGGGACTTAATAAGCTATTTGTTCCTGTTTAAGGGCTGATATTCTAAAATCAGCCCTTAAACAGGAACTTACTTTTTACACCAGTGAAGCACGTTAGCGGAAGTCTTGCCCCGCGAAGCTTGCAAAGTATGATCATTTTAGTAGCTTTATTTCCTCTGTTCCACTCTACGAATGATCTATGCCGAAAATCTCTTTTCCTGATCTGCAACAGCATGTATTAGCTAGATTAAAGCAAGGGTTGTCTCCTTTGTTAACCTATCATTCGGTGGCCCATACCTTAGATGTGCTCACCCAGGTGGAAGCTATTGCGAAGGAAGAGGCTGTCACAGATGAGGAAGAACTTCTGCTGTTAAAAACCGGCGCCTTGTACCATGACACCGGCTTTCTGGAAACGTACCAGCAGCACGAAGAAAAAGGAGTAGAACTTGCCAAGATGGAGTTGCCCCAATTTGGGTTCACGCCCGCTCAGGTAAACACCATCTGCGGCCTGATCATGGCTACCAAAATACCGCAAAATCCTGAGACGAAGCTCCAGCAGATCATGTGTGACGCTGACCTGGATTACCTGGGCCGCTCTGATTTCTTCGAGATTGGGAATGAGCTTTACCTGGAGTTCTTACGCTACGGGGTAGTGACCAATGAAGTGGAATGGAACCAGTTGCAGGTGCGTTTTTTGGAGAGCCATCGGTTTTTCACCTTGTTTTCAAAAAATAAACGCGAAGCACAAAAACAGATTCACCTGAACATGATCAGGGCTAAGCTCCCGCACTAGTCGTTTCCTTCTCCACCATTTTTATGTCCATCTGCCGGAGCCGTCGGCACAGGGTTTTCAGGATTCCTTTCAGAACCTCGGCATTGGAAATCATGATCTCGTAGAAGGGTTCCTGGTCCAGTTTGAGCAGGATGGTTTCTTCTAGAGTAGTGGCACTGGCAGAGCGGGGTTCGGCATCCAGAATGGAGAGTTCGCCCAGAATCTCGTTTTCTTCTAAGGTGGCAAAGGTGTGGTCTGCATCGTGGATACGCACTTTCCCTTTGTAAATGAAGTACATGCTGTCTCCCTGGTCGCCTTTGGCGAAAAGTTGGGTATTTGCCTCCAGGTGGATCTCTTTCAAGGCTCCCGCCAGTTCCACCAAATCCGCTTCTGGCGTGTCATGGAAAATTTCAGAAGAGTGCAGGGTGAGTACTTTTTCTATCAATAACATTTTTCAGAGGTGGTAAGCTGGGATAAGACATAGCCTCTGGTTTGCGCAAACAATTCATCAGAGGCGTTAGTAGTTTTTAGCACCGGGGCCAGATCATAGGCAGGTACTTGCAGCATGCAGTAGCAGGCAACAGACTTGGTCCAGGCAGAGCAACCCGCCGGATTTTGGGTGACAATTTCTTTGAGAAGCTGAGGCACGTCCCAATTCCTTTTTTCGCCGCTGCTGAGCAGGTGTTTGTCTTTGTCCAGTTGGTAGTCCAGCAACGCTTCCAGCGGAATGAAATACCTCTTGGGGATCAGTTCTTCCAGCATTTCTATGGCGTTGGCTAGCTTATGCTCGGCACCTAAAGAAAGGAGATCCATTACCCGGTTAATCTGCTGGCGGTCATACAGCAAAGCCAATCCTTTCAAGAGTTTTTGGCAGTCCTGCTTCAGTTCTGAGGCCAGAGAAGTCACCAGCAAAGGCAGTTGTTTCTCCTGCACCAAAGATTGATGGTACAGCGCCTTTTGCCGGCTTTGCCCTAGTTTGTTTTTGAGCCATCCTTCTACCAATTCTTTGTCTCCGGAGGTTAAAAGAGCGTTTTTAGACCACAACGCCTCCAGAGTTTCGTCCTGTACTGCAACCTGTTGTTGGCTTAAAAAAGGAAGTAAAAATCTGGTAGATACGTCACCTTTCACCTTGCTGGCTCCTTTGATAAACGACGACAGAACCTCGCCCTCCACAAGGGAAACCGGCATGTGCTGCGGCGTGAAGTATTGGTCTCCCAGATGCACCACCGCTTTCTGCAAAGAATAAAAATACTTCTGTTCCTGGGCCACCTTTACCGCCATGGGCAGCAGTTGAACTGCTTTCACCTTTCCCACCGTTTCCATGGCTTTCTTGGCCACTTGAGTGACGGAGTCTTGCAAGAGTAACTCCAGCATAGGAACAAAGGCCGAGTTGGTAAAAGACGAAAGGATATCTAAAGCAGCCATTCGTTCGGGTACACTTTCGCTTTTGGCTAGCTGCGCCAAAGACCCAAAAGCAAGCTGCTGGGCTGCTTCCTCTTTCCGCATGAATAAACCGGTTAAAGCACCTTTTTGCACCTCCAGGTTAGTTGTTTGAGGCAAAGCCTGGGGGCTAGTGCTCAGGTAATAGTAGGCTTGGATAAAGGCAGGTTGGTTACTTTCCAGTTCCAGTTGGGAAAGACGCTGTTCAATCAAAGGCAAGGCTTCGGGTAAGTGCAGGGCGGTCACTCGGGAGAGCACATACTTCGTAACCCCCTCTGACGGACTGTTCAGGAGCGGCAACAACCTTTCTTTTAATTTGCTATACCCCGATCGCTCCAGCAATTCCAGCGCAAGAATGACCTCTTTGGGATTAGCGCTTTCCAGTTTCTGCAACAGCAGATTGCGTACGGGTTTGTCGTTCAGGAACAATTCTGAACCCGTGAAATAGCCTTTTTTGAGGGCGTTCACCAGGGTGTGGAGGTATTCTTTTTTAATCAGGAAAACGGAGGTAATCCAGATGACCTGTAAACCCACCAAAATCTGGCAAACGGTCACAATGGAGATTCCCTGGTTGTAATATTTGTACACCGCCAGAAATCCGCCCGTTATAAATAAGGCAAAAGGCATGGTGTAGCCCTTGGAGATAAGGTGTCCTTTTAACCGGGAATGCGGATCTAAGGGCTGAAACAACACAAAGAACGCGGGCTCCTGCACCGCCGATTTCAGTACTTCAGACAGCAGCACCATAATCCCGAACGTGTACAGAATGGTTTGCTCGCTTTCTCCCGGAATGAGCATAAAAGCAGAGATGAGCAGCAAAATGACCGGCGCAATAAGCAGCGAATTGGAAAGACCCAAGCGACTGATCATGCGGCTACTAAATACCAGCTTGATGAGCAAAGCCAGCACTCGGCCTACGGCGAAGAAAACCGCAATAAAAGTAGCCAGTTGCGGGCTGCTGGTGAACCTTGATTTTACTTCGGCTAACAGCGTGTAATCCAGTAAGGAGGAGACTGTAAAGGCAATCAACGAGAAGATGGTGATGCTGAATATGAGCCGGTTCTGGAAAAAGCGGGAGATAAAAGAAGCATCATGGTTGTTGGCAGGTCCGTGGGATTCTTTATGGTCCGGGGTGTGGCTGTGGTCGCCAGGCTCGTGCACAGAGATGGCCTGGTGCTCAAACTTCTTCAGGAAATAATAGGCTAAGACAAAACCGGCAATGGAAAACCAAAGCAAGTTCTCTACCCCCAGCACCGGTGCCAGCACAGAAACAGCCGTGTAGCCCATTAATTTGGCCGGAATATCACCGGCGCCCACCACTGAAAAAAGCCTTTTACTTTCGCGTACATTGAAAATGATAGCGGCCATGCCCCAGAAGGCGTATCCTACTAGCATGTAGACTACCATGTTCCAGGCAGACAGCACAAACGGCAGCCAGTTGGCGCCCAGAAAGGAAACACCCGCCCAGGTAAGCAGAATGGAAACGGTAGAGAAAATGATAATGGCCTGCAACACCTTTTTCGCCGGAAGGCTCGCCTCCAGTTTGGCATAGAAGGTATTGGCAATCAAGAGCAGCCCCGCCGAAACCAGGTACACTTTCGGGATTTCCCGTACCTCAAAGGTGTGCAGAAACATGGCAAGGGTACTGGTAAACAGAAAAGCCGTGGCAATACCCAAAAAGAACTGAACCAAAAACAACTGCTTCACCACTTTGGCTTCGGCAGGTTTTATATTTAACAGCAAATTGATTTTGCTATTCATCATCGATACGAAGGTTACGCAATTACTATACTTCCTGCCCTTTTACCCCAACTCCCTTGTAGGCATCCTTTCCGCTACGTGCTGTTCTGTTTCGCACTTCCTTTTTCAAAAACACTACAGAATTAAAGATAAGCAGACTATTTGAAAGCACCTTACCAAATAGCTTCTTTTGCGGTTGAAGCAAAGAAATCTTGCCACAACGGAGTGTTGGCGAGTCAGATTATAAACGTCTGGTTGAGTAGGAATGCGTACGCCCTTACAGGGTAACGGCGCTACAGAATACTGCACGCGTACCTCGTTACCCTGTAACGAGGTACGCGTGCAGAGGAACAAAAAAGCCAAACCTCTCTTACGTGAAAGGCTTGGCTTTTAATACATAACAGCAGTTTAGTACAACTACTGGAGGAAGTTAATTTCAGCTTGCTTTTGGTAAAACAGCCCTGAAACCTTACTCCAAAACTTCATACACCACCACCGGTTTCATCTTGTTTTTCATAGAGACCTCCCCAATCTTCTGGCAGCTAAAAGACTCTTTAATTCTCTCATGCAAGGCTTCGGAAATGGTGATCTGGTTGGGCTTGGCCGCCGATTGCAGCCGTTGCGCCAGGTTGACGGCGTCTCCAATAACGGTGTAGTCCAGCCGCTTGAGGGAAGCCGAACCAATGTTGCCTGAAATCATTTCTCCGGAGTTGATGCCAATGGACACCTGCGGCGTGAATTCTTTATCACCCATGGCAATTGCCTGGGCGTTTTTGATCTTTTCCCTAACAGCCAGAGCGGCATCAATGGCCCGGTCCATGTGGTAATCTCCTCTGAAAACCGCCATAACCGCGTCTCCCATGAATTTATCAATGTGCCCGCCCTGCTCAATGATTTCCTTCACCAGCATGTCAAAAATGCTATTGATGAGTTTGACCACGGTATTGGCAGAAACGTGCTCGGTAATGGCGGTAAAGCCACAGATGTCAATAAACATGACCGTGCCGTCAATGGTCTCATTTTGCAGCAGACTTTGCTCAAACTCCTGGTGCACCATGAAATTGAGCACGTTCTCGTCTACGTACATCTTCAGGATGTTATTTTCCTTGATGGCTTTCACCGTCTCCCGTAACTGAATGACGTGCTGCACGGTTTTATCCATGGTCAGTTCCAAGTCCTCAAAGTTGACGGGTTTGCAGACAAAGTCAAAGGCGCCGCGGTTCATGGCCATTCTGATGTTCTCCATATCGCCGTAGGCCGAGACAATGACAGCTTTGAGGATGGGATTTGCCTCCGGTAATTTACTCAGCAAGGTAAGCCCATCCATAACAGGCATGTTGATGTCGGAGAGAATGATGTCCAGGTCTGGGTGCTGCTGCACTTTCTCCAGGGCTTCTGCCCCGTTTTGGGCAAATACAAACTCGTACAAGTTCTCGCGTATCTTCCGCCGGAATTTCTGCTTGATGAGCAACTCAAGGTCTACTTCATCATCCACCACTAATATCTTGGCCATCAGGAAGCAAAGGTTTTAAGTTTATCTTTAAGGGCACGAAAATCCAGGGGTTTGGTCAGGAAATCATCGGCCCCGAACTGCATGGCCTGCTGGTAATTCTCGTCATCGCCGTAGGCGGTCACCATCATGATGGTAGGCGGGGCGGAGGCAAACTGCCCCCTGATCTGCCGTAGCAAATCGATGCCGCTCATGCCGGGCATGTTAATGTCTGAGAGAATCAAAACTATTTCAGAGAGGTGTTCCTGCAGGTAGGTGTAGGCTTCTTCGCCAGACAAGGCAAAGGTGAAATCTATTTCGCCATTTTTGATTTCCCGCCGGAAACGCTGCAAAAACAAAGGCTGAACATCGGCCTCGTCATCTACCACCAGAACTTTCATAGAATGCTATTTGGAATCAAATTAGAACTTCTTTCTCTCTTTTGCTAAGAAGCTTGCCAATTATTTAGGTTTACCGGCCTTCTTCTGTTTTAGATCGCCAGCCCTGTCAGGGCCTTCACAACATAATCATGACTGCGCGAATAGTGATTTCATGAAGTAGAAAAGCTTCAAGTTTTTATGGCTGATATGCTATGAAACAGCTATTTATGTTCTTTCATACCCAAGATCGTTTTTACTCTTGTTTTGCCAAAACAGGCCTATTTCGCTTCGGAAAGAACAGAGACCGTTTCATCTTCTCCTTTATTCTCCAGCGGAAGCAAAATAACGAATGCCGCATAGGAACCTTCTTCGCTTTCAATGATCATTTCGCCGCCGTGGCCTTTGGTGATGATGTCATAGGAAAGCGACAAGCCTAGTCCGGTGCCTTCGCCGGTGGGTTTGGTAGTAAAGAAAGGCTGCAGGATTTTGTTTCTGATGGCTTCTGAAATGCCGTTTCCGTTGTCTCTGATCTCAATTCTGATGCCTTTCTCCTCTTGCCTAGTGCTTGCCATGACCAGAGGTTTGTACCCGGTAGCGGCTGTTTTCTGCTTTTGCTGCACCGCATAAAAGGCATTGTTGCAAAGGTTCAGGAGAACCCGGCCTAGGTCTTGCGGCACCACCTGTACTTTCTCCAGGTCTGGGGCCAGGTTAAATACCAGTTCAGCATTGAAGGTGCTGTCTTTGGCCCGCAGCCCGTGGTAACTCAGGCGCATGTATTCATCTACCAGCGTGTTGACATCGGTGGGTTCTTTCTGGCCGGAATTGGCGCGGGAATGTTGCAGCATTCCTTTCACAATCCTGTCGGCGCGTTTGCCGTGGTGGTTTATTTTCTGGAGGTTTCCTCTCACATCCTGGGCCAACGCCATCGCCTCCTCGGTATCGCCTTTTTTAAGTTCTTCCTCCAGTTCCTCAATCAGCTCGGCACTTACCTCAGAGAAGTTATTGACAAAGTTGAGCGGGTTCTGTATTTCATGGGCAATACCGGCGGTGAGTTCGCCCAAAGAGGCCAGTTTCTCCTGCTGAATGAGTTGCGCCTGGGTAGACTGCAGCTCTTTGATGGTTTTCTGCAGTTCGTCTTTCTGGAGAATGAGTTCTGCGGTGCGCGAGGCCACAATGATCTCCAACTTGGTTTTCTTAATGGAAATGAATTTCTTCTCCTCTTCTTCCAGAATTCTCTTGTGGCGCTCTTTCTCCAGTTCCTTCTGCCCTCGCTGGTAACTCACCCGCACTGCAACAAAGTAGACAAACGATCCTAAAAGCGCCATCCCAAAGAAATCTTTCCATTGCGTATAGAAGTCCTCGGCGAACAGCTGCACCACGCAGGTGAACGCCATGATGGCAGCAAATGGATAGGTCGCCTGCAACCACGAAGGAGTCGGTTTGAAATCGGGCTCTTTCTCTACAAACGCCAGAATACCAAAGAAATAAAACCCGGCTACCAGGTCACGCACTTCATTGCTGAACGCTTTGCTGGTGAAAAAGAAGAGACCCACGGTCACCCAGCTGGCAATGTTCAGGAATCTTTCCCATTTGGCCGCCAAAGGTGTTTCCAGCATGTTTTTCCGTAATTGTCTTAAAAGGAGAAAGGCGGCTACAAAGGAAAAGACATGCATAGCTTGTAAGAGAGTTAACCAGAACTAAAGGTAAGAGTTTAGAGAAAATTATTGTTATGCGTTAGACTGAAAACCCACCTAGCCTCAGATTCCTGAATGTGCCCAAGCATTAAACAGGTGAATCAAGGTGATACGCCGCTGGGGTTGGTTGCGGTACGGTAACCAAGGGTAGCTTGATGACGAACTCGGCATACTCTCCTACTTCTGAGTGTACTTCCAGTTCACCGCCGTGCCCTTTGGTGATGATGTCATAGCTGATAGACAAACCTAAGCCGGTGCCTTGCCCGGTAGGTTTGGTGGTAAAGAACGGCTGTAGAATTTTTAGCTTGTTTTCTTCAGAGATGCCTACTCCGTTGTCTTTTACTTTGATCTCTACCGTAGAACCTACTTTCTTTATTTTGGCACAAACCTGCGGCTTAAAGTCAGGGCCGTTTACCTTCTGCTTTTGCTGAACCGAGTAAAAAGCATTGTTGAAAAAATTGAGCAATACTCTGCCCAGGTCCTGCGGAACCACTTCCACCAACTCCATTCCAGGGGTGAAATCAGTCAGTAACTCTGCGTTGAAGCTCTTGTCCTTCGCCCGAAGGCCATGGTACGAAAGCCGCAGGTATTCCTCACAAAGAGAATTGATGTTGACGAACTCTTTTTTCCCCGTGCTGGCCCTTGAGTGTTGAAGCATTCCCTTAACTATGCCGTCTGCCCGTTTGCCGTGGTGGTTTATCTTCTTAAGGTTTTCCTGTAGATCATTGACCAGAAGGAGGGCTTCCTTCACCTCTCCCTTTCTTAACTCCTCTTGCAATTCATCCAACAATTCCACGCTTACCTCAGAGAAGTTATTGACAAAGTTGAGCGGGTTTTGAATTTCATGGGCTATGCCAGCGGTAAGTTCCCCTAGCGAAGCCATTTTTTCAGCTTGAATTAATTGTTTTTGGGTGCTTTTAATAAACTCAATTGAATTGCGAAGTTCTTGCTGTAATTCAACCTGCTTTTTAAGAAAGCTTTCCATCAAAAAGTAGATGATACCTAGCGTGGCAATGATATTAAGAGCAAAAAACGCATTGATGATAGACCTGGGTAAAGCAATAGGCTCTTGGATGAAATACGTCTCTATGACAGAAGCAAGGCATAAGGCTATAACAAATGCAAAGAAGTATCTTCTGGCTGTAATTGTTTTAGTAAAAAGCAAGGCCGTAGCCGGCGAAATAAAAGATGCTAAGCCTACAGCGCTGCTATTGATAAAACCACCAATAGACAATTGCGTAGCAATAGGAAAGATAATAATGAGTATGAGTTGCGCGGTTTTAAAACTATCAAAGTTTTGGGTAGTTCTTAAGTAGATTAAACTTGAAATACCGCACACAGCGTAAGTTAAAACCGCCATTGTCACATACGGGAAGCCTAACACTACATAAATGCATGAATGAACAATCCCAATCCCTACTGTAAGGACAGTAGCATATACGGCAGAAGTTCTTTTCTTGAATTCTTCTGGACTTAGGCTTTCAAACCCGAAACCTTTCCAAAATTGGTGTTTAGTCAGCATTTCTAAACAGTGGCCATCACTTCTGATGAAACCATAGGATGAGGTTGCGATTCTTTTTTGGGTTTATTTGCCAGAACTATATAAATATACACACCATCTAAGACGGCGTTTATGACACATAGTGATAATAAAAAGCCATCTGTAAAGTGCAAAAAACTAAATATTGCAATGCAGAAGGTTCCCACTCCCTTGCTCCAGGCAATTGGCATAGAGAATAAGCTTTTGTCATTTAGGTTGAAATAAAGGGAGATGTACATAGCTGACATGACCACGTTCAACATAAAGCCAGAATAAATTCCCATTCCACTAATGGGAGCATCATAGTTTTTGATGTAGAAATAGAAAATAAAGAGCCAGCATATTATACTAAACGCCATCAATGGTTTTGCCCACAAACGTAAACTTGGCGCTGTAATTTGTTTATATCCATACTTGAATAAGCTATATGTAATAAAACAATCCAGGAAGAACCAGCAACGGTAGCCCCACACGAAAAGGCTGCCCATGTTGTTTACGAAGACCCAACTCCATAGAAACTCCCAGGCAATGTTACCACATACGGCTATCAAAGGAATTTCTATAAATTTATTCTTTACCACGTTTTTAATAGTGTAAAAATAGGCTACTATCCAAAGCACACATCCTAGTCCAAAAGCAATAAGTTCTAAAAGCGTATAATCTTTTAAGTTTAGTAAAGGCTGATTCATAGCTTAATATTTAGGGGAATAATCTATAATATGTTTTCTTATTCACTAAAATTGATGTGGCAAACTACCAATCAGTTCCAATGTGAAATACTGAATGGTAGTATGAGCGTTTTACCGTTATTCTTTTCAATTTCAATCAACGGGCATTTCATTTTTAAGCCTCTTTCTTTTAAATACATTCATGATGTCTCTGGTGATACCAGAGACAAACTTCAATAAAAAGGGCACATGTGCTTTATAGGGCAAGCCTTGCTCAAAGCGTTTTTGATCTCTGTTTCTTAAACCGGCCAAAATTCCAGGTTCATGAAGATTCCAGATTTCACATTTATCTACTGAGGCTCCTGTCGCGTCAATGATGGCATTTACTGCCCGCCGTGCCGCTTCATTAGCTCCTTCCATGGTGGCAAGGTCTGTATAGGTCTTTACATAATCTGACGCCAGAAACAGATTGGGGATGGAAGTATAGGCCTCAGGCCGTAAAGCCCAGGAATTGACCGTATTGACCAGCAAGGGTTCTTTGTTACTATCCTTCTCATCATGATGGCACGTAATGTCCTGGTCAATAAACCAGCAAACCAAGTCCTCGTCCTTCAACATTTCAACACCATCTACATTCAGGCTACTCTTGAGTTGGGCCCATACTTCGTTTTTGATTTCAGCATGTGAGCATTCATTTGCCGGTCTGTTGCCTGTTTCAGGTAATATGCCGGGCTCCTCCCAGTTTGAGATATCTATTGATAAAATGCTTTTCACTTTCCCATCGTACCGGTTCTGTATATCATAGTTTTTCCAGAACTGCAACTGGGAAATAGAGGTGAGCGCCCAGGGCGAATCGGCGTAAATACAATGGCCATGCACAAAATCTATGGCGCGGGAGAGATAGAATTGAATGCCGTTCATCCAGGCCACACTTTTTGCCAGTGTTTTGACTCCTTGCAAAGAATGGTCAGCCTGAAGTACTTCCTCTGAGATTAACTTATCTGCTGCTTCTACCGGGGTGGCCAGAATATAGTAGTCAGCTGTGACTTGGATTTGTTCCGGCACACCGTTTTCGTACTCATCCAGCCAGACGCTTTTTACTTTTCCCTGGGCCATCTCAATTTTCACCGCCGATTTGTTGAAGTGATAGTTCACTCCCTTTTCACGCAGGTACGTCAGCCAAGGATTTATCCAGACGTCGTTGGTTGGTCCGTTGAGCACCCGGTCTGTGTGGACGCCTGGGTTAGACATATTGAAAAGCAACTGCAGAAAAATGTCTCCGCCGGTTTTAGTGCTGGCTTTCTTCGCATTGGCGGCCACCAGGGTACGGGTCAGTCCCTGTACCAGCAGCGCCCGGTACGTGTCAGAAAAACGGTCGGCCTCCAGGTAATCCCACCAGCCTATCTTTTCGTATTCACTCACCCGCCGGTCATAGCAGGTAGTCATCAGTTGCCATAATTTCTTCGCGAAAAATCGTTTTTCTTCCTGCGTTAAACCTGTATCGGCGTGAAAGGACTCTATGAAGGCTTCTATGTCAGTAAAAGACTGCGGAAAATTGACAATGGTACTGATTGCCTTCTTCCCGCTTCGGAACAAGCCTACCCTGTTCACCTGCACCAGATTGTCAAAAACCCCTTGTTTCTGGTTCCCAAACGGAATGCGCTTCATGGTGTCTACCACGTGTTTGTAGAATCCCGGAAAGAATCTGAACCCATGTTCACCGGGCAAATATTTGGTAGGATCAGGGGAGTTAGTGCCGGGCACATGCACGCTTCTGGCTTTACCTCCGGCATACAGACGGTGTTTGTCATAGACTTCCACCTCAAACCCTCTTTCAATAAGTTCATGGGCAGCACTCATGCCTGCTACGCCACCACCCAGAATAGCTACTTTGATCTTTGACATAAGCGTTTTATTTAAGATGAAGCCTAAGGACTAAATGAATTTAATATAATCTTATCAATAATTTATTGACTTATATAAAAATATTTTACAATAGTCAGCAGCTTATGGTATAGACTCTCTTTTTAATCTTTTTCACTTGAAAATTAGCTACTTTGAGTAGTGGCAAGCCGTCTCTTCCTGTTCTTGACCGGTTACTCAAAGACTGCACCATCGCTTTTTTATCATATGTAGGGTGTCATTTCTCTTGGCTTTGCTCCCAGCAACCCTATACTCCCACCAGAGTAGAAGACTTATCTTTGTTTTACTCCGAAAAAACACCGCTTTATCTTTCCATCAGTAGTCATGAAAGAGATCCAAGACATCGTAGCCTCCTTTGCGCAGCACCAGGCAAAAGGGAAACAAACAGCTTTAGCCACGGTGGTGCACGTAGAAGGCTCCGCTTACCGAAGGCCTGGCGCCCGCATGCTGGTTTCAGAAGACGGACAATTAACCGGGGCCATCAGCGGCGGTTGCCTGGAGGGCGATGCCCTGCGCAAAGCCCGCCTGGCCATGGTACAAGGGTCACCCAGCCTGGTAAAATACGACACCATGGATGACGATGACTCAAAACTGGGCGTGGGGCTGGGCTGCAACGGCATCATCCATATTCTCATAGAACCCATAAACGCGGCAGACCCGGCAAACCCCATGGTGCTGTTACAGCACGTAGTTTCCCACCGAAGAAGTGCGGTGCTGGTCACGCTCTTTACATTGCAAGACCGCCGAGGACCACAACCCGGCACCCGCCTGCTGCTCACCGAAGACGGCCTGCAACTGGGAGTTGCCCCAATAGAAGCCTGGCAAGAGCAAATCAGTCAACACGCTCAGGAAGCCCTGCAACAAGCCTGCTCCTCCTTTAAGACGTATGACGATGTACCTGAAATGACGGGTTTTATAGAGTTTCTACCACCGGCCCTATCACTAGTTGTTTGCGGAGCGGGGAATGATGTGATGCCTTTGGTGCACATGGCTAATATTCTAGGTTGGCACACCACCGTAGTAGACGGCCGGGCCAATTATGCCACCTCAGAGAGGTTTGCCAGGGCTCAGAAGGTGGTGGTAGCTAAACCAGAGCACGTGCTGGAACAGGTTCCGGTAGACAGAAGAACCGCCTTTCTGCTCATGACCCACAATTACAACTATGACCTGGCCATGCTCCGGAACCTGCTTCCGCTGGAACTTCCCTACATAGGTGTGCTGGGCCCCAAAAAGAAGCTGGAAAAATTACTGGAGGAACTTCAGGAAGAAGACCATCCCTTCAGCCCGCAACAGTTACAAAGCGTGTACGGCCCAACGGGGCTAGACCTGGGGGCCGAGTCATCGGAAGAAATTGCCTTGTCTGTACTGGCGGAAATCAAAGCCGTGTTCTCCCATAGAGACGGCAGTTTCCTGCGCAACAAAAAGGAAAGCATCCACGCCAACCCGCTGCCGGAACAGGCTCAACCCATTCTTTCGTAACATATGTCTAACACAGGCATCATACTTCTGGCAGCCGGTTCTTCCTCCCGATTAGGACAGGCCAAACAACAGCTTCTCTACCAAGGACAAACCTTGCTGCAACGGGCAATCCAAACAGCACTTGCCGCTGGCGTGCAGCAGGTATTGGTGGTACTGGGAGCTAATTCAAAGACCATCTCACCACACGTACCGCCTAATGAGGCACATATCGTCTACAATATTGGCTGGTCAGAAGGCATGGCGTCTTCCATAAGGCTTGGTGTCACAGAGTTGCAAAAAATAGCACCAGAGACCACCCAATTCCTGTTCATGCTCTGTGACCAACCCTTTGTCACGCCCACTTTGCTGAACCAGATGATTCAGCAGAAAGAAGAAACAGGTAAAAAAATAGTGGCCTGCTCCTACCAAGATACCCTGGGAGCCCCCGTTCTATTTGATCAAACCCTGTTCCCGGAACTACTGCAGTTGAAAGGCCAGGAAGGCGCCAAAAAGATATTGTCCAGACATCCGGATCTTATCGCTAGTATTTCTTTTCCTCAAGGAGCTATAGACATAGACACTCCTTCTGATTATACCGCTCTTTTGCAGCATACTACCGTTCAAGACTAAACACTCCGCTTTAACCTTCCTTCCTACCATCACCGTTTTAACACCATTTTAGTGAAACCGCTTTAAAAACACAAAAGACTTCTGGTAAGAAGCAGCGAATTCACCCCAGCGACGCTCCTACTAAAAGAGGAATCTCGCAGATGCGTTTCAGAATTGTTTTGCAAAAAACGGACTGAAAACCTGTGAAGTCACCTAGACCCCACAGGTTTAAAAAGTACTAACTCAACTGGCGCGAGACTCCCGTCTCGTGACAAAGGATGAAGCGAGTCTCCAGACTCGCTGGCAACCACCAGCAGGACCTGCGCTGCATCAGTGCCCACCTCTACGCCAAAATTCCAGACGCAAAAAGACACTTTTCCAGGAAGAAGAAACCAATGCGCTTTTGCAAAAGCAGGCCAAAAACTTCTACAGAAATCTGGTTGTATTCTAATATAAACCTTTTCGGACTAACTGAAAACGAAGTGAACCCGTAAAACTCCAGAATGGTAAGGGTACATCCCCTTGCAGGTGCGGTTGGATGAGCGAATACGTGCTCGTGGAGAAAGCAAATGTACAAGCTAGGGTACGCCTCAAAGAACACTGGCCTGCCCTTTAACAAATTGTTTCACCCGTTCAACCGGAATTTCCATGAGCACAGAAAACTCGCCGGGCAGCGGCACAGCCCAAAGGCCCACGTTGCCCGAGACCCGAACCGTCACCTTACGGGTGAACGGCACCACCCACCAATTACAACTTGCCCCCTGGACCTCGGTGCTGGATGCCTTGCGGGAGCACCTGCATTTAACCGGAACCAAAAAAGGCTGTGACCATGGTCAATGCGGCGCCTGTACCATTCTGCTGGACGGCAAACGCATCAATTCCTGCCTTACGCTGGCAGTAATGCAGGAAAACAAAGACATCACCACCGTAGAAGGCTTGGCCAAAGACGGCGAGTTACACCCGGTGCAGCAAGCCTTCATTGACCATGATGCCTTCCAGTGCGGCTATTGCACACCGGGGCAAATCTGCTCCGTCATCGGTCTGGTGAACGAAGGGAAAGCCAAGACGCTGGACGACATCAAAGACCTCATGAGCGGAAATGTCTGCCGTTGCGGGGCTTACGCGAACATTGTACAAGTAGCGCAACAAGCGCTGGAAAGGAACACCGGCCTATGAGACCATTTACGTTTACCCAAGCCCCAGATGTACCCACCGCTGTGCAGGAAATCACTGCCGATGGCGCCAAATTCATCGCCGGAGGCACCAATCTGCTGGATTTGATGAAAATTGACGTGATGCGCCCTAGCCATTTGGTGGATATTACGCAGATTGCCCTAAACAGCATTGAAGAAATCGAAGAAGGCGGCATACGACTAGGCGCACTCGCCAAAAACGCAGACACGGCCTACCATCCCTTGGTAGAAGCTCGGTACCCGCTGCTTTCCCACGCCATTCTGGCCGGGGCCACCGCCCAGTTGCGCAACATGGCTACGGACGGCGGCAATATTCTGCAACGCACCCGCTGCTATTATTTCTATGACACACAAACGCCCTGCAACAAACGCGAGCCCGGCTCGGGCTGCTCGGCGATTAAGGGCTACAACCGTGACCTGGCCATTCTGGGCACCAGCGAACATTGCATCGCGACGCACCCTTCAGATATGGCGGTGGCCTTGGCCGCGCTCGAGGCAACGGTGCACGTAACCGGCAAAAACGGAGACAGAGCCATTCCGTTCGCTGATTTTCACCGGCTTCCCGGTGACACCCCGCACCTGGACACCAACCTGCAGCCTGATGAAATCATCACCGCCATCGAGTTACCGGCCAAAGGCTTCGCTCAGCATTACACGTACCTCAAACTGAGAGACCGCGCCTCGTATGCCTTCGCTTTGGTATCTGTGGCGGCGGCGCTGGATTTGGATGGCGACACTATCAAAGAAGCCCGCATTGCCTTGGGCGGCGTGGCGCACAAGCCCTGGCGCGTTCCAGCCGCCGAAGCCTTGCTGCAAGGTCAACCTGCCACCAGAGAGAATTTCAGGAAAGTAGCCGAGGCGTATTTGCAAGGAGCCAAAGGTTACGGTGATAACACATTCAAGATTGAACTAGCCAAACGCGCCATTGTACGGGCATTGGAGCAATCTACAAAAATGGAGGCAACGTCATGAAAGAGAACTATACAGGAAAACCCGCCAACCGCGTAGACGGGCGGGCCAAAGTAACCGGCGAGGCGAAGTACGCGGCAGAGTTCGACGTACCTAACCTCTTGTATGGCGTAGTGGTGAACAGCGCTATTGCGAAAGGCACCATCAAGAGCATTGATACTTCTGCGGCCCTGCAGTTAGACGGAGTGGTTCAGGTGTTCACGCATGAGAACCGGCCGGGCTACACTTGGCTAGATAGCCATTACATGGATGAAGACGCACCTCCGGGTTCTCCGTTTAGGCCGTTGTACAACAACCAAATTACGTTCAGCATGCAGCCCATTGCCTTGGTAGTGGCCGAAAGCTTTGAACTGGCACGCTATGCGGCCATGCTGGTGAAAGTGGAATATGAGGCTCAGCCGCATGAAACGGACCTTGAAGCAAACCTCACAAGAGCCTACAAACCAAAAAAGTATAAATCTCCGCCATCCAGAGAAACGCGCGGCGATGCTGAAACTGCTTTTGCCCAAGCCGCAATAAAACTGGAAGGAGCCTATGCCCACCCGGCCCACCATCACAACCCCATGGAGATGCACGCTTCTATTGCCATTTGGCACGAAGACGGCAAAATGACCATCTATGATAAAATCCAGGGGGTACAGAACAGCCAGAAGTACATCTCCACCGCCTTCGGTATTCCGCAGGAAGATGTACAGGTAATTTCGCCGTTTGTGGGCGGTGCTTTTGGTTCAGGTCTTCGTCCGCAGTACCAATTGTTTTTTGCGGTGCTGGCGGCGCGTGAGTTGAAAAGAGCCGTGAAAGTGTGTTTAACGCGGCAGCAGATGTTCTCCTTCGGGCACCGCCCCGCCACCGTGCAACGACTGGCGTTGGGGGCATCGGCCGACGGCAAGTTACAGGCTGTGAAGCATAATGTCATGTCAGAGACTTCAAGGTTTGAGGATTACAACGAAGACGTGGTGATCTGGCCGGGCGTGTTATATGATTGTGAAAACTTGAAGCTAAGCCACCAACTGGTAGACCTGAATGTATTCACCCCCTTGGATATGCGCGCTCCTGGCGGTACCACCGGTACCTTCGCGCTGGAAGTAGCCATTGATGAGTTGGCCTATCGGGTAGGCATGGACCCGCTGGAATTTCGCCTGAAAAACTATACAGAGAGTGACCAGAACAAAGACAAACCTCACTCCAGCAAAGAACTGAAGGAATGCTACCGGCAGGCTGCCGAAAGATTTGGCTGGTCTAAACGAAAAATGGAGCCTCGCTCCATGAAAGAAGGTCACCAACTGATTGGCTGGGGCATGGCCAACGGCGCCTGGGAAGCCAAACAACAGGAAGCCGCCGCGAAGGCTGTCTTGAGTACGGATGGGAAACTCACAGTCTCTTGCGCCACCGCCGACATCGGGACGGGTACTTACACCGTCATGACCCAGATTGCCGCCGAAACCATGGGCCTTTCGTTGGAAGATGTCACCTTCAAACTGGGAGATTCCACCCTACCCAAGTCTCCGCTGGAAGGCGGCTCCTGGACAGTTTCCTCCGTGGGTTCGGCTGTAAAACTGGTGTGCGAGAAGTTGCAGGAGCAGCTTTTGGAACAGGCCCAGAAAATGGAAAACTCTCCGTTTAAAGATGCCAAGCCGGAAGAGGTCTCGTTTGCAGAGGGAAGAATGTTTTTAACCCAATCTCCGGCGCGATCCATTTCTATTCTGGAGGCAGTGCAGCAGAACGAAGGACAGCCTGTGGAAGCGGAAGCTTCCCAGAAACCGGAAAAGAATCACAAAAACTATTCCAGTTACTCCCACTCGGCCACCTTTGTGGAGGTAATGGTAGATGAAGACTTAGGCACTGTGAAAGTATCGCGTATTGTGACTGCCATAGCCGCGGGGCGCATTATCAACCCTAAAACAGGCCGCAGCCAGATTTTAGGCGGTTCTGTGTGGGGCATTGGAGCCGCCTTGCAGGAACACACCGTCATGGACAACCACCTGGGCCGTTTCATGAACCACGACCTGGACAAATACCACGTACCCGTCTCAGCCGATATCCATGAAACGGAGGTCATCTTTGTAGATGAGAAAGACGAGATTGTAAACCCGATTGGTGCGAAAGGTTTAGGCGAGATTGGAATTGTGAGCATCGCCCCAGCCATTGTCAATGCCGTCTTCCATGCCACCGGCAAACGCATCAGAGAACTGCCCATTACGTTAGATAAGTTAATGTAAGTGTTTAGGGGCTGTTTTCGGGAAAACAGCCCCTAAACCTTGTAAAACGCAACACTTCTTTGGTCTTCGTCGAAAAGAAAAGTAGATTTATAAAATGGTATTAGCCTACTTAGTGGTTGGCAAATAAAAACGAACGAACAAAATAATGGAAATACTCCTGTTTGGGATAACCCGTGAAATTGTAGGAGGGCCAACCCTGACGGTAGAACCAGAGCAACAATTTCAGACCGTAGGGCAGTTGAAAAACTGGCTGGCAGACCGGTACCCTGCAATCAAAAAACTAAGCTCATTGGCCGTAGCCGTAGACAGTGAATACGCCGATGATGCGCACCCTCTTGCCCCCGGACAAGAAGTGGCGTTGATTCCGCCGGTAAGCGGAGGATAAGATAACCTATGGTAATCAAGATAGTTACAGACGTTGACTTAAACGAAGCGTATCAGTACTTACAGGCACCAGGCGCCGGCGGAATTGACTTGTTTGTGGGTACCGTGCGTGACCATGCCAAAGGAAAAAAGGTGGTAAAACTGGTGTTTGAAGCCTATGCGCCCATGGCCCTGAAAGAAATGCAGAAAATTGCCGAGGCGGCTCAACAGCAATGGCCCATAGAGAAACTGGTTATGCTGCACGCCGTAGGCGAGAAATTGGTGGGCGAACCAGTGGTGATTATTGGCGTGGCCTCGGCCCACCGCGAGGCCGCTTTCTCTGCTTGCCGTTTTCTCATTGATGAGCTGAAAAAGACGGTGCCCATCTGGAAAAAAGAATTTTACGAAGACAACAGTGTGTGGGTCAATGCCCACCCCTAAACCCCAATGAGTAAACCCCTGTTGATAGATAAATACGGCCGACAATTGACGTACCTGCGGCTCTCGGTCACCGACCGCTGCAATTTCAGGTGCTATTACTGCATGCCTGAGGAAGGAATGGATTTTGCAGCGCGCCAAGAACTGCTCTCTTTTGAAGAACTGTACCGTTTATCAGCTGTTTTCTGCAGCCTGGGCGTAAACAAAATCAGGATTACGGGAGGCGAGCCGTTCGTGCGGGCCGGAATTATGCCGTTTCTGCGGAAACTAAGCCAGATTCCCGGTCTGGAGGAAATCACCGTCACCAGCAACGGTTCTCTTACCCAAAACCAAATACTAGCGCTACAGGACATAGGCATTCGTAAAATCAACATCAGCCTTGATTCTTTAGACCGGGAACGATTTTTCAAAATCACCCGCCGCGACAAGTTTGATGCCGTGTATGCCAGCATTTTCCAGTTGATTAACGCAGGGTTTGATATCAAGCTGAACTGCGTGGTAGCCGAAAACAAAAACATCCAGGACATTCTCCCCTTCGTGGAACTGACAAAGGAACATGCGCTGGCAGTCCGTTTTCTGGAAGAAATGCCCTTCAATGGCAGTGATACCTTTCAATTGCCGCAATGGAGCCACCGCGAGATTTACCAGCACATAGAAAACCAGTACCCCGTTATAGAAAAACTACAAAGCGAACCTACCTCTACCTCGGTCAATTACCGCGTACCGGGCTACAAAGGTTCCTTCGGCATTATTCCTTCCTTCAGCAGAACGTTCTGCGGCACCTGCAACCGCATCAGGCTAGGCGCTACCGGCGAATTACGCACCTGCCTTTACGGCCCCCCCGCTACCAACCTCCGCGACCTAATACGTCTTGGAGCCTCATCAGAAGAGATAGAACAGGCTATTTTGACTACAGTGAGCAACCGTGAGAAAGACGGTTTCGCCGCTGAAGCTAGTTATGCGCATTCTAAACATGAATCCATGTCGGTGTTGGGAGGATAGGCTGTAGACTCGACGAATGCCTATATTTATTGCTGTGCGTATAGTTAGCGGAAGCACTCTATGCACAAGTCGGACAGCCAATCTCCTGATAGGCGGGTACCTGGCACAGACGCTCGCAGGTCTTCCAGACACTGCGAGGTCTTTTGAGAAGCGGTATAGCGGTGGCAACCAAGAACTCCCCTCCTAAATTAGGAGGGGTGCCCGGAGGGCGGGGTGGTAAAAAGCAGGTAACGGAGTAGCAGCCGTGATTACCTATAGTCCCGGTTTCGCTGCGTTGCAGCGAGGGTAGTCAGAGACTACCCTTTACCCGTAGGCACGAGTCTGGAGAGTCGCGCCAGCAAAATAAAAAATAACGGCGGCCACCATTTTAAAGTCAAATTCCCGAAAACAGCTCCTAAAGAGTTATTACATAAAGAGAAGCATGAGTTCACTTTCACATATAGATGAACAGGGCCAACCTAGCATGGTAGATGTGTCACAGAAAGCGGTGACCACCAGAACCGCAATCGCAGAAGGCATTGTTCAATTTCCCGAGGCCGTTTATGAGCAGTTAGCTGGGCAGAACTTCTTAACCAAAAAAGGAGCTGTCTTCCAGACCGCCATTATTGCCGGAGTGATGGCCGCTAAAAAAACAGCCGACATTATTCCGCTATGCCATCCGCTGGCGCTGTCTACCTGTAAGATTGACATTGTACCGGCCCCTAATGCCTCTTTGAAAGTGACGTGCCTGGTGCGCTGCGAAGGCAAAACCGGCGTGGAGATGGAAGCGTTGACGGGCGTTTCGGCGGCGGCGCTGTGCATCTATGACATGTGCAAGGCGCTCACCCATGACATCGTGCTTGCAGACATCCGGCTGGTGGAAAAGACCGGCGGTAAATCAGACCTTCATTCAGCCCGCTAAACCCTCTGTGAAGGAAGCTTTTTAACAACTGAATCATGGACAACAGATATAGTCGCCAGTTACAACTCCCTGGTTTTGGGCCAGAAGCGCAAAAGAAGCTTCAAAACGCAAAGGTACTGGTTGTGGGCGCGGGCGGCTTGGGCGCGCCGGTGCTGCAATACCTGGCGGGCATGGGCATAGGAACGCTGGGCATGGTAGACGGCGACCAGATCAGCCTCACCAACCTGCACCGGCAAGTGCTGTATAGTACCGCTGAGGTAGGCCAACTGAAGGTGGAAGTAGCGGCCCAGAAACTGGCGCAGCTCAACCCAGAGATTCAGCTGATTCCTTACTCTACGAACCTCACCCCGCAGAATGCGCTGGAAATCATTGAAAGCTACGACCTGGTCATTGACGCCACCGACAACTTCGAGGCCCGTTACCTCATCAATGATGCCTGCGTGCTGCTGGGCAAGCCGTTTGTGTACGGAGCCCTGCACCAGTTTGAAGGCCAGGTGAGCGTGTTCAATTGGCAGGGCGGCCCCACCTACCGGTGCCTCTATCCTACTCCCCCTTCGGCCCAGGAAATCCCGGACTGCAATACCGCTGGAGTGTTGGGCGTGGTGCCCGGCCTGATTGGTTGCCAACAAGCCTTGGAGGCGGTGAAAGTGATCACAGGCGTTGGTACATCTCTCTCGGGGTATTTGCTGATGCTGGATTACCTGAACCAAAGTCAATACAAGATTAAGCTGAAGGCCAAGCCCGAGAACCAGAACATCACTAGTCTGCAGAATTCTTACGCGGTGGCCAGTTGCGCCACGGTACCCGAGGTTTCAGCCACGGAGCTGTATGCCTGGTTTAAAGAAGGTAAAAAACTTCTGTTGCTGGATGTGCGGGAACAGGACGAGTATATGAAAGGGCATTTGCAGAAATCGCTGCTCACGCCCTTGTCGGTGTTCAGGAACCAGTTAGACCATTTGCCGCAGCACCTACCCATTGTTACCATCTGCCAGAAAGGAAGCCGCAGCCAGAAAGCCGCCGAAATGCTGTTAGAGAAAGAGAGCGGGGCCGAAGTCTACAGTTTAGCCGGTGGCATGGAGGCTTGGATGAGCCAATTACCTAACAAAATGGTGGTGAAATGATGGGCTTTGATGTAAACCTGCTTCTGCTCATTCTCAGTTTCTTTGTAATTGCCACGCTGTATTCGTCGGTGGGCTTTGGGGGCGGATCCAGCTACTTGGCTCTGCTGGCGCTGTTTCTGCCCAATTTTCTGGAAATCAAGTCTACGGCGCTGCTGTGCAATCTGGTGGTGGTCACGGGCAGCACCTATCTGTTCGTCAAAGAGGGTATTTTCGATTTAAAGAAGTTCTTGCCCTTAGCCGTCTGCAGTGTTCCCGCCGCATTTCTGGGTGCTACCGTGCATCTTACGCAAGACGTATTCTTCATTTGCCTGGGGACAGTACTGGCGTTCTCCGGCGCGTTGCTGATTCTGCAGTTCTTTACCCAACCCGTAGCCAAGGAAATGCACTACGGCCAACACTCCCGCTTTTTCAACTTGTCACTAGGACTAAGTTCGGGTTTTGTGTCGGGCTTGGTGGGAATTGGCGGAGGCATTCTCTTATCACCGGTGTTGCATCTGCTGCGCTGGGCCGATGCCAGAACCATTGCAGCTCTGGCTTCATTTTTCATTCTGGTGAACTCCGTGGCCGGATTACTGGGGCAAGTGGCCGGAGGTAATTTCAAGGTAGATGGTTCGCTTCTACTGCCTTTGCTGTTAGCCGTTTTCCTGGGCGGACAGCTAGGCACGCGGGTGAGCCTCCAGAAAATCAAACCGCAGGCGGTGAAAGGCTTAACGGGCGTTTTCGTTTTGTTTATCGGCCTGAAGCTGGTCATCAGTTATCTTTAGCGGCATGAGATCAGTAGAGGAAGCGTTAAACTTAGTCTTGCAACACAAATGGAAACCGGGCATAGAAGAAGTTGACTTGCTCCAGTCTATGGGGCGGGTTCTGGCCCAGGAAGTGACCGCCGACCGGGACTTTCCGCCCTTTAACCGGGTAACCATGGACGGCATCGCGCTTAGAGCGCAGGATTTCGCCGCTGGTACCAGGTCTTTTCCCATTGAGCAGGTGCAAGCCGCCGGTGCGCCGCAAACCTCCCTACAAGAAGCCGGTCACTGCCTGGAAGTAATGACCGGGGCCATGCTCCCCCTTGGGACAGACGCGGTGGTGCGGTATGAAGATGTAGACATCCAAGGCAACGTTGCCCATGTACGGATAGAGCAAGTAACCACCGGGCAGAACATCCATCCGCAGAGCTCAGACAAAAAAGCGGGTGAGGTATTGGTGTCTGCTGGAAGTTACATAACTCCCGCCATCATAGGCAATTTGGCCTCCGTAGGTTTAGCGAAAGTGAAAGTCTACCAATTGCCCAAAGTGGCGATCTGCTCCACCGGCGATGAACTGGTGGAAATAGAGGAGACGCCCCTTCCGCACCAGATACGTCGCTCTAACGCGTTCATGCTGGCCGCTGCTTTACAGCAGGAAAACATTCGGGCCGCCCTTTTCCACTTGCCTGATGAACCTGAAATCATGCGGCAGCATCTAACTTCTATTTTAACTGAAAACGACGTTTTGATTCTCTCTGGGGCGGTGTCTAAAGGAAAGTTCGATTTTCTGCCACAGGTGTTAGCTGAACTCGGTTTACAGACGGTTTTCCATAAAATAGCCCAAAAACCGGGCAAGCCCATGCTGTTCGGGGTACTGCCGGAACAGAAGGTGGTGTTCGGGTTGCCGGGGAATCCGGTGTCTACGTTCGTGTGCTACCAGCTTTTTTTCAGGCCCTGGCTCCACGCTTCCTTGAATTTAGCTACGCCTACAGCTCAGGCCCAACTCGCCCAACCCCTCACGTTTAAACCCGCCCTCACCTATCATGTGCCGGTGAAAGTGACAAATGAAAACGGCACGCTGAAAGCTACTCCCATCCCCACCACCGGCTCCGGCGACCTCACCAGTATTCTGGCAGCCGATGGCTTGTTGAGCCTACCCCCAGATAAAAGCGAGTTTACCGCAGGCATGTCTTTCCCTCTTACTCTGCTTCAATAGCCTGGCGATACTTTCCTGAAGGTTAGCCTGTTGCCACTTCTTGAAGTATGGTTTTAGGGGTAGTTTTAGAAAAATCGAGCTAAAAACAAGAGCTGACTTCCCAATCCATAGCACCTGATTACGTACAAGGAAACAGGCATCACATTTGAAAACCATGGAAAATACAGCATATAACGCAGAGCGCTACCGGGAACTGAATGGGTACTTCCGCGACAAGATTCAGCATCAGTTAGACACAGATCCGCATTTGCAGAAGCAGGTGGCCGAGGGCAATAGTTTGCAACTTCAGGACGTTGTGGAGAGCATGACGTTACAGGATCAAGGTCTATGGAAAGAGTTTTTGCATCTTGATCAGCTTAAAATGCAGCAGGACTTGCAGAACCACTTAGAAGGAAAAGGCACTCCAATGCATAACGGTTCCGGGTTTTACCGTCAGCCAAACCAGGAAAATGGTGATGACAAGCCACTTTGGTGATTGAGCCCTGCTGAAAGCTCTTTAAAAAATTTATAAAGTGATTTCCTCGCTCGCCTCTGGCGAGTGTGAGCTACTCGCGGCGTCTCGCCGCTTTGTAAACATGCAAATACTCAAAGAAGCGGCCAGAGGCCGAAGGTAGCCCACACTCGCCAGAGGCGAGCGAGTGTTCAGGTTGGTCAATAATTTAAGTGCTGATTTTCTCTACAGGTTTTATTACTTCAGATAAGTCACGATTCTACTCTTAAGGCAAATTCCTCGTTTGAAGATGATTTTCCCCTTAAGGATTGCCTAAACGTGAGTTTGAGGCAGCAAGCGGAGCTAATAAATAGGGGTGTTTACAAAGGAAATCATGCATTGCACAAGCATCTAGAGGGTTTTAACCTTCCCAAATATGATTGATTAGAAATGATTGGATCAGCAGGCGTAAACACCCCTCTACGCTCCCCTCAAGGGGAGAATCTGCGGTTGGAACTAAAGTTGGGTTATTGGGCCGCAAAAATTGTTTTTTTCACTTTAAAGCAAAAGATCAAACCATAACTTTCATTAATTTACAGCAACTCACACCCAACTAGCCATTTATCTCAATGACTCAAAGCTATACTGGGCATCACTCCAGAATTCATCAAGCGCAATGATTCTAGGTTTTAAGAAGGAGATGAGGGCGGGCCAGTCTTCGCGATTGAAGATGTTCACGGGGCTGATTTCTTTGTAGATGCGGCTGATGGTTTCGCCAAACTCATTGGTGGTGTGCAGTTCCCATTCCCATTCTTCGCCCAGGGTTTCGTGCAGGTAGGTTCTTAACTCCAGAAACTGTTCAAAGAAGAGTTGCTGTATCTCGGGGTCTGGGTGCGTCAGTTCAATCCCGATGGAGGCGTTCTTGCTTTCGGCCCGCATTCTGAAATACACGTGTTTTAAGCCCGTCTTGTAGTTAGACCAGTTGATCTTGAGTCCTTCGGCCGAAGGATGGGGCGCAATGTATTGCCCAAACGTAGTCCAAAAGGCTTGTCTTAGTTGCGAGGCTTGTTCTCTGGTGTACATAGGCGGCAGATTGAGAATGGATGGGGATACGGTTGGCCGGTAGCGGATTCAGGTAAGAAAGTGCCATAATTGGTGTGTTCATCTTCTTACCGAGGCACCTCAGCGTACATCTTGTCGCTTTTACTTCTGATGGCGAACGCCAAAACAGCGCTATTTGGACGGCCTTAAAAAAAAGCATGTAAGTACATAAATACTTACTTTTAAGTATTTTTTCTAAATATAGAAAAACAGTAATTTGCAGACAGATGGAGTTAGTCATCTGACTTCATCACAGGTTTTACTTATGTTGAAAAAGGGGGCATCGGGGGACGCCCCCTTTTTTATTTTCATCCGGTAACTAGTCCGTTCAGCGGAAGTCTTGGTATTCCCTGCTCTTCTAAAAAACTGGCTGTCAAGACTAATCAACGCTTAGAGTATAAACTACCACAGATGATGCACGCTGGGCTTGATGTATTTCTCGTACACCCGGCGCACCCCTTCCATCTGCTCCTGGCTTAAAGCGGGTAAGACGGCGGCGTTCAGGTTAGAGGTAAGCTGCTCGGGGCGCGAAGCACCCGGAATCACGGTGCTTACTTCGGGGAACATGAGCACCCAGCGAAGCGCCCAGGTGGCCAAGGATTCCTGCCCCGGAAAAAGGGTTTTGAGTTCTTCCACAGCCTCCAGGCCTAAATCAAAGTCCACGCCTGAAAACGTTTCGCCTTTGTCAAAGGCTTCGCCGTTACGGTTGAAGGCCCGATGATCCTCGGGGTTGAAGGTGGTCTGGTGCGACATTTTTCCGGTG
Organism: Rufibacter sp. JT3400010; assembly: GCF_054956755.1. Lineage (NCBI taxonomy): Bacteria > Pseudomonadati > Bacteroidota > Cytophagia > Cytophagales > Hymenobacteraceae > Rufibacter > Rufibacter sp. JT3400010. The sequence goes on along the minus strand of NZ_JBUDXA010000001.1, from coordinate 70,526 downwards.
AGCAAGCCGCTGGCGAGGGGCACCCGCACAATCAGGCCCACGTTGTTTTCTTTGGCTACGGAGAACAGCTGCTCACTCGGCTTTAGCCGGAACATGTTAAAGATAACCTGTACGGTGGTCACGTTGGGGTACTTCATGGCCATGAGTGCCTCGTCTACCAATTCCACGCTCACGCCCAGATTACGGATCTTGCCCTGCTCCTTAAGGCGGTCAAATACCTCAAAGATCTCGGGGCGCGTGTACACCTCGGTGGGCGGACAATGCAACTGGATGAGGTCAATGGTGTCCAGTTTCATGTTGCGCAGGCTCTGCTCCACGTAGCCGGTCAATGCCTCAGGCGTATAGCCTTCCGGAACGTGCGGCTGTATCTGGCGGCCGCATTTGGTGGCAATAAAAACCTCTTCTGAGCGGCTTTTCACTACTTTGGCTACGGCGGCTTCGCTGAGGCCGTCGCTGTAGACATCGGCAGTGTCAATGAAATTCACGCCCGCGTCAATGGCTGCGTGCAAGATGTTTTCGGCGGTTTGCTCGTTGAACGGCTCTCCCCAACGGCCCCCCACCTGCCAGGTACCCAGAGAGATTTCTGATACGTTGAAGCCGGTTTTACCTAATGTTCTATAATTCATTCTTAGCTGTTTTAATGGAAGTCTATACTCGTATGTACTTGTGAAGGTCCTGAAAAGATAGCACCTAGGTTAATTTTTCCTGTTTCGCCCGTAAGGGAGTTGTTTTAAATGCGTTTTCACGAAAGTAGCCCTGAAACTGTGTAATCCATGAAAGAGTGACTTTCCGAGGAATTCAGGAAGCGTAGTTTTAGCGGTGTTGCTCGTAAGTTCCGGTGGGCACTTGCCTTTGTAACGCTTGCAAGACCTCCGTAGAAAGTGCCGCCGCTGAGGCCGCCTGCACCGCTTGTGCCAAGTGCTGCGGAGTTCTGATGCCTAACTCCGCCGAAGTGACCGCCGGATGGTGCAGCACGTACCGCACCGATGCCTCCATCACGTTTTCTTCGCCGGCAATGGCTTTGAGCGCCTCGGCGGTTTGGGTGACTTCTACGGCGGTGTGGTTCAGATACGGTTTTGGTGTTTTTCCCAGTAAAAGCCCCTGCGCCAGACTGCCCCGCGCCAACATGCCAATCTGGTGCTGGTGCAACAAATCCAGTATTTCTTCTTCGGGACGGCGGTCCAGCAGGCTGTACTGCATCATGACGCTGACCAGGTTAGATTTGGCTATATATTCACGAATCACGTTCGGTCTGATGGACGAAATGCCGTAGTGCCTGATTTTACCCTGCTGCTTTAGCAGTTCAAAGGCTTCAATGATCTCGTCAATAGGGTCTTCTATGGTGCCGCCGTGTAGTTGGTACAAATCAATATAATCGGTCTTCAGCCTGCGGAGGCTCTGCTCCACGGCTTCCAGAATGTATGCTTTGGTGGGGTTCCAGTCCCAGCCGCTGCCATCGGGCCGCCACTGGTTGCCTACTTTGGTGGCGATGATGACCTGGTCGCGTTTTCCCTGGAAGGCTTTGCCCACGGTTTCTTCGTTGCGGCCTTTCTCGTAGAGGTCGGCGGTGTCAAAGAAATTGATGCCTTGCTCCTGCGCCTGGTGCAACAACCGGATATTCTCCTCTTCAGAGCCGGTCAAAGACATACACCCGAAACTGACTTCGCTCATCTGTAAGTCTGATGTACCTAATGCGTTATAGTTCATACGTTCATCTTCTACTTGTAAAGAGGCATGCGCCTTTGCCGCCAAAGGTAACAGGAAACCGGTTTAGGGCTTAGTTTCCTAAAAGTAACTCCGAAACGCCGCAACCCGCTTACCTCTAAAACGAGCCTGCTTCAAGAAGATTTGGTACGTTTTGTCTTCCGCCTGAAAGCGCTCCTCTCCTTCTATACGCCCGTGTTTTTAGGTTGATTTACAGAAAGCGATGCAGAAACGGAAGTCTACCGCTGTGTTCTGACAGTTAGCGGGAATTGGGCGCTACACCTTCCGCCAGGGCTGAAGCCCTTCGGCTTTCATTCTGGTATAGAGCAGCAGAATGTACACCACATCCAACACAAAGATGCCGCAGTACAGCAAAATGAGCAGGTACGAATTAGGGAAATACAGGTAGAACAAGACCGATGGAAAAACCGTCCCGATGCATTTATTCAGGCCTATGTACAAAGACTGCCCCGCCGAGCTGTTCCGCTTGAGTAGCATTCTCACAAACAGCACCGACATCATCAGGTTTTGCGCGAAAGCGGCGTAAATGCCAATGTAGTCGTTGAATTCGCGGGCCATAAACGCGATGGTAAGCGCGCAGTACACCAGCGTGAAGAGGAAGGTGCCATAGAATAGCTTCTGCGGAAGTTGCCGGGGAAACTCGCCCCGGCCGTACTGCAGGTACTGCACCAGAATGCCCACGTCAAACAAAAGCCACAGGTAATCGATGGACAACTGCGGCTGCGGGTGCGGATACACAAACGCAAAGGTAAACTCCCAGGCGAGGTTGGCACAAAGCGCCACCATGGGCATGCCGTAGAGCTTGTCTTTGTACCCTCGGCGCAGAATCAGAAGATAGGTGATGGTCCAGAAAAGGCCACTGCCAATCATCAGGAAATGGCTTAGCCCGGTATCTAGGTGAACAGGATCTTGCAACATACTTTTCCTAAACAGTTTTTGGGGATTTTGGTTAGGCAAAGGTGGTGGGTTTTAATAGATGGGTATTTTAGCTTGGTGTTGATGTTACGTCAAAATCAATACTTCATATCTGAGAGTTTTTCTATATTTTGTACTATCAATCTATTCAAAAAATATATAGAAAGACATGCCCGTAAAAGACCTTCATGAAAAACCTTTCGATGAGTTTACAATAACTAAACTCAAAATATTTGAGCAGTATACCGATGCATGGTTACCAACTTTTGTCATGCAGAGCAAACCTAAAATATATATATTTGATTTTTTTGCTGGAACTGGATATGACAAGAATGGGGTAGCAGGAAGCCCCATAAGAATTCTAAAAGCAATAAAGAAGTTTGTGAATTTTATTTTTACAAAGAATGTAAATTTAGAGGTCTTCTTCAATGAAATGGATAAAGACAAATTCCTTGAACTGAAGAGATCGTGTGATGAGTTTTTTTTACAGAATGAAGAGTTTAGCAGGTTTCTAACTTGTCATTTCTACCAAGAAGATTTTGAAAAGCTTTTCCCTAAACTACTGCCTAAGATATCAGAAGCACCAAGTTTGGTATTCTTGGATCAAAATGGTGTAAAGTTTACCTCTAAAAAATACTTTCAAGCTTTAGCAAAAATAAGTCAAACCGATTTCCTCTATTTTGTTTCAACCTCATATATTTGGCGTTTTTCTGAAACCGAATCCTTTCAGAAGCACTTAGATTCCTCTTTAGATACTTCTAATAAAAGTAATTACAGGCTTATTCATAGAACATTGGTAGAACAATTGAGAAGTAATCTAGCGGATTATCCATCTATCAAACTTCTTCCGTTTTCATTAAAAAAAGGAACAAACATTTATGGACTTGTATTTGGTGCTAAGCATTACAGAGCAGTAGATAAGTTCTTAGATATTGCTTGGAAGGAGAATTCAGTGAATGGTGATGCAAACTTTGATATTGATGAAGATATTCCTCCCCAGCAACTTAGTATTTTTGACATCATTCAGCCTAGAATTAGCAAAGTTGAGAAGTTTAATAGATTTCTTGAGGCTACCATTAAAGAAAAGCTAAACGTGGATAGTAGATTTGTTTATGAATTCACTTTAAATCAAGGTCATCCAGTAAGGCATGCTTCAGATTTATTAAAGAAACTAAAAAAATTGGGTATTATTGATTATAAAGGTAGCTCACCTAAAATCAAGTATGATGCCTTTAAAAAAGATGAAGATAATGTTCCGATAAGGTGGAAAGGAAGATAATAAGTTTGTATATGGCTAATAATTTTGTCTTTAGATCTTTTATTGCTATTTTTATTAGTAATTTGTAATTAGACTATGGCGGCATCATCAATTGAATGGACAGAAGAGACATGGAACCCAACTACAGGTTGTGATAAGTTGTCTGCGGGTTGTAAAAACTGCTATGCTGAGGTGATGTCTAAGCGCTTGCATGCTATGGGAATTGAAAAGTACAGAAACAACTTTGACATTACCACTCATGAAAGCGAGTTGAACCGACCTTATACTTGGAAGAAAGGCCGTGTTGTCTTTGTAAATTCCATGAGCGACCTCTTCCACAAAGACGTGCCGCTTTCCTTTATTCTGAAAGTTTTTAAGGTGATGAATGAATGCCCACAGCACACCTTTCAAGTGCTCACCAAACGCGGGGATATACTTCATAAATACAACCCTTTTCTAAATTGGACACCTAACATCTGGATGGGTGTTTCTGTAGAGAACAGCAACTTTGTAGAACGTATTGATTACTTGCGAGATACTGGAGCTATAACCAAGTTTCTTTCACTGGAACCTCTGTTAGGTCCATTACCAAACCTTAATTTAGGGGGAATCGATTGGGTTATCGTAGGTGGTGAGTCCGGTCACAAAGCACGCCCAATAAAGGAAGAATGGGTATTAGAACTAAGGGATCAATGCAAGAATGCCAATGTAGCGTTCTTCTTTAAACAATGGGGCGGTAAGAACAAGAAAGCTTCTGATCGTTTGTTACAGGGTCGCACCTATGATGAGATGCCTACTCGCTCAAGACTAATCCACAAAGTAATTGCTCATTAGTTCTATTATTTTTTGATCTCTCAAGATTCAGAGTTATTTAATTGCATCAATAGTATTAACCAAGATCTAAAGCCACGAATTGATTCGTGGCTTTTTGTATAAACAAGTATTTAACATTATGAATAGTTAATTAAAAAAAATAAAGTACAACTAAAGTGCTGAAACAAGTCTGATGTCGTATCTACTTAAATCACAAAGTATTTAACACATGCCAACAAACCCGCTCATCCTAACGCTCACGCTAAACCTCGAAGCATTTGAGTTCTTTTCTGAGTTGCGGGACAAGCATTTTCCGCGGGAGCGGAATTTTCTGAAGGCGCATCTTACCTTGTTTCACCACCTTCCTCCGGCAGAAAACAGGATAACCGAACTGCTGGCAGACGTGTGTCAAAAGCAGACGCAACTACCATTAGAAGTGACCGAGTTGATGAGCCTGGGGAATGGAGTGGCCTACAGAATTAGAAGCGAAGCACTACAGCAACTGCACAAAGTGTTGCAGCGGCAATGGGAACCTTTCCTGACGCCGCAGGACATACAGAAACTGCGCCCGCACATCACCATTCAGAACAAGGTAAAGCCCGAGGTAGCCAAAGCACTGGAGAATGAGTTAAGAAGTACGTTCCAACCGTTTGAGATCACCGGCACAGGCTTCACCCTTTGGGAATATGAAGGCGGCCCCTGGAAGTTCTACCAGGAGTTTCCTTTTCTAGGCTAAAAACCCGAAAACAGCTAAAAAACAGGAACGGAGTAAGCCTTGAAGGAAAGCAACGGAAGCGATCATCTCCCCTTAGTCCTCCTGAAAGGAATTTGGGGGCAGACGGTGGTAGCGTTGCTTTAGAGCAATTCTCGCTCGCCCCTAAGATCCTTTCAGGAGGACAATTAGAGGGTGTTTTGTCAAAATCAGTTTTAAAATGGAATTAAAAGTAAGGGTCAAAATGCGTGCTTTCAAAACACATATTTTGACCCTTACTTCCCTCTGGCACTGGTGCTTCTTAGAATTTACCTAACCCCACTATGTAGTCTTTGCTGCCATCGGTAACCCAGGCATCTAACTGAGCAGGGTCTTTCATCTGCTGCCCGCGTTGGCGCGGCACGGCAATATACCCACACTTCAGATCCGGCAACGCCGACATATCACTCCACAGTTTTTCAATCTGCGCTACTGGGTAGATGTCTTCCTGGCCGTGTCCCCAACGGTATTTCACGTCTTTGATGGTCACGTAGGTTGGCATGCGGTGCGCCACGCTTCTAACGGCTTTGGCTAGCAGCGCCTCATCCCCGCGTAAATCTGCGCGGGTAAGCCCGAACAACGCCAGCAGCGGGTCTATCTGAATCCAGGTGGTCATGGTGTTGTAGTAGCTCAGGTTCAGTTCGTCTTCTTCGCGGGGCTGCGCCAGTCCCTCCAGCAAACGCACTTTTCCGTTCACGCGGGCCAATCCGCCGCCGCGGTCCTCAATACGGCGCGGCACTACCTCAAACGTGAGCACATTCCCGGAATCCAGGTGATGCCCCAAGGCAGCTGGGTTCAAGTCGGCACCCAGCGTATCAATGTTGTGCAGCATGAGGGTCTCTAACTGCGGATTCTCTTCTAATATCTGCGCCAGCACCCCATTCCGGAGCATGTTAGACACCTCGTACCAGTGTCCTAACGGCGAGAAACGCTGCGAGGCAATGTTGTCGGCGTAATCAGAACCTTCGCCCTTAGACTTGGCCCAATCAATCATAGACCTTCTGCCAGATTCGCGTACTTTCTGCTTGTTCTCGTCCAGGGTTTCCTGCGGCATTTCTTCCCACAAAAAACGCAAGTCGCGCTCCATAGGCACATAGCGCTGACCAATAGAACGGCCCGTAGACAAATACACTGGCCCCTCGTAGCCATATTTCTGCGTCAGCTCCAACTTTTTCCTTATCGGCTCATGCGTGAGGTAACTGGTGGCTACGATGTGCGGCAGCAAAGCTCCGTATTTACTTGAAACCGCTTTGGTTTTCGCCAAATGGATTTCCAGGAAGCTGCGGTGTACGCCTTCTACCTCCACAAAGGGGTTCAGGGCTTTGATAACGCCGGCTCCTTTGGTCCAGCGGCTACCAACCCCGGCGGCCAAACTCAACACGCCCACTTTGCCTGCTTTGATGGCATTTTCACCGGTTGCCACCGCGTTGGAAAGGCTTTCCAAGTTCGCTAAGTCTGACGGCTGCACGTCTTCAATGGTGGTCTCATTGGGCAGACGGTTGCGCGACAACCCGATGTAACCTTTCTGCAACTGCTCCCTTATTTCTTCGTGCTGAATAAAGTCGAAGCCGTTTTCTTTTTTGATGCGGTCGGCTTTCTCATTTTCATTGCTGCGCCCGCCCTGGCTGCTTGGGTCAGACACCTTGAACAGGTTGCTCACAATGGTGCGCAGCAATGGGTAAGCCACGTTGTTCTCCCCGCAATGCGTGGTGAAGAAGTCAATTTCGGCCCGCCGCACATACGAAATGCTCTGCGGGTCTTTCTTCACCAGGTCAGACACGTGAATGGCGTAGTATTGCTCTGGCATCATTGCCTCGTTGCCTACGTGCAGATAAGACCACGAGCCTTTGTGGTTGATGTTCCAGTTATACACTACCGGTTCCATGGCAAACGGCAAAGAGTCAGAAAGTTCTGCTTTGGTAGCCCGCAGGATCTCCAGCACCCGGCCCTTGTAGTCCTCGTATTGGTCTGGGTTCACAAACATGCCCATTCCGCCGCCCGACATACCGCCCAGCATTAAGAAGCCCAGGTAATTGTGCCCGAACTCTTTTCTGGCTCTTTTGATGATTTCTTCGGTAAAGTGCGTGGAAGCCCACGGAATAATAGTTTTGATGGGCTTTTCGAAATTATGCGCCGTATTCGCCGCTAACTTCCGGATGTCGCCTTCTCTGAGGGCCGCCAGAATGTTGTCAAACACTTGGTTAGTCTGCTGCCGCGCTTCCCACTCGTTCTCGCCTCTGAGCAGGTATTTCTCGGTCACCATCTCCAGAATTGGCCCCACGTTAGAAGCCATGCCGCCGTGCATGAGCACCAGCGAGTTCATGAGTTTATCGGCCATCTCTGGGTGAATCTCTTCGCCCTGCAATACGCGGTGCCTTGGCAACAAAGTACCACGGCTTATTCCGAATTCGGGGTCGCCTTCCTGGGCAAAGGTGCCTTGAATGGCTTTGATGCCCGGCCAAACACCACCGGAATCCTGCCAGCCACCGCCTGAACCGCCAATCCACTCGCCCAGAATGGCGCGGGAAGCCACCAAGCGGCGTTCGCTTTCATCCAGTCCGCCTACCAGGTTCTTGGTTTGGCCGGTAGCCCGCATCAATAAGCTAATGATGGAACCCAAGAGGTTGGTAGATACGGCAAAGCGGGAACCTTTCGGGATATCATTCACGCGGGTCACCAGTTCAATACCCATGCCCGGCGCCACAATGCGGGCCAGGATATCTGGTAACGACTGGTTGGTGCCTTCAAACGACGGCGGAATCAAGCCCGAGGCAATCACCCCGGCTTTCACCAGACTCAGGTAATCATTCCCGAAGTTGAACAGGTCGTCCAGCTCAGTAATATCTTTGGAGGTGTTCAGGTCAATGCTGGTCACCCGCAACACCGGCTCAGGAATGACCCGCACATACGACTGCAACGGCGGCCGAATGTCTTTGTCGCGTCCGAACACGCCCAGGTTAATGGAGATGTTCAGCACCCTGGCTCCCTCGGGGTAATCCATGCCCAGGAAGAAGATATCTGACCAGCCGCTGTGGGTTAAGTCCATGCGCACCGAAGTCTGCTCTTCCAGCACCGGGTAGAAAAGCGAGCTTTCCTGCCGCTGCAACAATTGCGGGTGAATCTTGATAGGATGCTCTTCCTGGTGCCCTACCCTGAACATCCACTGGTTTCCTTTGCTGGAACGCACGCTTTTGCGTACCTGGTTGGCCAATATCTGGAAAGACAGGTGATGGTAGCTTTCGGCCAGACCGCTGAACAAAGCGGCATTGGGTCCGTGCGTGTCTATCTCCTTTAAGAAGGTAGTGATAGCGTGCTCAAACCGGCGGGCCAGCAAATCCTCAAAACCAGCGTACGGAATCTTTCCGGTAGACGGAGTATCTGCGGCCTCCATTAAGAAGAAGCGGTAACCCGCGGCCAAAAAGAGAATGGCACGTACTTTGTCGTATAAACTAGGGGTGGTTTTTCTGAAATCATCTAATTCCCGCAGGGCCTTGAAAAGCTCTCTGGTAGAAAGACTCCGGCTCATCTGGAAAAAAGAGCGGTTCCGTTCTGCGGGGTCAGTAGATGTAATGGTTTGTATAAAGATATTCATCTGCCTCTTGTATAAGCAATTAAGCGCGTGCTAGTCACAGCCCCCAATTGCTGTAAAACCCTATTTCGTTTGACGTTGGTTGGCTTCGGCCAGAAGTTCTACCATGGTGGTGAGTGTTTCATCGTGGGCTTTGCCCGCCAAACCTAAGGCAATCTGCGCCTGCAACAACCCTTGCTTTTTACTCAGATCATAGCGGTTTCCTTTCACTTCCAACGCCAGGTATTTCTCGGTAGAAGCTAACTCTTGCAAGGCCGTGGTTAGCTGCACATTCTGGCTGCCGCTTTCAATCTGCGTCTGTAGGATAGAGAAAACCGAAGGCGTTAACACGTGCATCCCGAAGAAGCAGAGGTAATAACCGGCCCGTAAACCCGGCGTTTGCAGTTCCAGTTCGGCGGTGCTCAACGAGGGTTTTTCTATGATGCGGTCAATTTGGTACACGCCTTTCTGGTTAGGCTGGTGCTTGCCCGTAAGCGTGCCATATCGATGGATCTGGTGCTCAATGGTAGGATTCACCGCCGATACCGCGCAGCCTTCCTGCACTGCCAGGCTAATCAACTGCGCCGCACAACGCTGTTCTGCACTGGCTGAAACGTATAAGTGGTCTCCCAGCAAAAGCAAAAAAGGCTCCTCTTTCACGAACTCACGGGCACTATACACCGCATGACCGTAGCCCAGTGGCTCCTGTTGTTCTATGAATTGCAGGCGGGTGCGCAGGTTGTCTACTTTGTCGGCTTCTTCCTGGGCCCAATCAGAGTTTTTGAAAGAATCTAATAAGTTGTTCCGCAGCGAAGTGAATGCTTCCTGATAACGCGGACCGTCGCCGGGGGCGCAAATTACGCAGATTTCCTCTATACCGCTGGCAAACGCCTCTTCGGCAATAATCTGGATGGCTGGTTTGGGAAGTCCGTCAATGTCAATCACGGGCAACATGGCTTTCTGAACAGTATCGGCCACAGGATATAACCTTTCGCCACGGGCGGCAGCTGTGATGACAGCTTTTCTTATTTTCATAGAAATGTTAAATAGCAATGATTTGGAGAATAAACACAATATTCCGGGTGCTAATATAAGCTATTAATAGGCTTTGTAGCACGCCAAGTAGGTTGTTGCAATCGGATTTTGATTGGAACGAAGCAGGCCGAACTGGTCTAAAGTCCTTTACTATTGCCCATTTCAGAACTTCAGGACTTGAAGTGATTTTATGAAACGTATCTACTATTACTTAGAGATAAGCACGTTATCCAGGAATTTCCTCTACTTATTCCATAGAAAACATAGCGACTTGTTTATCAATGAAGAGGAGCCTTGGATTTTAGCTTGGTTTGGTGGAAAGGCATCAAAAACACTTTTGCTTGTGACTTCACGCCTACTGCGTCCATTCAAAGCATCTCCCTTTGAGTGGAGAATTCGCTTTTTGTTTACTATGGCGCGAATTTACTTCCGTGACTTTCACGTTTGTACTCAAATAGTCACGGAAGTAAATCCGCGCCACAGTTGGCCAACGAGAGAAGTTCAAGCTTCATTCTTCTGTTCCCGCACGTTTAAGCGTTGCAGAAAACACTGCATTTTGTCAAAATGAGAGCCTTTCCAGTACACGTGTTGGCAAAGGACACATTGGTAGAAAGTATGAAAATACTGCTTTGTCTTCGGCTCCAACACGTGCTCAATGGTCTTCTTTTCCACTTCCTGTATCTTTCCGTTGCAGGCCATACAACGGGTAAAAGGCGCTAACTGCCGATCAAGGTCAAATCGGACCAATACTTCCCTGAGTTGTTCGTCAGAATGCTGCGAACGGAGCCAGTAGCCCCATTTTATGGGCTTGTGCTTCAGTAAGCCTACGTCTCGGGTAAGCACAATGCGGTTTTCGTAGGCCGCTATATGCGCGATGGTCGCATCATCATAGTCGTTTTCATAGAAGGTATCTATGCCCAGCAGCCGCAGGTAACGGGCCAGTTTGCCCAAGTGCACGTCCAGAATAAAAGTGGAAGGAACGGGCGAAGGGATTTGCAAGGCCGGCAGGGGTTTCCCCTCACCTTCCGGTACCACCGGATAAACCTCTACTTTGACCCTGTGGTCTAAAGGGGCTGAAAACGTGGCCTCACGCCCATTCAGCGAGATACTTCCTACCTCGGGGTGCGGCACATTACACGCTTCTATGATATCCTTTACCGCCGGAGTGCCCGCAAAAGAATACGCCACCCACTGCTCCCGCTTCCCTTTGGGCAGGAAGTCGTTCAAAGAACCGTGAAAAAGAAGTTGCGCCACGTTCACCATAGTTTCCCGGCTTATAAATAAACTACTTTCAGGGCGAATAAAAGGTTGTTGTTTGCCTGGTAAATAGGTGGTGAATGCGTGGCTAGTTTCTGGCCTGAAATGCAGAAACTAGCCGTAAAATGGCGCAAGTTGAAACATTCCTCCTGTTCAGAAGTTATGCATGTGGAACCTTCTCCTTTACAAACCGACCTTTGCAAGTACCTATCGTTCTTTTCTGGTTCCGGCGAGATTTGCGTCTCACAGACAATGCCGGACTGTATCACGCCCTCACTTCGGGTTACCCTGTTTTACCACTCTTTATCTTTGACCAGGAGATTCTGGAGCAGTTGCCCACAGACCAGGACCGCCGCGTGGAATTCATTCATGAGGTGGTCACCACGTTAGACACGCAACTCCAAGCCTTAGGCTCTTCCCTGCTGGTAAAATTCGGCAAGCCGATGGAAGTTTTAATGGAGCTTTCAGAACAGTACCAACTACAGGCAGTCTACGCCAACCATGACTACGAACCGGCGGCCATCACCCGTGACCAGCAAGTAGCCGCGCTGCTGGAAAGGAAGGGAATTCCCTTCAAAACGTATAAAGACCAGGTCATTTTCGAGAATAGCGAAGTAGTGAAAGACGACGGCTCTCCGTACCGTGTATTTGGGGCCTACAAGCGGAAGTGGCTGGGTAAACTATCTAACTTCTATCTTTCCTCCTATCCAAACGAACGCTACCAGCAGCATTACTTTCAGACTACTCCTTTTCCTGTTCCCGCCTTGGAAACCCTGGGGTTCAGGAGAAGTTCTGAGGCCTTGTTTCCCTCGCTGGAAGTGCCGGAATCTATTATCAAGAACTATGACCAAACCCGGGACCTGCCTTTTCTGCCGGGCACGTCGCGGTTGGGTTTGCACCTGCGGTTTGGGACCATAAGTGTACGCGTGCTGGCCAGGCAAGCGCTGCAATTGAACGCGGTCTGGCTGGGAGAACTCATCTGGCGCGAATTCTTCATGATGATTCTATTCCATTTCCCGCAGGTGGTACACCGGCCCTTCCACCTGGAATATGAGCAGATGGAGTGGCTGAACCAGGAAGAAGCCTTTGAACGTTGGTGCGCGGGAACCACCGGCTACCCCATTGTAGATGCCGGCATGCGGGAACTCAACGCCACCGGCTTCATGCACAACCGCGTGCGCATGATTGCGGCCAGCTTTCTGGTCAAACACCTGCTCATTGACTACCGTTGGGGCGAAACATACTTTGCTCATAAGCTGCTGGATTATGACTTAGCCGCCAACAACGGAAACTGGCAGTGGTGCGCCGGAACCGGGTGTGATGCCGCCCCTTACTTCAGGGTCTTCAATCCTGAGACCCAGACCAAAAAGTTCGACAAACAGCAGGAGTACATCAGAAAGTGGATTCCGGAACTGGGCACCTCGGCCTATCCTGCGCCTATGGTAGACCATGCCTTTGCCCGCGACAGAGTTTTGAAAGCGTATAAAAGTGCGTTAAACAAAGCCCGGGGCACCGGGTCTGGTTCTTAACCGAAGAAGAAAGTCCGTGCGTGGTATCATTTGGGTAACGGAATTCCTAAAACTTCTTTTAAACAAACCGGTACATTCATAGACCATCCTTATTATGTACGAACATGGCACAGACACCAAAAACATACCAACCTACTTTTAACCTGGGCGCTGACCTTCCCATTAACCGCATGGGCTACGGGGCCATGCGGATCACCGGTGATGGCATCTGGGGACCACCCAAAGACCGGGAAGAATGTATTAGAGTTCTGCAACGAACCGTGGAACTAGGCATCAACTTCATTGACACCGCCGACTCTTACGGCCCCAACATCTCAGAAGAACTTATTGCCGAGGCGCTCTACCCTTACCCCAAAGACTTAGTCATTGGCACCAAAGGCGGCTTGCTGCGGACCGGTCCCAACCAATGGCCCATCAATGCCAAACCAGACCACCTCAAAGAAGCCCTGGAAGGCAGTTTGCAGCGCCTGAAATTAGACCGAATAGATTTGTACCAATTGCACCGCGTGGACCCCGAGGTTCCGTTTGAACAGACGCTGGAGTTTTTGCAGGATGCCCAGGAACAGGGTCTCATCAAACACATAGGTCTGTCTGAGGTTACGGTTGAGCAGATTCAGCAGGCGCAGAAGTTTGTAGAGGTGGTGTCAGTACAGAACATGTACAGCTTTGACAACCGCAAATGGGAAGCCGAGCTCATGTACTGCGAAGACAACGCCATTGCTTTTATTCCGTGGTACCCGCTGGGCGGCGGAAACATGAAAGCGCAAGAAACCCTTGACCGGGTAGCTCAAAAGTATAATGCCACTCCCCACCAGATTGCCCTGAGCTGGCTTCTGCACCGCTCACCCAACATTTTGCTTATTCCGGGAACCTCCAAGGTGAAGCATTTGGAAGAAAACTTCCAGGCCGGTGCTATTCCTCTTTCAGAGGAAGATTATGAAACGCTTAACCAGATTGGCTCTGATTCTTTCACCAGCTAAGCCAGAGTTCCTTCTAGTATGACATGAGCTTGCGCTTGTAAAATGGTTAGAGTGCAGCACGTTAATTCTAAACCTGTGAAGTCTTGAAGACCTCACAGGTTTTCCGTTTTAAGCCAGTTTCCGCAAAATAGCTTCACTACGTATTTGAGTCTTTCTGCCTGGGAGTAGCATACTTCCGCGCCATAATTGTTCCTCCTACTTAAAAACCGGACTTTATAGTCCCCTCGCTCGCCTCTGGCGAGTGTGAGCTACCTGCGGCGTCTCGCCACATTAAGACCGGAGTAGGTTATGCAATATATCGGCCAGAGGCCGAAAGTAGCTCACTCTCGCCAGAGGCGAGCGAGGGAAAAGCTGTCTTTTAGTCAAAACATAAAATCTTGGTTAAGACAAGGCAATTAAGTTCTATAATCATTTTAAACACTTTGATTGGGTTCTACGCTAGGATATTAACAGAAGAGGAGCTACTGAGTAGCTCCTCTTCTGTTGCTTGTATTATGCGTTTGCAAACCTTACTCTTTACGCCAGTTTCTTTCCAGAAACCCGGCTCTGCCGGAACCTACAAAATACCTTCCGTAATGGCCGGGATTTTTTCTGTAATAATCCTGATGGTACTCTTCGGCTCTGTAGAAGGGTGCGGCCGGAAGGATGGGCGTTACAATGGGTGTTTCAAACGGACCATTCCGCTGGATTTCCTCTTTGGATTTCTGGGCTTGTTCTTTCTGCTGTTCTGAGTGGTAGAAAATGGCGGTTCTATAGGAAGAGCCCCGGTCACCGAACTGGCCTCCCGCATCTGTGGGGTCAATGGATTCCCAGAAGATGTTTACGATCTCAGGATAGGAAATCACCTCCGGGTCAAACGTCACCTGCACGGCCTCGTAGTGCCCCGTGGTTTCGGAACAGACCTGCTCATAGGTAGGGTTGGGCACGTGACCGCCCGTATACCCCGAGACGACTTCCACCACGCCCTCGTATTTGTGAAAAGGCTTCACCATGCACCAGAAACAGCCGCCCGCAAACGTGGCGACTTCATATTGCTTATCGTTTTGCGTAGATTCCATGATGTTCTATTTTACGGCAAGAGGTAGTATTTAGCTGTAAACTCATTCTCTTCACTTTTGTTGCGCCCCCGCTTTGGAGCAGTTTTTCTAAAAGTAGCTTAAAACCGGAAGTCCCAAAAACACCGTTTAAGGAAAATCGGCTTCTAAATAGACAAACATATGCCCTACTTTCTACAGCACCAACCGGCTGCCCCAGCTCCGGAATCTACTTTCGGCGGAATAGAAGAAACGATTATTCAGGGGGTGCAGGGCCTGAAGCTCTTCATTGAAACCATTGGGGCTTTAATTATTGGCGTAGGCGTGCTCATCGCCCTTTATCACATCATCAAAGGCTTGTTTCCGCCGCAGGTGGAAAGTTACAACAAAATACGGTTGGTGCTGGCACGCTATCTGGCCTTGGCCTTGGAATTCCAGCTTGGTGCCGATATCCTCTCCACCGCCATCGCTCCTTCCTGGGACCAAATTGGTAAACTTGGCGCCATTGCCGTGATCAGAACAGCCCTCAATTACTTTCTGGCGCAGGAGATGAAAGAAGAGAAGAAAGCCGAGGCAGATGGAGCGATAGATAAAACCATGATTCCTGACACAAACCATTTCAAAAAGCCCGAATAACCACAAGCATGCAGATTGTAGGGGCAATCCCATGTGGTTGCCCTTTCATGCACGATCACATAACGCTTAGGGCAACCACGAGGGATTGCCCCTACTTTTTAGAAGCCGAGAGATCATCGCCTTTCTCAATGGCCTGGTAGATGGCATCCAGAATACGCTGTCTGGTGCGCAGGGACAATAACTTGTTAGATACTTTGGGATGCACCCGGTTGGAAAGGAACACATAGACCAACTCGTTTTTAGGGTCTACCCAGATGCAGGTTCCGGTGTAACCGGTGTGGCCGTAGGTTTCTGGCGTGGCCAAAGTGGACGGGTACTTTTGGGTAGTGTCTGGGTCCCAACGGTCAAAGCCCAGGCCTCTGCGGCTCACCTTTGATTGCTTGGAGGTGAACAGTTGCACCGTCTCGGGTTTGAGGTATTGTTTTCCGCCATAGGTGCCGCCATTGAGCATCATCTGGTACAGAATGGCAAGGTCATTAGCGGTGGCGAAAAGACCGGCGTGTCCAGATACACCGCCCATGCGCGCCGCACCGCCATCGTGCACGTAGCCTCTCAGCAGCATTTTCCGGAAACTGGCGTCTATTTCAGTGGGCACAATGCGGCTCTGGGGGAAACGATTCAAGGGCAGGAAACCGGCCGTTTGCATGCCCAGCGGCCCATAGAAGTTCTTCGCCACGAAGGAATCCAGGGACATATGCGCTTGATTTTCTACTGCCTCTTTGAGGTAATACATGCTCACATCGGCGTAGACGTACTTGTCTTTCACGCCCATTTTGGCGTTGAGCATACGGGGCCAGATCACCTCTTTGAAATAGTCTTTCCTGATGTAAGCGCTGTCTCCTGCTTTCACGGTGTAGTAGTCCGTGGGTACGGGACTTACATCCTGGGCCTGGAGCGGCAAGTTTACGCCCGCCGGTAACCCGGACTGGTGTAGCAGCAACTCCCGAATTTTGATACCGGCTTTATTGGTGTTTTTGGCGGAAGGCACATAAAACGCGAAAGAAGAATCTAAGGCCATTTTCTGCTGGTCATACAGGTTCATCACCGCCATAGTTGTAGCCGACACTTTGGTTACCGAAGCGAGGTCGAAAATATCTGTGATCTGGGTGGGCTGGGTATTCTCATAGGTGTGCGACCCGTAGGCTTTCTGAAAAATGACCTTTCCGTTTTTGGCCACCAGCACCACCGCTCCCGGCGTAGCCTGCTCTCTGATCGCCTCGGCCACAATGCCGTCAATGGAGGGCTGCAAGTCAGAGGTTTTGATGCCCACTTCCTCCGGAACGCTGTATTCCAACCGAATGGCCGTGGTTTTAAAACCATCTCCCTTCTTGAATTTAGTGGAGATCATAGTGGGCAAAGTACCCGAAGCCGCCACGCCCCCGAAGATAAGTTGGGCCGCATACGTCGCCGTGGCCGCTGTTTCTTTCTCAGACCAGATGATAGGAGCCGTCAAAGGTTCGGCATAGGCCAGGTGCTCCGGTTTACCAAACACCGCGAGTACCAGTCGCTTCTGGCTCTGGAGTTGCAACAGAAAGTCCAGGTTCTTTTTATTGCCCAGCGCTGAAGCCTCAACCTGCACAATCACCGTCTGAAACCCTGCCAACGCGCTGAGCAGTGGGGCAAAAGAATTGTTCTGGACATACACTGCCGCGGGAAACGCCGTGACACTGGTGTACTTATTCAGTAAACTGTCAAACTGAGCCGCGTAGGTCACATTCAAGGAAACACTCGCTATCTTCTGCTCCAGATTCTTGAGGGGAACCACTCCACTCTGGTTGTTGAGCAACACCGTGTTCTTGATGGCGTCTTTGTGTTGCTGCAGCCAGGTCTGGCTTTTCTTGTTTTCATTCCGCTGCGCCAGGGTACCGCAGGAAAAACTAGTCAAAATCACCAACACCAGAATACTCTGGAGAACAGAACTTTTTACCGCTTTTGAATACATGTGTTATGAATTGAACCAGGCAGATGCATGAAGTGCCTTTTCACACTTGAGCATGATACTACCCGCAGGAATACGAGATTTAGGAAGAAGGGCAATTTAGGAAAAAATGGCTGTTAATGTCTTCTCCATTGGTGTGAGAAGTGTAAGGCAGCCCCGTTTAAGTAACTGGAAAGGTTTGTGAGGGTTGTTAGCTGCGTACTGACTTCTATTGATGGTGCAGCAAACGTTTTTGAGGCTTTCGCTTCACGGAAGTTGCAAACTTCCGACCATTATGGGTCCAAGTCGAAAACTTGAACTATGTTTTTTTTTGCAAGCATCTATGTCACTCTATTCCCTCGAAAACATCTATGGCACGGAAGTTACTTCCGTGACTATAAGTAATTGAACCAAGTTGTCTTTAATCAACCTGTTCAATCCCTTTCCTCGGCCTGTCCCCTGACAGACCGATACTTTCAAGTGAAATCCTGTCAATATTGGTTTGGCTTGTCAGGGAACAGGCCAAGGAAACGGGATAAGCGGAGGAAGTGAGACTGATCAAGGAAACGAGACAACCAAAGAAAACGAATTAAGCCTCTCTCAAGCCATGGAAGGTACTACCAAGACATGAGAGAGGCTTCAAGAAATAAATAACCTAGATAGATATTCTATTCCTGATCATCCACAAACTTACCGTGTTTGGGGATGGCGATGGTTTCGAACTCATCTACCAGCTTTTGCAGGCCTTTGGTGAGTGCTTCGCCTTCCATATATTTCCCGTGGCCGGGTACAATCAGTTGGGGGTTGAGCGCGGCTAGTTTCCGAACCGATTCCCAGGCGGCTTGCCAGTCGGTGGTGAGGTAGCGGGGCGGGCCTTGTATTTCTTCTACCTGCATGAGGACTTTGTAAAACGAATCCTGTTTGACGGTAATGACGGCATCGGCGGAGATGAGGGTGCGGTCGGTTTCCCGGAAAAGGGCTACCTGCCCTGGCGAGTGGCCGGGTACAAACACCCAGTGCCAGTCTGGTAACACAGGAATGGTTCCGTCCTTGGGCAGGGGCAGCAAGTTAGCTTCGCTGATGTCAATGGGTTCATTGGGGTAAATAGCTGAAATTTTGGCCAGCATCCCTCCTTCCACGGTCACGTCTGGTTCTGGGTAGGCCTGTTTGCCGGTCAGGAAGGGGAACTCATACGGGTGCGCATACACGGGCACCTGCCAGGCTTCCAGCAAACCCACCAATCCGCCTACGTGGTCAAAGTGGCCGTGCGTCAGAACAATAGCTGCTGGTTTCGCATCCTTTCCGAAGATACTCTCCACTACTTCCTTTATTTCTTCGGATGATTTTGGCATACCAGCATCTACCAAGACCCAGTGCGCGGCAGTACCTATCATCACAAAGTTGACAATCTGGTTGGTGTAGTAGTAGACATCTGGTCTTACCTGCCAGGCTTTGCCCGAAGAGACAGAGGTCATGGGAATGAATTTATTGTCTTCGCTTTGGCGCATGTTTGAGTCCATCTTCTGTAGCGGGTTGGTTAGGTTTTTCTAAACGCCAACAGTTCAGAAGTGTTACAGCCCAAGGAACAAGCTTAACCTAAGATATATTTCGACTTAAAAATCAGCTATAAGTTTGCGCGTGTTTCAGAGCCGTTTTTCATAAATCAGCTTCGAAATGGGTAAATAGAAGAAAGTTAAACAGGAGCAGGACTAAGGTTAATGACAAACTAAACACCTATTTTGTCATCCTGAAAGGATCTTGTGAGCGAACGGCAATGGCGTTTATTTGCAGCTTTTCTAGTTCGTCCACAAGATCCTTTCAGGATGACAGGGAGAGAAGAAGATACTTTATTTCTGCCTAATTAATTAGGGGCAGTACCGTGTGGAAATAGGGGAAAGGAAATCTAGCTTACCCCAATCCTGCTTCCTTAGCCAAAGCCACCAGATCTGCTACATTGGCGGTACCCAGCCGGGACTGAATGTTCCGCCGGTGGGTATTCACGGTGTGTACACTTAGGTAAAGTTGATCGGCGATGGCTTTAGAGCTTTTCCCTTTGCAAACCATAGACAGTACTTCGGTTTCGCGCTTGCTCAGACTTTTGAAAAGAAGTTCGTTTTTATGCTTCAGGTTTTCCCGAAGGGCGGTAATCAACTGTTTTTCGGTGCTCATGCGGGGGCTCAAGTCCACATCTACGCAAAGAATCTCCTTCACGTGCCCGTCTTGGTCATGGCAGAAGGCCTTGGCCCAGCCAATAAACCACCGGTATTCTTTCTGGGCTTTGTGCCGGGCCCGGAAAACTCCACCAAATTCGGCTCCGGTAAATTCCTGGTAATGCGAGATGCTGTCTTCAGGAATGTTCAGGTCCTCTGGGTGTACAATCTGCTGCATGTAGGCCATGGTCCCCATCTCTTTGATCTCTTCCAGGGTATAGCCCAGCGTTTCCTCATTGGTTTTATTGCACCAGGTTACGCCGTTATGCAGGTCAGACACGTAGATGTTGGCCGGCACCTCATGAATGATTCTCTCCAGAAAAGCACATTTCTCCTGCATGGCTGTAAGTTGTTCCTGAAGCTTTTCCACCTCATCATTCTTCTTCACCGTATTCTTCATGCAACTCTTTTCTTATTAATTCTTGTATTTAAACGTTTTGCCCTGCCGCCAAAGCAAACTCCGGCACTTCTATGACGTGACCAGACGGCAATTTTCCTATCTCAATATCTCCAATTCTCACTCGTATAAGCCGGAGGGTTGGAAAGCCCACCGCCGCCGTCATTTTCCTGACCTGCCGGTTCTTGCCTTCTGTGAGGGTAATGGAAACCCAACTGGTGGGCCCGTGCCGGTCATCGCGCACTCGTCGGGACCGCTCCGGAAAAATGGGCGCTGGGTCTAACCGATAGGCCGCGCAGGGCAAAGTAAAATATGGTTGTTTTTCGTGTGAAATCTCAATGCCGCCTTGCCGCAGTTGCTCCAGGGCCTCTGGTGTGATGAGACCATCTACCTGGGCGTAGTACTCTTTTTCCACCTTCCGGCTTCGCACGTGCTCGCTCATTTTACCGTCTGTGGTGAGTAGTAGCAGCCCTTCGCTGTCCTGGTCTAACCTTCCAATGGCCATGGTACCCGCCGGAAACGCATACAAATCGCCCAGCAACTTCTTGTTTTTAGGATTGCCGATGAATTGACTGAGGTAGCCAAAAGGTTTGTGCAAGATGAAATGACGATGGGTATATTCTGGAACAGCCAAGGATTTGGGGGTATTTACAGGCTAATTTGCGTAAATAAGGCCAAAAATGGAAATAAAATAGATGTTTTGTCCAGTTTTTGGGAAATCAGCCGTTCATTAGATTGAACTATCACTCACATTCGCTCGCCTCTGGCGAGTGTGAGCTACCTGCGGCGTCCCGCCTCTGAGTACCTCACAGAAAACGTTATCACCAGCACAAGCAGAACCTAAGAAGCGGCCATTGGCCAAAAGCAGTCCACACTCGCAAGAGGCAATCAAGAGCCTATGAGAGTTGTTTACCGAGTTCAAGTTTAGGCAACTGTCTAAAGATGTAAGCTAAACAGCCGGGAAAAGGATTCGTATGGCTGTTTATGAATAAGAAGTTCATTACTTATCTGGTTTCCTTTGCGGCTTTTTTCGGGCCGTTTTCGCAATCTATTTATACGCCTTTGTTGCCATCTGTGCAGCAGCAGTTCCAGACTTCTGAATATACGCTGAACCTGACCATCTCCATCTTCACGTTTGTGATGGCCAGTATGCAGATTGTCTACGGCCCTTTGGTGGACATTCACGGTAGGCGTCGGTTGCTGCTGCCCGGAGTGGTGCTGTACATAGCGGCTTCCGTTGGAGCAGCATTTTCGGGCTCAGTGTACGGGCTACTATTTTTCCGGGTATTTCAAGCCTTGGGGATTGCGGTAGGCTCAGTGGTGGCTACTACTGTAATAAGCGATTTGTTTGAGGGAAAGGAACGTGGTCGCGCCATGGGCACTTTCCAGATGCTGGTGGCCCTTGGCCCCGTGGTGGGTCCTGTGATTGGCGGCTTTGTGGGGCAATATTTCGGCTTTCACGGGGTGTTCTGGGTTTTGGCAGGAGCCGCCGTTCTGCTATTAGGCTTCAGTTACCGTTTTCTGCCTGAAACCAGACCCGCCGTTAACCAGGGCAACCGTTTCCATGTGCGTGATTTTTCCAGCATCCTTACGCAACCGGCCGGGTCCGCTATCATGGCGCTGGGGTTTGCCCAGTATTTTTCGTTTTATATTTTTCTGGTGTTTTTACCCTCGCTGTTGACCCAAGTGTACCAGCTCTCCCCTAGCCAGAACGGCATGGTTTTCCTGCCTTTGTCGGTGGCGGTGATGGTGGGCAGCCTGGTAGGCGGGCGGTTACAGGAGCGGTTTGAACCAAGGAAGTTTTTGCTGACCTCCTCGGCATTTAATGTACTGGCAGTCTTTCTATTTGTGTGGGCAGCACCTGTATCTCTCGCCATTCTGATCGGCACTATCTCTTTTTTCGGCTTATGCCTGGGCGTGTCTTTGCCTATCCAGACTACTTTGCTGGCCAACGAATTCCCGAATAAACGTGCTACGGCCATTGGCGTGTATAATTTCTTCCGGTATGTGGGGATGGGTGCGGGGCCTTTGCTAGGAACGTATTTTTACCACCTTGGGAACAGGATGGAATTCGTGTTTGCCGGTATTTTGTTTGGGGTTGTGGTGGCGTTAGCTTTTTTTATGTTTTCTAGAAATACTGTTTCGGAATCATCGGCAATGACCTGAAGTTACTTAGGGTGAAGGTTGTCATGGGAATGCATGCTGTTTACTGTTTCCATGGTTTGGCTGCTTTTTGCGTGGGATTTTTTGGTGCATGCAGTTTGCCTGTTCCCTTGGCTTGGCTGCTTGATGCGTGGGTGCAAATGCTGGGTTGTTTCATCGTTGACGGTAAGCGCTCACGGCCGCGAGGCCCCGTCTTCCCCTCGCGCACTGCCCTTTCGGCCTACCTTGTCCTTTGCGTTTAGTTTTGCCTTTCCAGGGCCAAAAGCGAGGCGCGCTCGGGAAAGACTGGAACTGGCAATGTGTAGGGGAAAGTAGCGGAAGAGATGATAGTAGAACATATGTAGAGACCAGGCACTGCCTTGTCTCTAGTACGCATTGCTATCTTTTTAGAGAAAATATTCCCTCTAAAGAGGAGACTCCCCATTTGAAGGGGGCGAAGGGGGATGTTTACAACTGCCGATCACACGCATTGCTTTCTCCTTCAGAGCGAATTCCCATTAGGAAACATGGTTCAAGTCTGTGACTTGGACCTACCATGACCGGAAGTTTGCAAAACTGGGAGGTGAATGCCTTAAATACGTTTCCTTTGCAGCCTCTCTAGTATAGTTTAGGCGCGTTGCCTTCCTCAGAGGAGTTGAGTTTTCTCCTTCGGAGGCAATCCAACTCATTTAGTTATTACAGGTTCTAATTTGCTATTCGGCGACACATACTTGGTTTAGAGGATTTTTACCTTCACAGCATTACTACATGGCTCAATAATTTTGTCAAATCTTCACGAGCTATTCTGGCTTGTTTTCTGTAAAACAGGGCCAAAGTGGTTTAAATCATTTTCCTCCTCCATGGAGGAAGAGCTACGTTTTATCCGCCCAAGGGAAACTCTTCTACCACGGTATAGATAGGGTGCGGCGAAGCTAATTGTGACTGCCACAGGGCTAAGGACGAGACAGGATACAATATCTCCTGCGGCGGTGTGACAAGGGGCAAATCGCGCGGAATGGCTCCTTCCCTGCGGAAGCGACATAGCGTCACGTGCGGAATGAACTTCTCCTGCTTGGGTGGCGCGGGCGAAAGGGCCTGGGTCAGGTCCTGACTAAGTTGCGAAAAGGCCGTGTTTTGCTGAAAACGAGCCCAAATCAGGCGGGGTGATTTGGGTTTGGGTCCGGGTTCCAGTTGTTCTAGGGTAAGCGTGAACGGTGAGTGCCGCTGCGCTACCTGGGCCAGCGTCTGCCTGATGTATGTGTCTTCCGTAGCGGGCACGTTCCCGATGAAGTACAGTGTGAGGTGCAGATTCTGGTCCGGCACAGCTCTGATGTTGGGATCTTCGTACGCCTGCCGCGCCTCTGTGAGGTACGCAATTACCTCTTCCGGCAACCTGGCCGCTACAAATAATCGGATGGTGTCTTTCATGTGTTTTAGAAAATCATGATCGTCTTTGTTCTATCCATACGTTACAAACCTTCTCCAGGCAAAACCATCTCAATTGATTTAATTCAATTTAAGTATTAATCTCAAAATTGATTTTTGAAAGGTATGTCAGGTAGAAGGGTTACCTTTTGTGTAATATCTATTTCAGCAATACTGGGTTTTAAACGGATTAGGAATGCATTTAAAATATAGTTGATACAAGAATAATCATTCTTACTTGCTTTTAAATATTTTAACAACATTTCCAGAAATAGAAGCATCTTAATTAAATTCTACTTATTTCTACCAGGCTATAAAGTTGCCTTAATTATTATTTTATTTAATTTTTTTGAAAAGTACGCCCAAAATTAAGCAGTTGTTCAGGAATCGTATTAAACAATTCGTATTACTTATCTATAAAGCAATATTTAAAAAATCCAGTCAAGTAACTCCTGTCGTAGGTCTCTCCAGCAAAGCTTACTGAGTAGTAAGTGGTTATAACTCATCTTACATTACAAGCTTATGAGAATTTTTACGGGAGTACGACCCAAAATTTGGGTAACCGGACTGGCAATTGCTGGTCTATTTATCGCTGGAGTTACCAGTAATTATCTGGAATCATCCAGCCACAGGGAAGCACCTATTATTGCTAATGACCCTTTAGCTGACAATACGGACGTCTATGCTTTCCGGAGCCCCACCAATCCGAACAATGTAGTGATTATTGCCAATTTTATCCCTTTCCAACTTCCGCACGGCGGGCCTAATTATTTCAACTTCGGGGAAGATATTGCCTATGACATTCGGATTAAAAACAATACCAGGACTAATTATGATGATGTTATCTACCGTTTTGAGTTCAAAAAGGTAAACGAAGATCCTACTACTTTCTTCAAAATAAGACTAGGAAAGGAAAATCAGAAAGCCACCTATACCATTAATAAAAGCTTAGATGGGGGCAAAACCTGGAACATGATCTTGAGCAATGGAAAGGTAGCGCCTTATAACGTAGGTCCGCGTTCCATTGAAACGGCAGTAGGTTTAAATTCAAACTATGATGCCCTTATGCGATCAGCAATCATGAGAACGTCTGATGATTCAAGGGTATTCTGTGGTCCGGTAGACGATCCTTTCTTTATTGATGTGGGCGGTATCATGGACTTAGGCAATGTAAGGCCCCAAATGGCACCAGATGGACTTGCGAAATTGAATGTGCATACCATTGCCATGGAAATTCCTATTTACCGTGTGACTGATTTCTTCAGACCCGTTGACCAGGCGTTTGACATTCTTGACTCCAGGTTTACCATTGGGGTGTGGGCATCTGCCAGCCGCAAGCAAATGACGGTACGCAATACCAACGGCACCGTAACCAGCTCTGGACCTTATGTGCAGGTTTCCCGTTTGGGTATGCCGCTTACCAATGAGGTAGTTATTCCTATTGGCCGCAAAGACGAATGGAACGCCACCCCGTCCAGCGCAGACAACAAGGATTTTGAGCAGTACTTCGTGAACCCGGAACTGGCCTTGTACATGGATGATTCTAAGTTTGGAAGCGCTGTTCCTGGCTTTGCACCGTTGAGAATCCAGACCAGGTCCTTAGGCACCTATGACTTCAGAAACGGAGCTCCCGGCTTGTACCCATTATTGGGGAATCCGGCTACCAGAGGTACTGCCCTGGATAGCAGATTGTACGGTAATTACTTACTAAGACCCAACCAGCCGCGTTCCGTGGATTTGCTCCCTATCTTCATGACCGGCGTGCCCAATCTGGCACCCTACCAGTTGGCCACCGGCAAGGGAGGCAACCCACTGGCGAAAGGCAAACCGTTCATCAACAACTTCCTGCCCACTTTTGGCGACATGCTCCGGATCAACATGGCGGTGCCTGTTACCCCACGCAATTCACCAGACTTCAGCAGCTTAGGATTAGTGCAGGCGGCGGTTCTTGGTTTGACAGATGCGCGCTTCAATACCACCCCAAATCTGCAGTTCATTCCTAACATGGACGGCTTCCCTAACGGACGTCGCTTAGAAGATGACGTGACCCGCATTGAGTTGCAGGCGGTAAGTGGGGTGGTGTTAGCCGCCATTGGTTTGTGGTATGATGATTACGTACCCGGCGGCAGCCCTGTCACCCAAGATCTGGTAGATGTGTTGAGCTTTACCGAAGGCGTGGACAAAAACGATAAAGCGTTCCAGGCGCAGTTCCCGTATGAGGCCAAACCTTGGGAAGGATTCTCAGATGGTCACATCGCCATCAATTGTGACATAAACGGCAATCCTATTCCTATGACAGCCATAGCACCAGGCATGGCAATGAATCTGGCCGCTCCGGAAGTGGCGCTGCAACAGGTAGAGAACTACCCTAACCCAGCCAGAGACGTGACCACGTTCCGTTACAAGATTGGCCAACCCGGCGCGGTAAGTCTGCAGATCTACAATGAAACGGGTGTTTTGGTGGCTTCGCCGCTGAAAAAGGTACAAACCAAAGTGGGAGTTCATGAAACAGTTGTGAATGTGAGAAACCTGAAAAACGGAATTTATTTCGCCCGCATCCAAACCGGGCCAGATACTTTCCAAACCCTTAAGTTCATTGTGAACAAATAAGGCAAGCAAAGACCGGTGCCTTTGGTGCCGGTCTTTCATTTCTTCTTCTACCTCTTATTTCTACAGATATGAAAAAAAACTACCTATACATACCAGTGCTGGCTGCCTCCTTTTTGGTAGCATTTGGGTTCTTTTACCTGTACAAAGGACATCAGGAACCAGCTATTCCGCAATTGAAAGAACGCCAGGGTCCCATTTCCACTTCCAGCGAATGGCTAAACACCAAAGCGGCTATAAGTGGGTTGCAACGGAACCTGCGCGAAAAACCCAATGACCACCAAAGTAAACTTTTGCTGGCGTTGGCCTATATGCAGGAAGCCCGTATTACCGGCGATCACCCCTACTATTACCCAGCGGCGCTGAAGCTGATTGAGGAAGTGCTGGAGGACAAGCCAGAGTCACCGGTCATGGTGTACGAAGCCACCGTAGCCAAAGCCTCCATCCAACTCTCGCTCCACCAATTTGACAAAGCCCTGGAAACCGGAAAAGCAGCCCAGGCTATCAATCCGCGTGGCGCGGCCGTGTACGGAGTTTTATGCGATGCCAACGTAGAATTAGGAAACTATGAGGAAGCCATTGCCATGGCCGACCAGATGACGGCTCTCCGGCCAGATCTGAAATCGTACTCACGGGTATCTTACTTACGGGAAATACACGGAGACTTACCCGGTGCCATAGAAGCTTTGGCCGCTGCCGAAAGAGCCGGTTTTCCAGGGTTAGAGCAAACTGCCTGGACCCAATTCACTTTAGGGCAGTTATATGAGAAAACCGGAGATCTGGCTAAAGCCGAATTCCAGTATCAAAAAGCGTTGGCTGAATACAACCAGTACGCGTTTGCTTTAGGAGGCTTAGGCCGAATTGCCCTTAAGAAAAATCAGCAAAAACAAGCGCTTGCTCTCTTTGTGAAAGCAGCCAACACGCTGCCCGAATTTACCTTTCAGGAGGAATTAGTGCGGTTTTACCAAAAACACGGCCAAAACAGAAAAGCCGAAGAGACTTTAGAAGAACTCATAGCGGGCATGGAAGAAGACCAGGAAGCAGGCCACATAGTGGATCTGGAGCTGGCGAACATCCACCTGGAGTTAGACAAGAACATACCCAAAGCCCTGGAATACGCACTCAAAGAATACGAGCGAAGACCAGCGAATATAGACGTGAACAAGACTTTGGCCAATATTTACTACCACCAGCAAAACTACGCCAAAGCGGCCGTGCACATCCAGAAAGCCAACCGCACCAACAGCCAGGATGCCGACCTTATTTGCCTCACTGGCCTCATCAACTACCGCATGGGGAAATTGGCAGCCGGACAAAACCTGATCAAAAAATCATTCGCCATTAACCCTTATCAAACTTCACCCCTTAGCTTTGAAGGCAAAAATCTCTTAGGTTCTTCTATCTCCAAATTATAAGAACCATTGGTATGAAGAAGCTCTGTTTGTTTCTGTTGCTGTGTTTGAGCATAGCACGGCTCGCTTATGCGCACGAAATTTCCATCAAAGGCGTGGTGTACAACAAAGGAACCAATACTCCCTTAGAAGGAGCCGTTGTTTCCATTTCCCAACTGGAAAAGATCTCCATCACAGATAGGTTTGGCAAATACGCTTTTCATAACCTGAAAGAAGGCGAGTATGAGTTAACAGTTTCTTACCTGGGTTTTCTGCAGGAGGTGAAAATGGTATCGGTGGCCAACGGCATTCCCGCCACGTTGACGTCGCACCTGGAAACCAGCAATCTGGAGTTGCAAGCCGTATCTGTGACGGCAAAGCGCGATAATCCGCTGCACCTGATCAGTGCGGTAGATGCCCAATTACGCCCCATCCAGAATGCCCAGGAAATGCTGCGCCTGATTCCAGGTTTGGTGATTGCCCAACACGCCGGCGGCGGCAAAGCCGAACAGATCTTCTTACGCGGCTTTGACATTGACCACGGCACCGACATCAATCTAACCGCCGATGGCGTTCCGGTGAACATGGTTTCGCACGCGCACGGACAGGGCTATTCAGATCTGCACTTTTTAATTCCCGAGACCATTGAAACCGTTGATTTCGGGAAAGGGCTTTATCATGCAGAGAAAGGAAATTTTGCCACGGCCGGCTACGCCGATTTCAAGACGAAGAACGCCCTTGACCAAAACTTACTCAAACTGGAAGCCGGAAGGTTTGACACGTACCGGGCGGTGGGCATGGTGAACCTGTTGGGCCAGAAAGCCCGTAGCAACCAGCAGAACGCCTACTTAGCAACCGAATACCTGTTCAGCAACGGGTATTTCGATTCGCCGCAGGGACTGAACCGTTTCAATGCTATGGGCCGTTACCAGGGTATTTTAGACAAAAGCACTCTTTTTAATGCTTCTCTTTCGGCTTTCAGCAGCAACTGGGATGCCTCTGGCCAGATTCCAGAACGGGCCATCAAAGAAGGGCTCATCAGTCGGTTTGGGGCCATTGACAACACCGAGGGTGGTCATACGTCGCGCTACAGCGCTAACTTCAACCTGGACAAAACCTTTGAGAACGGCGCTATCTTCAGAAACCAGGCATACGCAGTAGATTACAGCTTTGAGCTTTATTCTAACTTCACCTTCTTCCTGAATGACCCCGTGAACGGCGACCAGATTCGGCAGAAGGAAAACCGACAGATCTACGGCTACCAGGGCAGCTATGAGCAGGACCAGAGCTTTTTGGGCTTGCCGCTGCGCCACAAAGTGGGCATTGGCTTCCGCTATGATGACATCCACGATTCTGAATTATCGCGCACCAAGAACCGCACCACCACCTTAACCCAGGTACTAAAAGGCGACATAGACGAACTGAATGCCTTTGCCTTCCTGGATGAAACTTGGGAATTAACATCCCGCTTCTCTGTGAATGCCGCCTTACGGGCCGACCGCCTGTTCTTCACCTACCGTGATGCCTTGGCCGGTGAAGGAATGCCACGCCTGCAAAAAAATGCGCAGACCCGCCTCAGCCCCAAACTAAACCTCACTTACGCGGTTACCCCAGTATTGCAAATGTACCTGAACTCAGGCATGGGCTACCACTCCAATGACACCCGAGTTTCGGCGGGTTCCAGCGGCCGGGCAGCATTACCAGCCGCCAAAGGCACCGACCTAGGGTTCACCATTAAACCGGGCAACCGATGGTTTGTGAACACGGCTCTGTGGTTTTTAGACCTGGATCAGGAATTGGTGTACGTGGGCGATGAAGGCGTAGTGGAGCCCTCGGGCAAATCACGCCGGTACGGGGTAGATATTTCCGTAAGGGCGCAGTTGTCTCACTCCTTCTACCTGGATACTGATCTGAATTTCGCCCGGCCGCGGGCCCGAGAAGAAGAAAACGGCAAAGACTACATTCCGCTAGCTCCAACTTTTACCAGCACCGGCGGGTTAAGCTACCAAAGCAGCAAAGGTCTGAAAGGAAGTTTGCGGTACCGGTTCCTGGGCGACAGAGCCGCCAACGAAGACTACAGCCTTACCGCCCATGGGTATTTTCTGGTAGATGCGGTGGTGAGCTATACCCATAGAAACCTAGAGTTCAAACTTAGTGGCGAAAACCTGTTGAACAGCAACTGGAAAGAAGCCCAGTTTGAAACCGAGTCAAGGCTGCGGAATGAGGTAGAACCGGTCTCAGAAATCCACTTCACCCCCGGTACTCCCTTCTTCGTCAAGTTTGGCGTTTCTTACACGTTTGGTCAATAAGGAAGAATAGCCTTAGATTAAGTTGATGACGAAGAAAAAAGGACCGTAAGCATCTAAGCCTCTTCCAGTTAAGATTCTCCCTTTGAGGGGAGCGAAGAGGGGTGTTTATACAAGAGCAGGTTTTGCCGAGTTTTCTAAAGAAGGTCAAAATGTAGCATCAAAAAATTAGATTCAGCAATACGTGGATCGGCAGGTGTAAACACTGCTCTTTATCTCCCCTCAAGGGGAGAATCTGTATTAAGAAGCGCAGAAGGTATTTATATGGTTGTCTATTGCGGTGGCTACTTCTGAATTCACAATAGTGTAAAGATGATGCTAATGGCAGAAGAACTAAGAAGCTTTTACACTTACAATTCAGAGTCGTTTTTCCGAAAATAGCCCTGAAACGCTTGGCCTCACTCCTGCTTTCACCATAGCTGTCCATTCAACCACTCTTACTTAGGTACGTAGAAAGAAAACACATCTTGTGAGACGCACCTTAAAAGAAATTGACCATGGAAGAGAATCATAAAACAGAACAGGACCCAAACCCAACCCAGGGAAAGCAGAGCGAAGCAGACCCGCATGCCACTTACAACCCAGACACCGAAGAACTGAGAAACAGCGCCTCTACCTCTACGTATGATGCCGGCTCCTCGGGGAACACCGGGCATGAGGGATTCCTTTCCCGCCAGGATGAGGACGACCTGAAAAGCCGCACAGACGAACCGGAGAACCGGTAAGCCCCTTTCCTGAAAGAAAAGTAAAAGCGAAAGCCATAGATTCTGAATCTATGGCTTTCGCTTTTACTGCGATCAATAAGCGGCTAACGCACCATGAAAAAGAGGCTGTTTTAAGCTTGTTTCCTGAAAAACAAACCTAAAACAGCCTCTTCTAGGCTAAGAACGGTTCCTGTACAGAGGTTCTTATTTAAGCGCTACCGGCACTTCCAGGTTCTCCCATAGCAATGAGAAGCCTTTAGGTGTTACGTTGTACGCCAAACGCTCACTCATTTTGGCAGCTTTCTTCGGCTTCACGTTTACGGTTAACACGTTGTTGGCTGGGTCAAAGTTGGCACCTTCGCGGGTGGTTCCCCATTGGCCCGTTTGCGAGTTGAAGATTACTTGCCATTCGTTCTCACCAGGTACCATGAATACGCTATACTTGCCCGCCTTCAGGGGTTTGCCTTGTACGGTGATGTCTTTGTCTGTGGTGAAAACAGTAGCTTCGTTCGCGCCCGCTCTCCACGGCTTGCCGTAAGGCACCAGCTCTCCCCACACTTTCCGTCCTTTCACGGCCGGGCTGCTGTAGGCAATGGAAATGTTGGCGGCTCCCACTTTCCCGGTGGCCGTAGCGGCCGGGCTTGCTTTTGGTTTAGGGGCATCTTGCGCAAATACCGAAGCGGTCATGGTTAACAGAAAAAGGACTGTTAACAGGAGGAAGTTTTTCTTTGGAGTGTTCATAGTTCTAACAGTTATGTTGTAGAGATAAATGTAAAGGATTTTCAGGTGTAAAGAAATGTTTCTGCCAAAACGCTGAAGCAGCAGATGTGTTGTCTAGAAATATGCAGCTGTGCTTTTTGTTTTGGGCCTCCTTTCCTGAAAATAGGCCTAAAATAAAATCATCCCTGTTTTACCAAAGCGCAATCTAACAATCGGCTACAACAATCATAGATTAGACTACAAGAGACAAGCGCGGCCTGTAGAATTTTGCTTCTGTTAAACCAAAGGCAAAAAAAATGAAAATTGTAGTGACAGGCTCATTAGGCCACATCAGTAAGCCGCTTACCGAAGAGTTGGTGCAAAAAGGACACACCGTTACCGTGATCAGCAGCAATCCGGGAAAGCAAAAAGACATTGAAGCCCTGGGTGCCGCCGCCGCCATCGGTTCCCTAGAAGACGTGGCCTTTCTTACCGCAACGTGCATGGGGGCAGATGCCGTGTACACCATGGTGCCGCCCAACAACTATTTTGACCCTTCTCTGGACCAGTTGGCATATTACCAGAGATTGGGCGCCCACTACCGTCAGGCTGTTGCCGAGGCGGGCGTACCGCGGGTGGTGAACCTGAGCAGCATTGGTGCGCACTTAGAGAAAGGTAATGGCATACTGGTGGGCACGCATGACGTAGAACAGACGCTGAACCAATTGCCCCAGGAAGTTTCCCTCACGCATCTGCGCCCTACTTCTTTCTACTACAACCTATATGGTTATGTAGACATGATTAAGCAGACAAACATGATTGCCGCTAATTACGGAAGCACGGTCATCCCTTGGGTTTCGCCTATAGACATTGCTGCCGCTGCCGCGGAAGAGCTGGTGAGTTCGGCCTCCGGCAGAAAAATCCGCTACGTAGCCAGTGACGAGTTTACCGGAGAGCAGACCGCCCACATCTTGGGCACCGCCATCGGTCAACCTGATCTGAAATGGGAAATTGTTTCTGATGAAGCCGTTCTAGACGCGTTGGTAGCCGCGGGCATGAACCCGCAGATTGCCCAGGGGCTGGTAGAAATGTATGCTGGTTTACAGAACGGCACCCTCGCCGAAGATTACTTTCAGCACCGCCCCGCGCCAATGGGCCAGGTAAAGCTGCACCAATTTGCCCAGGAATTTGCTGGTGCTTTTCATTGAAATCTATACTATTGCAGTATGACTAGTCCAGCTCCCCTCAGGTTCAAAACCATTACAGAGTACCACCGGCTCATGGGGCTTCCGGCACCGGAGCACCCGTTGGTGAGCGTGATCAACCTGGAAACGCTCCCCTACCCGCCAGACCTTGGCAGCCGCAGTTTCGTGCTTGATTTCTATAATATCGCCTTAAAACGGAATCAAAATGTGCGGTTTAAGTACGGGCAGCAGGACTATGATTTTGATGAAGGCATTCTGTTTTTCATCGCCCCGGGGCAGGTCTATAGAGTAGAAGTGCCGCAGGCAGAAGAGGTTCAACGGTCTGGGTGGATGCTGCTGCTCCATCTTGATTTCTTCTGGAACACGCCACTGGCCGCCAACATCAAGCAATATGAATACTTTGACTACTCCGTGAATGAAGCCTTGTTTCTTTCTGAAAAAGAAGAAACAACCATTACCAGCCTCTTGCAAAGCATACAGCAGGAATATCATTCTAACATTGACAAATACAGCCAGTCAGTTATTATTGCACAGTTAGAATTGTTGCTGACCTACGCCGAACGATTTTACCATCGGCAGTTCATAACCCGCAAAATCACGAACCATCAGATTCTACACAGGTTGGAAGAAATCCTGAACAATTACTTCAAGAGTGATGCTTTGAAAGAAGCTGGTTTGCCTACTGTTCAATACATTGCTGATGCCTTACATGTTTCTCCTACGTACTTAAGCAGTTTGTTGAAGGTATTAACCGGGCAAAGTACCCAGCAACACATTCATGACAAACTAATAGAAAAGGCGAAAGAAAAACTGTCTACTACTACTTCCTCCATTAGTGAGATAGCGTTTGAACTGGGTTTTGAGCATTCGCAGTCATTCAGTAAACTCTTCAAAACCAAGACCAGCCTTTCTCCATTGGAATTCAGGCAATCTTTCAACTAGCTGGGTTCATTTCTGGATAGAGAAGCGCAGTTAAAAAGAAAAGCCATAGAATTCAATCTATGGCTTTTCTTTTATATAGCTAGCACCAGTTTGGGGTTAATCCCTATTATACATCTTCGTCCAATCTCTCAACTGCTCCTCGGTTTGCTTAGATACTTGACCGGGTACTAAGCGCCAGCCCCAGTTGCCTTCGCCTTTGCCAGGGGTGTTCATGCGGCCTTGCTCGTCAATGCCCAGTACGTCTTGCATAGGCAGGATGGCGGTTTTAGCCACCGAGGCATAGGCCAGGCGGGCCATTACCCACCAGATATCATCTTCGCTCAGGCCACGGCCCACGTAGTGCTCAATCTGCTGGTGGTACTCCTTGCCTTCATTGCGGTACCAACCCAGCGTGGTGTTGTTGTCATGGGTACCGGTGTAGGCGATGAAGTTACGCGCGTAGT
This sequence comes from Rufibacter sp. JT3400010, assembly GCF_054956755.1. NCBI lineage: Bacteria > Pseudomonadati > Bacteroidota > Cytophagia > Cytophagales > Hymenobacteraceae > Rufibacter > Rufibacter sp. JT3400010. The sequence continues at coordinate 36,636 of NZ_JBUDXA010000001.1, read as the reverse complement.
TGTGCGGCATGTAGGCGTTCTGCGGCATCTCATCACCCCAGGCGAATTGCAGAATCTTCATGCCCGGCAGGTTGAAATCATCGCGCAGTTTCAACACCAGGTCGTTAATTTCGCCCAAGTCCTCGGCAATGAACGGCAGGCTGCCCAGTTCCTTCTCCACGAAGGTGAAAAAATCGGCCCCTGGCCCTAGTTTCCACTCACCATTCTTGGCGGTCTCTTCCCCGGCTGGTACTTCCCAGTAATCGGCGAACGCCCGGAAGTGGTCTAACCGTACCAGGTCAAACAGCTCCATGTTCTTGCGCAAACGGCCCATCCACCAAGCGTAATCCTGTTCTTTGAGCACGTCCCACTTAAACACCGGCATGCCCCACAGCTGACCATCTTCTGAAAAATCATCGGGTGGTACGCCCGCCACGCCCGTCATCTTGCCCAACTCGTCTACCTCAAAAATGTCGCGGTTGCTCCACACGTCCACGCTGTCATAGCTGATGTAGAACGGCATATCGCCAAACATCTGGATGCCGCGGTTGTTGCAGTAGGTACGCAGGCGCTTCCACTGTTTGTTGAAGATGAACTGCACCCATTTGATTTTCTCCAGCGCCTCGGCATTTTCGCGCACCAGACGCTCTAACCCTTCCGGGTGGCGTTGCTTGAACTCATCAGGCCACTGGAACCAGGCGCTGCCCTCGTGCTGCTCTTTCAACACCACATACATGGCGAAGTCATTCAGCCAGCCCGCCTCTGTGAGGCAATACTCCGTAAACTGCTGTTGCAGCGTCGCGAACTCTCCGGCTTTAAACGTCTGCCAGGCCTTTTCCAGCAACTCGTCTTTTACCCGTTTAGCTTCTTCATAGTCCACGCTGCCTGCCTGCGGCAAATGGTATTGCGGCAATTCTTCTTCGTTCAATAGGCCTTCTCTAGCCAACAGCACCGGCGAGATGAGCAACGGATTACCCGCACGGCTGGAGATAGAGCTGTACGGCGAATAGCCCTGTCCCGCCTCTACCGGATTGAGCGGCAGTAACTGCCAGTACTTCTGGTTACTAGCTTGCAGGAAATCGGCAAACTTACGTGCCTCCGGTCCCATGTCCCCAATCCCAAATAAAGAAGGTAACGAGGTGATGTGCAGCAATATACCCGCGCCACGCTCATTCTGCGCTCTCAACTTGAGCAAAGCCAGCGGGAATATCCCGAACAGGTCCTCAATGCGCAGTTCATGGGCGTATTTGCCCGAGGTACGCACCAAGCTGTCCTGCCAGTCCATAGGCGCTTCTTTAGGGATAATGACTTTGGTGTCTTTCCAGTCAATTTCCTGAATGGTTTCCACGCCTTGTGCTTTCGCCAGCGCGGCCAGGTGCAACGGCACGGCCACCACGTACCAGGTTTGCAGGTGCTTCCGCGAGAAAGCCAGCACGTGGTCTTTGTACTCGCCCTCTACTTCCAGCGGCAGGTATTCGCCTTTGGCGAAGAGGTCGGCGTTGTTCTTTCTCTCGGTGAACAGGTTCCTGATGAGCCACAGCTTAATGCGGGCATCATAGCGGTTCTCCCACAGGTCTTCCCACAGGGCTTCCTGTTTGTTCAGGTCATAGCTGTCCAGATCTTCGAGCCAGGCGTACCGTTTCTCATAGTCCACGGCGCGGCGGTTGTCTGGGTCTACCAGACTGAAATCCCACAGCTCGGTGCCTTGGTACACATCCGGTATCCCCGGTGCGGTGAACTTCAGGAGCACCTGACTCAGGGAATTTACAATCCCGAAGTCGGTGGTTTTAGCCCTGAATTTCTCATAACTGGCCCAAAACGGACGGCTCTTGTCCAGCAGTTTCACCGCGAAGGCTTTGGTTGCGGCTTCGTATTCTTCGTTAGGCGTGGTCCAGTTGGAATTGACTTTAGCCTCCCGCAAAGCCTTTTGCAGGTACTCCTGAATGCGGTTCTCAAAGTCATCCTCGTCCTGACCCGGCATCGGGTACGCGCCCAGTAACGTCTGGTAGATGAGGTATTCGTCGTTTACATCAGGGGCGTTGTTCTGCTTCAGGTCGGCGTTCATTTCGCGCCATTCCTGCACGGCGGTGGTCCATTCCTCGCCTAGTTCGGTGAGTACGTTCAGGCGCGCCCGCACGTCTTCGCCACGTTTGGTGTCATGGGTAGAAGTTCCGTTAAGCGACAGCGGCCAGTTAGCCTGACGGTCCAGCATAATGTTGTGGAACTCCTCCGGGCTTACGCCGAAAGCCTCCGGCGAATCTCCCACCTCATTGTGCCCGATGAAGCGGTTGTAGGTGTACATGATGGTGTCTTCCACCCCTTTGGCCATCAAGGGACCGCTGAACTGCATCAAACGCTGGTAGAACCGCTGCGAACGTTCCAGATAGGTATCATCCTCTCCTTCCGGCGCATTGCCTAGAATGGCGCGTTCCAGCAATTCCACCACCCCAGCCATTTCCGGTTTACTTTCCCGAATACGGTTGAAAATCGTCTGCACCGCCTCGGCTTCTTCGCCGTCCAGCGGCATCTTGTTTCCATAGTATCGGTACACCGGGCACTGAATCAGGAACTCGCCAATGGCGGCTTTCAGGGTTTCTGGCTCTACGGTGCTCAACACTTCCTCGTATACCAGGCGTTGCTCCAAAAAGAACTGGTACAGGTTCTCGCGCTCGCCACCCATGTTCTCGTTGAGGATATAGGCCTTTTTCTCATGAATCTGCTCCTGCACCTCGGCCCTTTCGCCTACCAGTTGGTGGTACAGCGTGTTGAAGGCTTCCTCACCCGGTTTGTAGGTAAACAGGTTGTTCACGTAAGACAGGAAGTCGTAGCCAGTGTTGCCTTGGATGGGCCATTGCTTGGGCATGGGTTCGCCCGGCTCCAGGATTTTCTCCACGGCAATGTACGTCTCCTCACCCGCCAGTTCACGCAGTTGCTGCAGGTACCCGGTGGGGTCATACAGGCCGTCTACGTGGTCAATGCGCAAGCCCTGGAACACGCCTTCGTCCTGTAGTTGCTTGATGTATTGATGGTAAGTGGTAAATACTTCGGGGTCTTGGATATTGAGGCAGATGAGCCCGTTCACGGTAAAGAACCTCCGGAAATTTATCTGGTAATCTGTTTCCTGCCAGTGGCACAGTTGGTACACCTGCTCCTCAGTCAGTTGCTGCACCTTCTCCGGATTCTGATTGAACGCCTCAAAGCTTTTCTCAATGGAAGACTTTACCGTTTCGTCTTTCATGAGCGAAACCAACTGCTGCCGGAACTCATCCCACTTCAGAGAGAAGCCTTTTGGGTCCTCGTCGTTATGCACTTCCTCCAGCTTGGTCAGCAACTGCTCAATGGCTTGGTTTGACTCACCTTCGCCTCGTAGGATGTCATCATACGACTTTGGATTCAGTGGATAGGCACTGTCATAGTATTTGAGCACCAAACGCTGCTGCTCCTCATCAAACGCCACTTTCAGCTCGCCGTTCTGGATGACTTCTTCCAATTTAGAACCCAGAAACGGCACCATTACACGGCCATTGTACAAAGAGCTGGTCCACCCAATGTCAAAGAATTTGCGGTATTGGCTTAGCGGCCCTTTCTCCAGCACATCCATCAACCAAGGATTCTTCGGGTGGTAAGCCATGTGGTTGGGCACAATGTCCTGCAACCAGTTCACGCCGCTCTCCTTCAAACCGCTGGCCAAGGTTTTCAGTTGTTCCTCGGTCCCAATCTCAGGGTTGATGCGGTGCGGGTTCACCCCGTCATAGCCGTGCGTACTGCCCGGCGTGGCTTCAAAAATAGGCGAAGCATAAATGGTGCTTACCCCCAGTTTCTGTAAATATGGAATAATGCGCTCAAAGTCCTCAAAAGTAAACTCCTTGTGAAACTGCAAGCGATATGTCGCGACAGGGTTATGCATATGTTTTTCAGATTTGAAGATTTGGAAATGGGGAGATGTGAAAATGAATCTCGCCATGGTACCTCTCACGTAAAGAGGGTTCTATGAGTTTCTATTTTGGGCAGCTTTTACGGAAAACAACCTAGAAAATGTTATATATTTTTCTTGTAGTTAAGTCAATCTAAAAATGCCGCAAGTTTGAGCGTAGCGGTAACTTGTGGCTGCCCTTGATGCCAGTTTGTAACTGGCCTGGTGCATTATTTTGATAAAGTGTTTCGCCAGTTACAAACTGGCTATCATTTCTACTCCAAGTTACCGCTGCGCTCAAACTTGAAGTATGTTAAGGGTTGCATATATAGCAAACATAAAGTCCTTTGCTGGCGCGAGTGGTAGTAGATTGTGGCAGGAACTGTAGAGACAAGGCATGCCTTGTCTCTACAGTATTAAATTCCATTATCAGGTTACTACTATCAGGTTACTACGCCTGGTACACTACCACACTTTCCGGTTGCAAGGTCACCTCTGTTCCTCCATTTACACTAGTTTCAGCAGCTTGAGGACCGCTCCATTCTGGGGCTGCGGAGTCTAGTACCACGTTCCAGTTCTTTCCGCCAGTGGGCAGGGACATGGGTTGCGGGGCGGCATTGAAGTTCATGAGGCAGATTACTTGTTGGTCACCATTCCAGCGGCGGAGGGTGAGGGTTTTCTTGGCCTCATCACAAGTTACTTCCAGGGTTTTGCGGTCCAGGTGCTTCAAGGCAGGTAACTCGCGGCGCAGGCGCAGGAGGGTCTGGTAGTACCGGAACATCGTTTGGTGTGGGTACTGCTGGATTAAATTCCATTGCAGCTTGGAGTTGTTAAACGTCTCTTCGGCCATGGGATCTGGCGCCTCACCCTGGGCATGGAACGCGGCGAATTCTTCTTTGCGGCCTTTGCGCACAGCTTCAGCCAAATCAGGGTCTGTGTGGCTCACGAAGTACTGGAAGCGGTTGGGTTCTGCGTACTCCTCTCCCATCCAGAGCATAGGCAGGTACGGGCTGAAGATGACGGCGGCGGCAGCCAGTTTCTGCATTTCAAAGCTCACCAGTTCGCCCAGGCGCTCGCCCAGCATGCGGTTGCCAACCTGGTCATGGTTCTGGGTGAAGACAATGAACTGTTTACCGGGGTTGTTCTCAGCTTTAATCCCGAAGGTTTTGTTCCGGTGCGGAGAGAACTGTCCGTCATAAACGTAGGCGTCTTCATAGGCTTTGGCCAGGTGCGCGATACCGCTGAAATCTGAGTAGTAGCCGGTGTTTTCGCCGGTCATGGTTACGCGCAGGGCGTGGTGAAACTCGTCCACCCACTGGGCATCCATCCCGAAGCCTTGCTCCTCCAATGGATTAATGAAGCGGGTGTCGTTCAGGTCCAGTTCCACAATCATGTAGTGGGTGCGTCCGGTGGCTTCCATCAGCTCGTTCACGTGCTGCTTCATTTCGCGCAGAATATGGTTGGGGCTGAAGTCTTTGATGGCATGTACGGCATCCATGCGCACGGCATCAATGTGGAAGTCACGGAACCACATCAAGAGGTTCTCGGTGAAATAGCGGCGCACGCCATCACACCAGGCATCATCAAAGTTGATGGCCGGACCCCACGGAGTATTGTACTTGTCTGTGAAGTAATGGCCGTACACACCCAAGTAATTGCCCTCCGGGCCTAGGTGGTTGTAGACTACATCCAGCACCACCGCCAAGCCTTTCTGGTGACATACATCTACCAAGTGCTGCAAGGCTTTCGGCCCACCGTATGAATCCTGTACCGCGTACGGGAACACGCCGTCATAGCCCCAGTTCCGATCTCCGGGGAACTGCGCTACCGGCATGATTTCGATGGCGTTTACACCTAATTCCTTCAAGTAGTCCAGCTTTTCTTCCAGTCCGGCAAAGGTGCCGTCTTCTGAGAACGTACCGGTGTGCAGTTCATAAAGCACGTAGTCCTCCAGCGGCACGTTCTGCCAGGCATCATCAGTCCAGTTGAACTTCTGCAAATCCAGGGCCTGCGAAGGGCCGTGTACGCTTTGGGGTTGGGAGGTGGAAGCCGGGTCTGGGTATTCCTGGTCTTCGTCTAGGCGGTATTTGTAGGTATCGCCGGGTGAGAGTTGGTCGGTGGTTTCATACCAGTAGCCGAACTCGCCTTTTCTCAGGGGTATGATGGTGTTGCCTTCGTTCAGGGTTATTTCCACCTGCTTTGCCTTGGGGGCCCACACCAGCACTTCGGCCTTGCCGTTGCTGGTGAAGGAAACGCCCAAAGTTCTTTTGGTCACGTCTATTTTATTCATTGGGGCTATGAAAAATAGGGTTCTTTAAGACTAATACTGATCTGCCTTCCACCAGGAATGACTCGCCGGCTTTGTATTTGGTTGGCTCTTCTGGTTCCACCAGGTTGCGGAAGGTGTCCAGCGCCACGGTCCATTCTTTGCCGTATTTCTCGTTTGGCGCATGAAACACCAAAGAATCATGGTAGGCGTTGAAAATCACGTAAAAAGAATCATCCAATACCACTTCGCCTTTAGGTCCACGGGAATGCACGCCCCGGCCGTTCAGGTAGATGGCCAGTGATTTGGCGTGGTCCTGTTCCCAGTGCTCATAAGACATTTCCTCTCCGTTGGGCAGGAACCAGGCTATGTCTTCCAACCCTTGCCCTTTGATGGATCTTCCCTGGAACCAGCGGCGGCGGCGGAACACCGGGTGGTTTTTGCGGAAATGGATGAGTTTCTTGGTGAACTCCATTAAACTGGTGTCGGCCTTTTCCCAGTTGAGCCAGGAGATTTCATTGTCCTGGCAATAGGCGTTGTTGTTCCCGTTCTGGGTGCGGCTTAACTCATCACCGGCCACCAGCATGGGCACACCCTGAGACAGGAACATGGTGGTTAGGAAATTGCGTTTCTGGCGGTTACGAAGGTCATTCACCCATTGGTCATCGGTGGGGCCTTCTACCCCGCAGTTCCAGGATCGGTTGTGGTCATCGCCGTCTTTGCTGTCTTCCCCGTTGGCCTCGTTGTGCTTCTCATTGTAAGAAACCAGGTCATTCAGGGTGAAACCGTCATGAGCAGTGATAAAGTTGATACTGGCCGTTGGCCGACGGTAATCGTCATAATATAAATCTGAGGAACCGGTGAAGCGGTTGGCAAAATCCGCCAGCATACTTTCTTCGCCGCGCCAGAAGTCGCGCATACAATCGCGGTACATGCCGTTCCACTCGGTCCAGCCCGGCGGGAAGTTTCCTACCTGGTAACCGCCCTCGCCTACGTCCCAGGGTTCGGCAATGAGCTTCACCTGTGAGATGATAGGGTCCTGGTGGATAATATCAAAGAAAGAACTCAGCTTGTCTACCCCGTGCAGTTCCCTCGCCAGCGCAGAGGCCAAATCAAAGCGGAAGCCGTCTACGTGCATCTCGGTGATCCAGTAGCGCAGGCTGTCCATGATCAGGCGGAGCACGCTGGGCAGGTTGGCGTTGAGCGTATTGCCCGTGCCGGTGTAGTCCATGTAGTAGCGCTTGTCTTCTTCTACCAGACGGTAGTACGATGCGTTGTCAATGCCCTTAAAGGACAGGGTTGGACCTTTCTCGTTGCCTTCGCCGGTGTGGTTGTACACCACGTCCAGAATGACTTCAATGCCCGCCTTGTGCAAGGCTTTGACCATGCTCTTGAACTCCGAAACCTGCTGGCCCAGCACCCCGCTGCTGGAATACCGCACGTCTGGCGCGAAGAACCCGATGGAGTTGTAGCCCCAGTAATTAGTAAGGCCTTTTTCCTGCAAGTGCCAGTCTGTGATGAAATGGTGCACCGGCAGTAATTCAATGGCGGTTATTCCCAGGTCTAACAGGTACTGAATGGTGACAGGGTGCCCAATGGCCGCGTAAGTGCCCCTGATCTCCTCCGGGATTTCGGGGTGCATTTTGGTGAAGCCCTTAACGTGCGCCTCATAAATAATGGATTTATGGTAGGGCAGTTTGGGCGACTGATCATCTTCCCAATCAAAGTTAGGGTCTACCACTACAGATTTAGGAATGTAGGGCGCACTATCCAAATCACTGTAACTCAGGTCTTCGTCTTCATGCCCAAACTTGTAACCAAACAGCGACTCATGCCAGTTAATGGTACCGGCTATGGCTTTAGCGTAGGGGTCAATCAAGAGTTTGTTGGGGTTAAACCGATGCCCTTGTTCCGGCTCATATTCGCCGTACACGCGGTAACCGTACAGTTGGCCGGGTTTCAGGTCTGGCACATACGTATGCCATACTTCATAGGTCCGTTCCTCCATTTTAAACCTTGCCGATTCTTTCTCGGACTCAGGAGTGTCATATAAACAGAGCTCTACGTGAGAGGCATTGTGGGCATAGAGGGCGAAGTTCACACCTTCTCCATCCCAGGTGGCACCCAATGGGAAGGGCTTCCCTGGATAAGTAATTATGTTCATAGATTTTTGTATCTGGTACAGTTGCAGGAAAAATTGAGTATTAATTTTTTGCTCGCGTACCGTCTACGCAATTCTGGCATTAGGGATATGCCTAACAGAGAAGAATATTCAAAAATGTATAAGTTCAGATATAAGTACGTAGTCTCTTTCTTCCTTTTAGCTGTAAAATCGTTAAGGATTGTACAGTATTCTGGCTGTTCTTGAAATAAGCCCTGTGCAGAATGCCGCTGTTTTCAGCTAGTTTCCCGAAAATGGGTCAAAAGCAGTTTTCAAGGAGTTTAGGTGTTATCTGCTGAAGTAGAACCCACCCCTGCCCCTCCGAGGAGGGGAATTCTCTTTGCACGAAGATTAATCTATCTCGCTAACATGGTTCAAGTTTTCAACTTGGACCTATAATGACCTGAAGTTTGCAACTTCAGTGAATTGAAGATTCAAAGTGGAATATTTGTACACTATGGCACTGAAGTAAATCCGCGCCATAGGCGAACCATGTGTTTAGAATTTTTTTGATTTTCAAAAGGGACAGTATTAATATAAGTACTTCGAATTAAATTGACACAAAAAAGCCGCCGCAGTTTTCACCGCGGCGGCTTTTGGCCTTTATTCTGAAAAACAGGCCTAAAAGATGAACTTGGTAGAGAGGAAGTTAGACTGTCCTTCGCTCACAATCTGGTTCAGGAGTTGCTTGTTGTTCTCGTTGAACTTTGTGGCGACTAGTGACCGGATGGAGAACGAGCGCAGCGCATCTACTACCGATAGGGTACCTTCGGCGCTGTCTTTTCTTCCGGTGAAAGGGAAAGCATCTGGGCCGCGCTGGCATTGACAGTTGATATTCACGCGGCTTACCTGGTTTACCAGCGGGTCAATGAGGGAAGCCACTTCAGAAGCATCCTGGCTGAAGATACTCACCTGCTGCCCGTGGGTAGACTCTATCAAATATTGAATAGGTTCCTCCAGATCATCATAGGCCACCACCGGAATAATAGGGCCGAACTGCTCCTCGCGGTAGAGCTTCATGTTCTCATTCACTGGGTAGAGAATAGCCGGATACACGAAGGACTCAAAAGCGGTGCCTCCGCCTGGGTTTACCACTTGGGCACCGTTTGCCAAAGCGTCATCAATGCACTCTTTGAGGTAGGCGGGTTTGTGCGGCTCGGGCAATGGGGTCAGGGACACGCCTTTTTCCCAAGGCATGCCGTACTTCAGTTTGCCCACGGCTTCGGTCAATCTTTCCAGGAACTCGTCTACTTTGCTGCGGTGCACGAAGATAATCTTGAGAGCTGTGCAGCGCTGACCATTGAAAGAAAGCGCTCCTAGCACCGTCTCCTCTACAGACAATTTCAGGTCTGCGTTTTGGGTGATGATGGCGGCGTTTTTAGCGTCTAGTCCTAAAATAGCGCGCAAACGGTTCACTTTAGGGTGCAGCTTTTTCAGTTCGTCGGCTACTTTGCTGGAACCAATGAGTGTGAGTACGTTCACCTGTCCGCTTTTCATCAAAGCAGGCACAATGGCGTGGCCACGGCCATAGATGGTATTTACTACTCCCTCGGGGAACGTATCGCGGAATGCTTCCAGCAAGGGGTAAAACAACAACGTGCCGTGCTTGGGTGGTTTGAAGAGGATGGTGTTGCCCATAATGAGTGCCGGAATGAGCGTGGTGAAGGTCTCATTGAGCGGGTAGTTGAAAGGACCCATACACAATACCACGCCTAGTGGCGAGCGGCGCACCTGCGCAATAATGCCCTGCTCTATCTCGAAACGGGAACTTTGCCGATCCAGGTTTTTCAGGGCGTCAATGGTGGCGTAGATGTACTCTACCGTACGGTCAAACTCTTTTACTGAGTCAGCGAAGGATTTGCCTATTTCCCACATGATGAGTTTCACCACGGTGTCTTTCTGGGCGATCATCTTCTGGGTGAAGCGTTCCACGCATCTGATGCGGCCGTCTACCCCCATGGTGGGCCAGGCGCCTCTGCCGTTGTCATAGGCGTTCACGGCAGCGTCTAACGCTTCCAAGGCCTCTTTCTCGGTACACACCGGGTAGGTACCAATAAGCTTGCGGGCGTACGTTCCGTCTGGTTGTGCCAAGGCTACCGGTGAATACACTTCGTGCGAGGCACCGTCCCAAGCCTTCATGAATCCGTTGGAGAGATATTCCCGCTGGTGCAGTTCTCTGCCTAGTGAGAATTCGGCTGGAACCTGCTCTTCAGAGACGAAGATGGACCTCAGTTGCGCCTGAGTCACAGCCGCCACTTTGTTTGTTGTTTCCATATACTGATAACGTGTTTAGTATCAATGCGAAAACTCAATCTTAGGGATAAAACGAATAGCCTCAAAATAAAAGTTTACAGATTAATGATTTTTCTATTATCGAATATTAAAATTAAACTTATTATAAATAAATGGCCTTTAAATAAAAATATTTCAACCAAAAACACCCTAACTGTTGTTTGTTTAATAATTAGACAATAACTTTTACAAGTTGCCATTACCCAGCGGAGATGAAGCAAGAGCGAAAAAATATGTGAAAGTTTTATTGCAGAAAAACGAATGCTGTCTCTATATTGACCGCATTATTTATTTAAAAAGAGTATACTAAATTAAGAAGAGTCATTACGGCAAACGCACTTGAAGAGACGGGGTTAATTGCACTCACCAAAGGAGCGAAAAGGTCATGTGCAACAGCAAGGCAACAACTGTGCAATTAAGCGGTTTACAGACAATGTACGTTATGCATAACACTTTTCATTTTAAGGCTCTTTTGGCTAACTTCGCCGCGAGGCGTCACAACCTAATTAAACAAACCTAAAGAAGTAATATGTCTGATTTTGCTGAACTAACTCTTGAGGGCAAATCGTACCAGTTTCCGATAGTAACGGGCACTGAGAACGAGAAAGCCATTGATATTAATGCTTTACGCGCGCAAACTGGTTACATCACCCTTGACTCGGGTTACAAAAACACGGGTGCTACAGAGAGTGCCATCACGTTTCTGGACGGTGAGGAAGGAATACTTCGCTACAGGGGCTATCCTATTGAGCAACTGGCCGAAAAGTCTTCTTTCATGGAAGTGGCGTACCTGCTGATTTATGGCAAACTGCCTTCTCAGGAAGAATTAGATCACTTCGCAAATCAGATCAAAGTCCATACGCTGGTAAACGAAGACATGCGCAAGATTCTGGACGGTTTCCCTTCCACGGCGCACCCCATGGGAATGCTTTCTGCCCTGGTTAGCTCCCTGACGGCTTTCTACCCAGAGTCTCTGAAATCAAACCAGACCAAAGAAGAAGTGGATCTTTCCATTATTCGCTTGATGGCGAAGCTGTCTACCATTGCGGCCTGGTCTTACAAGAATTCCGTGGGGCATCCGGTAAACTACCCAAAAAACAAGCTGGACTACTGCTCTAACTTCCTGCACATGATGTTCGCGTACCCTACCGAGGAGTACGAAATCAATCCAGTGGTAGTAGATGCCCTGAACAAGCTGTTGATCCTGCACGCCGACCATGAGCAGAACTGCTCAACCTCTACCGTGCGTCTGGTGGGTTCTGCCCACGCCAGCTTGTATTCATCCGTTTCTGCGGGTATCAGTGCCCTGTGGGGACCTCTGCACGGCGGTGCGAACCAAGCGGTAATAGAGATGCTGGAAGCCATCAAAGCCGACGGCGGTGATTCCAAGAAATACATTGAAAAAGCAAAAGACAAGAACGATCCGTTCCGTCTGATGGGCTTCGGGCACCGGGTGTACAAGAACTTTGACCCACGCGCCACCATCATCAAGAAAACTGCCGACGAGGTGCTGACTGCCCTGGGCATCAATGACCCTATCCTGAACATTGCCATGGAACTGGAGCAGGCCGCCTTGACTGATCCTTACTTTGTAGAGCGCAAACTGTACCCGAACGTAGACTTCTACTCTGGCATCATCTACCGCGCCATTGGTATCCCAACCGAGATGTTCACGGTAATGTTCGCCCTGGGTCGTCTCCCCGGCTGGATTGCCCAGTGGAAAGAAATGCGCGAAGCGAAAGAGCCCATCGGTCGTCCACGTCAGGTTTACACCGGTGAGACGGTGCGTGATTACACACCTGTGAACGAACGCTAATTCATACCACCCAAAAGCAGAAGGCCAGACTACAAAGTCTGGCCTTCTGCTTTTTAGATAATACGTTTTGGACTTGTTTTAGGAAAAGCGGGCAGATAGGGACTTAATCCAGATCAAGAACAATCTTGATGCTTTCTTTGATTTTACTTCTGGTAGTTTCATCTAGCTGCCCAATCTTATGCAGGAGCCTGGTGTTATCAATTGTCCTGATTTGGTCAACCATGATGTCGCAGTCTTCTTTCACATTGGCAGTACCTTTGGAGAGATGAACCCGCAAAATCTGGGACTTTGGCTGTACATTGGTGGTGATGGGGCAAATGACGGTAGACGGATGAGACTTGTTCAATAAATCTGTCTGCACAATAACTACCGGCCTTACTTTTCCAGTCTCAGTTCCTCTTCTTGGGTTCAGATCAGCAATCCAGAGTTCAAACTGTTTAACCTTCATCTTCCAGGTCTTCAAACTCTTTAAGCACCGAAAGAGAGTCTGAAGCCACCAGCTTTGACTCCTGGTCAAGTTGATGGGCTAGAAGACGGCGTTTTTGTAGTTTATTGTAGAATCCCAATGCCTCATTTATATACCTGTTGCGGTTCTTATTCACTTGCGCCAGAATACTCTCCGTTTCCTGGAAAATATCATCTTCTAATTTCAAAGACAGGTTCTTCATTTTTTATAGCTTTTAAGCAACGGTATATTCTTCCAGTATATACTAAAAATAAGCAATTTGGTTTATATGAGCAAGTTACTGCCTTGAGTGTAGAGGTAAAAGCAAGCTCAACAATGGCTTTCCTCAATCAGCGGTTGACTTTCTGGTAGGAATCGGTTCTGCCGATAAAGCCTTGCCCCTGTTGAAAGATTTCCAGCCGCGCCAGGTACCGGTAGAATCATAATACTGCCAGTCACCGTGCCATTTGTACATAAGTAAATTATTTTCCTCAAAGAGATAAGCGAGCCCTTCATGCGATACTTTCCCGTTGGGGTGGTAAAAAGTGGTTCTGATGCGTTTGTGTTTGGGCTCGTACTTCTCCAGCCGCTCTAGCTTTCCGTTTTCAGCATACGTTTTCCAGGTACCGCGTTCTTTGCCGTTCCTGAACCAACCGGTGTACATGAGTTGATTGGGTTTATGGTCATAGTAGGCCCGCCACTTCCCCACTCTATTACCTTCTTTGTTCACCTGGTTCCATTTCCAAGGCCAGGCAAACCCTTGGCTGGTGAGCGGAACAGAAAGACAAACGAGAAATAAAACTGCCAGAATTGCTTTTCTTAGGTGTTGCACAAGCCTTTGGGTTAAGGATAGAAGTTCTTCTTTATGACGTAGCGGTAAACGGAAGTTCAGGAAAAAGTAAGGATAAACACTCGCTCGCCTCTGGCGAGCGAGTGAAATGCTATTTCTTTGATTTTGTCACACTGCTCAGTACCGGCATATCGGTGGTGGGATTGCCTTTCACAAAGGTTTTTACTCCTAATGATTTTCCCTCCTGGTCAAAGTACTCCCAATCGCCCTCCCAGTAGAAATGAACACCGCCGTTTTCGGCATCCCGCATGTAAGCCATGCCTTTGTGGGAGATTTTGCCGTTTGGGTGGTAGTAAACGGTTTGGTAGCTCCTGTTCCGCCGTTTTATGCGCTCTGTGAAATAGAGCTTTCCGTCTGGGGTGAAGGTTTTCCACTGTCCCACTTCTTTCCCGTGCCGGTATTTGCCTTTGTAATGCACCACCTTTTCTTCACCATCATGGAACGTGCGCCAGCGGCCGTGTTTCAGTTGTTTTTTATCATAGCGGTTCCAGTTCCAGGGCCAGGCGGGAGCGGCCTCACTAAGAAAGACCATTCCCAAGGTCAACAATACCGTTAACCAGACTTTTTTAGGCGAAGGTGAGTACAAGGTTGCCATTTTCTTTGAAGTGAACAGGGTGAGACACAGGATAAAAGAAAGAACGGTAACAGAAATTTAATAAGTCTGTTTTCAATTTCGAAACGAAAAAATCACCATCTTAGGTATCACAGATGCGCTCCTTTGCAACGTCTTTTTTCCACTCTTAAACCCTTTCGCGTGCAGACCTCACCCACCACCCGCAAACGTGCCGCCAAGCCGAAAGCCGAGGCGCAGAAATTGAAAAAAGCATTCGTCCTGGACACGTCCGTCATTCTCTATGACCATAGCGCCGTGGAGCACTTCGGGGAGCATGACGTGGCCATTCCCATTACGGTGCTGGAAGAGCTGGACAACTTCAAGAAAGGGAATGACATCAAGAACTTTGAGGCTCGGGAGTTCATCCGGTACATAGACAATCTTTCGGCGGAGCACATGCTTCAGACCTGGATTCCGCTGGAGGGGACCAACAAAGGCCGGTTCAAGGTCTTGATGGGAACCAGTTCACCCATTGATGCCGAGAAGATTTTCAACGAAGACAAAGCCGACCACAAAATCTTGAACGCCACTTTGTCCTTGCAGCACGAAATGCCCGACCATAGGGTCACGCTGGTCACCAAAGACATCAACCTTCGGCTGAAAGCCAGAGCACTCAACTTGTCGGCGGAAGATTATGAGACCGGCAAAATCCAGAACGTGACCAACCTGTACCGCGGAAATGATTTGGTGGAAGACATTCCGCAGGCGGTTATCAGCAAGCTGTACGATCAAGGCGAATGCCCTGTGGAAGAGGTCATGCCTAATCCTCCTTCAGACAACCATTACTTTATCTTACGCAGTTCTAAGTCTTCTGCCTTAGCGTATTATAATCCGCAGGAAAGAATATTGGAACGTGTAGACAAACCCCATGCCGTAGGCATAAAACCCCGTAACGCCGAGCAGACCTTCGCGCTTCATGCCATCATGCACCCCGATATAAAGCTGGTTTCCATTCAGGGCGTAGCAGGCACCGGTAAAACATTATTAGCCTTGGCTGGAGCACTGGAGCAGCGCGAGACCTACCGTCAGATCTATCTGGCTCGCCCCATTATTCCACTCAGCAACCGCGACCTGGGTTTCCTGCCCGGCGACGTGAATTCCAAGATTGGACCCTACATGGAGCCACTTTGGGACAACCTCAAGTTCATCCAAAACCAGTTCCCCGAGCACAGCAAAGAAGCCAACCGCATCAAAGAAATGGTGGAAGATGACCGGCTGGTCATCACGCCGCTGGCTTACATACGCGGCCGGAGTTTGTCTAACATCATCTTCATTGTAGACGAAGCCCAGAACCTGACGCCGCATGAAATTAAAACCATCATTTCCCGTGCGGGCGAAAACACCAAAATCATCTTTACCGGAGACATTTACCAGATAGACACCCCCTACCTGGACAGCCAGAGCAACGGCCTCTCCTACCTCATAGACAAAGTAAAAAACCATCCGCTGTACGCCCACGTGACCTTACAACGCGGCGAACGCTCAGAACTGGCCAACCTGGCAAATCAGCTTCTTTAATTGCTGGTTGTTTATTGCTGATTGCTGTTGGATAATACTAAAACGCTTTAAAGGCCTTCCATCTTAGGCCAGGCAGATTCTGGCGCAAGCGTTTGCTTTTGTATGCACGCATAACTGACCTGCAAAATGAGGACACAAGCGGACGATTGCGCCAGAAAGCTTTTGGAAACATCAGGAGTAGATAACCGAAGAATCCCTTTTAGAACCGTTTTCTATAAAACGCGCCTGAAAGGGATTCTTCGGTTCTGTCCTACATGAGAAGAGCAACAAGAAACAATCAACAATAGGAACTTAAAGCTTCACCAAATAGCGCTCTTTGAGAATGTTCAGGTGATGGTGTTCATGTCCGGCAATGATGAAAGCCAGGGCCGCTACCGTGACCGGACTGCCGTTCGCGTTGCCCACTCGGGTAACAGCCGAAGCGGGCAGCGCATCAAAGAGCGCGATGGTGGCTTCCCTGACTACCTGGTGTTCGGCCAGCAGACCGCCGAGGGTACGTTCGCTGAAAAATGCATTAGCTACGTATTCGTTTTCATCAAAACCGGGCAGGGGGCTCTTTTCTCCGCGGGCAATGCAGAGAGCCCGGTACGCCATAATCCGTTCGGTATCGTTCATGTGGCCTAACAGTTCTTTGATGGACCATTTTCCGGGACCATAGGCGAAATCAGCTTCTTTCTCGCTTACTCGGCCAAACAACTGCATCACATCATATCGCTGCTTTTGCAGGAGTTCCAGAACGTCGGTCTGCTCCGGTATGTTTTCGATGTACTTCTGGTAATAAGGATTGTATTCGCCGGGTTTTGGTTTGGAGATCATAGCGTATGTTTCTGAAGGAGAAAATCAAGTAAGCAAGACCAAGGCTAAATTGCAACTCGCAGGTGAACATAGGGCAGCAGGAGCTTTACTGAGACACCTTGATAGGGGTTACCGTGACCGTGCTATCACCGTTTTCATGGTAGCGAATTTCAATCAAATTGCCGTCTTTCCTCATCATGGTTATTCCAGTTCTAGGGCGTTTCTCATTGGGCTTTTCCCCTTTCTTGTACACCACAGCTTTAGGCGGAGCTTTGGAGAGCACTACTTTTCCGTCTGCATAGGTGGTTTTAACCGGCCATCCCTCCTCATAGAAAACGGTTCTATCCTTACTCCCATCTTCGGTGAAGTACTGCCATTCATCCTTCAAATAAAGGCGGGGCGTTTTACCAGTACGGTCGAACACCGAAACTCCTTTTCGGGCAATTTTCCCATTGGCGTAGAACTCAACGGTCTCAATCAAATTACTTCCGTTGGAAAGCCGACTATTCTCCACTTTCCTGAGTTTCTTATCTGAGGAGAAGGTTTTCCATTTGCCAACCATGCTCCCATGGTGGTAGCGCCCTTTGGTTTTCATTTTCTCGTTTTCCCCCACGGCATCGGTGAAGAAAGCCCAACGGCCATGGTGAAACCCATTTTTATCGAATTGGTTTTTGAAAAACAGATTCACTACCGGCCAGGCTTTAAACTGCGCCTGCGCCGGAGAAAGCAGCAGACAACAGTACAGGCACATCAGTACTTTTAAACCTTTCACCATCTCTCAAGCATTTAGGGATTATGTTTATGAACGTGTATGGTAAGTTGTAAACGTTTTATACAGATGAATTTGTACACTCCTACTCAAGCATAACTTGAATATACCTGATACTTCTAACTAAATATAGAGAATTTATATACTTTCAGTTATTGTCTCAGCTATTTTAAGGTTGATTTCTGAAAACAAGCATAAAACCTGCATTTCATAGCCAGAGAAGAAACGGGCGCGTATAAGTGTCCACAATACTAAATGAAACTCCTTCATTATGAGCTCACTTGCAGAAAAAGGATTGATGATATCCAAAAACGTTTTCTTCAATTTTATACTCTCTAAAGCAGCGGGTATCGTAAAAAAGCCAGTCAAAGTAGGCCTGCTTCTAACCACCGCTTATGAAAAGCTGAAAGATGCCAACAGTTCAGAAAGTGGCTTTGCCCAAATCAGAGACATCATGTTCCGCCTCATCCGGCTGGTGAAAGCCTACTACAAAGGCACCTATAGAGATGTAGAAACCAAATCTGTCTTGCTGGGAGTTGCTGTGCTCCTCTACATGGTCACTCCCATTGATTTAGTGCCAGATTTTATTCCCATCATCGGCTTTGCCGATGACCTCAGCCTGATGGCCTGGTTTATCTCTGCCTTTCAGGATGAACTTCAGAAATTCCAGGTTTGGGAAGAAGGCACCGTAGCCGTCGGGCACTCGTAAGAAGCCGTAAGTAAGCTTAATGCACAGTCAAGTTGCTTGTCCCGTTTAGAGGTTGTTTGAAGAAAACAGCCCCTAAACGGGACATTTTGGTTTAATGAAGTAATCAAGGAACGTTTTTGAGGCTTTCGCCTCACGGATTTGCAAACTTCCGGTCATGTTGGGTCCAAGTCACAAACTTGAACCATGTTTTCACCTTTGCAGGAGAAAGGAATGCGTGTGACCGGCTGGTGTAAACATCCAGTCTAGCCCACTTTAAAGGGCAGGGCCGTTAAGTTCTACATTGGAGGTTTAAACTGCGGTAAAGTCCATTGCCTTTCTTGCAGAGTTTGAGGCTAACGCCTCACTGATTTGCAAACTTCAGCTCATTTTAGGTCCAAGTTGAAAACTTGAACCATATCAATTTTTAGAACTTAACGGCCCTGCCCTTCAAAGGGGGAGTCTCCGCTACTTCTGCTACTTTCCCCTTTCCAGTCTTTCCCGAGCGCGCCTCGCTTTTGGCCCTAGAATGGCAATACTAAGCGCAAAAGACATTGCAGGCCGAAAGGGCAGTGCGCGAGGGGAAGACGGGGCCTCGCGGCCGTGAGCGCACGGAGGGCAGCCATGCAACAACAAAGCATAAGGGCACCGCATCAACCCACCGCATCAACCCACCGCCACGCCAGCGACAGGCAAACTGCGTGCACTCAAACAAAAGCAGACAACCAACTGAAACAATAAACTGCTTGTACCAACCAAAAGCAGACTCTCACTATCCACCTCCATAAACCAGAATTGAACAAAAAGCGCCTTCAGGATTTACCCTTCCCCTTTACCCGCATCTCCCAGCGTTTTTGTACTTTTGAAGATCACAAACCAAAACGAACGTATGTTTAACCGCAAACAACTCTGTCTATGGGTGTTGTTGGCCCTTAGCTCATTTTCTGCTTCCGCCGATGAAGGAATGTGGCTTCCCATGTTGCTCAAGCAACTGAACGAAGCCGACATGCAGAAAAAGGGCATGCGCCTTTCCGCCGAAGACATTTACAGCATCAACAAATCCAGCCTGAAAGACGCCATTGTGCAGTTCGGGGGCGGCTGTACCGGCGAGATTATCTCCAACCAAGGCCTGCTACTCACCAACCACCATTGCGGCTACGGCCAGATTCAGTCGCACAGCTCGGTAGAGAATGATTTATTGACCAACGGTTTCTGGGCCATGACCCGGGACCAGGAGAAAGCCAATCCGGGCCTGACGGCCACGTTCATCGTGCGCATGGAAGACGTGACCAAGCAGATTCTGGGCGATGTGCCGGCAAACTTACCAGAAGCCGAACGCGAGCAGCGGGTACAAGCCAACATCAAAAAGGTACAGGCCCAGACCACCGCAGGCACGCATTATGATGCCATCATTCGGCCGTTTTTCTACGGGAACGAGTACTACATGTACGTGACCGAAACCTTTAGAGACATTAGGTTGGTGGGCGCTCCGCCCGAAAGCATCGGGAAATTTGGCGGCGATACGGATAACTGGATGTGGCCGCGCCATACCGGCGATTTCTCCTTGTTCCGCATCTATGCCGGTCCCGACAACAAACCCGCCGCTTACTCGCCCAACAATAAGCCGTACGTGCCTAAGCACCACCTGCCCATTTCCCTTTCCGGAATTCAGGAAGGCGATTTCACCATGGTTTTCGGATTTCCGGGCAGAACCACCGAGTATTTGCCTTCACAGGCCGTACGCGAAATTGCCGAAATCTCGGACCCCGCCAAGGTGAAAATCCGCACGGTTAAACTAGGCATCCTGGACCAGGATATGAAAGCCGACCCAAAAGTGCGCATCCAGTACGCGGCCAAATACGCCAGCGTGAGCAATTCGCATAAAAAATGGATTGGTGAGATGCGCGGCCTCCGCAAACTGGACGCCATCGCTAAAAAACAAGCCCTGGAGCAGCAGTTCGCCAATTGGGTAGCGCAGGAAACGGGGCGCAAAGCTGTTTACAGCCAGGTGTTACCGCAGTTTGAGCAGAATTACGCCACCCTGGCAAAAGGCATTACCCTGGCCCGCGACTATTTCAATGAGGCTGTTTTAGGCGTAGAATTGCTAAACTATGCCCAAAACTTCATAAACCTGGCCGCCAACATGCAACAGGCTGGCTCTGCCGCCTCGTCGCAACCGGCTATTCAGGAACAGGTGAATAGATTAAGCACCTCGGCCGCTGGTTTCTTCAAGAACTACAACCAGGCCACTGATAAAAAGGTCTTCAGTGCTTTGTTGCAGCTCTACGCCAATGACCTCGACGCGCAATACCACCCGGCCGTGCTGCAAACCGTTGCCAAGCAATTTAAAGGCAACTGGTCGGCGTACGCCGATGACGTGTATGCCAAATCTAATCTGTCCTCCGAGGAAAAGGTGAAAAGCCTGTTGCAACTGGCACCGGCCCAGCTTTTGACCAAATTGATGGACGACCCAGCCATTCAGTTGATGCAGGGCTTCGCTACGGTTTACCGCACCAAGGTTCTGCCCACCTACACCACCCTCACCGACCAGAACACGCTCTTGAACCGCACGTACCTGCAAGGCTTGCGCGAAATGCAGAAAGACCGCAAGTTCTACCCAGATGCGAACCTCACGTTACGAGTTTCTTACGGACAGGTAGACACCTACAAACCCGCCGATGGGGTGACTTATGACTATTACACCACGCTGGAAGGAATCATAGAGAAGGAAGACCCTACTATTTCTGATTACAAGGTGCCTGCCAAGTTGAAAGAGTTGTACCAGAAGAAGGATTACGGCCCGTATGGCGTGAACGGCCAGATGCCGGTCGGCTTCATTGCCTCCAACCACACCACCGGCGGTAACTCTGGCTCACCGGTCATCAATGCCCGGGGCGAATTGATAGGCACCAACTTTGACCGCAACTGGGAAGGCACCATGTCTGACATCATGTATGACCCAGACCGCGTGCGGAACATTAGCATGGATGCCCGTTATTTCCTGTTCATTGTAGACAAATTCGCGGGAGCCGGACATCTGGTGAAAGAGATGACACTGGTGAACAATGGCCCACAAGCTGCTGCCCCTTTGCAAGGAAGTGCGAACTCCAAGATCAAAATAAAGCAGGAGAAGAATAATAAGAAGCTGAAAGTAAAAGCAGACTAAGACTGTTTCTGCCCTGTTTTCACTAAAAAAGCCCAGAAATACTCCGGGCTTTTTTATGTCTTGAATGCCAGTAATATCTCGGCTTTGTGTCTTTTGGCAGACTATGAGAGAAAACTATACAACTATGGCGCGGAAGTTACTTCCTTGCCTTCTGCAATGTTCCAAAGTCACGGAAGTAACTTCCGCGCCATAGTTGGTTTCTGCCCCACTTTTACAAAGAAAGCCCGGAAATGCTCCGGGCTTTCTTATGCCTCTAATACGCCGTTCTCCACCGCCACCTTAAAGTATTGGAGTCTGTTCCTGATATCAGTGCGGAGAAGCCAACAGATGAACGGGTTTAAAAACACGCGGCCCACTGTGCCATATTTAACCTGAAAGTTGTATCGGAAGAACACCCATGTTCTGCCGGTAGCGTCTGGTTTGAACCGCCAACTACCCGAGAACTTCCGGAAAATCCAAGGGCCTTGGGTCATTTCCATCGCAACATGGGTTGGAGCCTGGAAGCTAATGTACCGCACCCTCATTCCTATTCCTTTGCTGCTTTCACAAAAGGCCTCTACTCCTTTCGCTGCTACTTGTGCCTCCTGTTCCAACCTAGCCACCCGCAGGTATTTGTCCCACAGAAGTCTTTTGTGATAATCCTGCGATAACCAAAACAGCTTTTCTTGGGACGCTTGGATAAGGATAGAGCCTTCTAAGGTTGGCATCTTCTATTCTTTTCCGTCGGTTTTATTTCCGCGTACCATCTGTTCAATGGTATCCCACATCTCATGGGGTACCTGGTCCAGGTAATTGAACTCGCCGCCGCCATAGAGCCACTCGCCGCCGTCAATGGTGACCACTTCGCCGTTCACGTAGGCTGAGTAATCTGAGATAAGATACGCCGCCAGGTTAGCCAGTTCCTGGTGCTCGCCGTAGCGCTTCACGGGTATTCGGTTCAAAGGGTCCAGTTTCTTCGCCAAGGCATCGGGAAACAAGCGGCTCCAGGCGCCCTCTGTGGGGAAAGGCCCTGGGGCGATTGCGTTGGAACGGATGCCGTATTTGGCCCACTCAGCGGCTAGGGAACGAGTCATAGCCAGAACTCCGGCTTTGGCCGTCGCCGAGGGTACCACGTACCCGGAGCCGGTCCAGGCGTAGGTAGTCACAATGTTGAGAATGGTGCCGGGTTGCTGTAGATCAATCCAATGTTTACCTAAGGTAAGGGTACAGTTGTAACTGCCTTTCAGGACTATATCCACAATCACGTCAAATGCTTTCGGCGAAAGCCGTTCCGTGGGACTGATGAAATTTCCGGCGGCATTGTTCAGCAGTGCGTGTACGGCTCCAAACTTCTCCAGGGTGGCTCGTAGCATGGCTTCCACTTCCAGTGGTTTGCGTACGTCACAGGCTACGGGTAACACCTGCCCGCCCGTCTCTTGCGCCATCTCTTGGGCAGCTTTCTCCAGAACGTCCATTTTACGGCTGGTAATGACCAAGTTGGCCCCTAATTTAAGGAAGTAAATGCCCATGGATTTGCCCAGGCCGGTTCCGCCGCCCGTGATAATAATCGTTTTGCCGTTCAGCGCACCCTCGCGCAACATTGGTTCTGTGTATGTAGCCATAGTTTTTGTCTAAGCCTGTAAGTTAATAGTTAAGCTGAATTTTAGAATTACCCTGAAAACCAATATCTTTATAAAAAGATAAATTACTACTGGCAAACCGCTTTGCTCTCCCTCAAAATACTTACTTGTGAGTATTTCAAAAGTTAGGCAGTTCTTGTAAACTGACAAGTACTATAACTTCTGAGTGTACATGCCATCTGTACTTATATGAAAAAATTATACTTTCTTTTTTTCTGGTTCAGCTTGGCCGCTTTTCCCCTCTTAGGACGCAATCCGGTGGTTTTGATGCAGGAGTTGAAACGCACTACTTCGCCCCAGAAAAAGGTAGAACTCTACAACCTCATCAGTGAATATTACCGCGAAGTAGACCCGCAACAAACCGTTCTATACGGCCAAAAAGCCGCTGCCTTGGCTTCAGAGATGAATGATGTCAAGCAACTCGCCACTGCGTTCACCAACATAGGTATTGGACACTATTGGCTTGACAACCTGGTCCAAGCCTCAGACTTTACTTACAAAGCACTACGCATCCGGGAAAAACTGCATGATTCTGTGGGCATGGCTACCAGCTACAATGCCTTGGGCAATATTCACCGGAGCCAGGAGAACTTAGATAAGTCGCTTGATTTTTTCCATAAATCATTAAGCATCGGGCGTAAAATCAACAAACTGATGACCGTTAGTACTGCGCTGAATAACATAGGAGCTACCTATGAACTAATGCAGCAGCCGGAGAAGGCGCTAACGTATTACTTGCAGGTACAGGAAATAAACAAGAAAACCAATGATCGGTTTGATCAGGCATTGAGTGACCTGAACTTAGGTAACATTTACTTTAAGTTGGGGGAAAAAAACAAGGCATTGTCTCACTTGTATAAGTCACTAGCTACTAGTAATGAGATACGCAACGAGATAAACAAGATATTCATCTACCGTTCTCTGGGGCAAATTCACCTGGAAGCCAAAGAGTACGCAAAAGCGATCAACTTTGCCAAAAAAAGCCTGGAAATATCTCAGCAAGTACCCTCACCAGATGGCGTGAAGGAAGCGTCCTGGCTTTTGAACGAGATCTACAAGGCCCAGGGTAACTTCAAGGAAGCCCACCAGTACCTCACCCTTCATTCCGCTTACAAAGACAGCCTGCAGAGCCGAGAACGCAGTGAGGCGCAGGCCGAAATGCACGCCAAATACGAGCTGGAGAAAAAGGAAGCCGAAAACCACCGGCTTAGAATGGAACAGGAACTACAGAAAGAGAAACTGTTGCAGCGGGAGTTGATTCAGTACACCACCGGTATTCTGCTTTTGATGGCCCTGGCGCTGGCCTATGTCTTTTTTAAAGGCAGAAGAAGAGCCAAATCTGTAAACCAGCAACTCTCAGACTTCAACCAGGTTATTCTGGAGAAAAACCAGAACATCCATAAACAGAAGGAAGAACTGGAGAAACTGAACCACCAGAAAGACCTGCTTTTTTCCATCATTGCGCATGATTTGAGAAGCCCCCTTATCTCTTTGCAGTCCCTGTTGCAGTTGCTGGCCATGGGAAAACTGCCGCAGGAGAAGCTGGACCGCTTTGTGAAGGAACTGGATACCCAGCAACAGAACACCTTAGGTCTGTTAGACAACTTACTGGTATGGGCTAAAATCCAGATGAAAGGGGCCAGCCTAGAGCCCGAGCCGCTGCAGTTGCACACCTTGGTGGAGCAGAATATCAGCTTGCTTCAGCCGCAGGCCCAAAAGAAAGGTATTTCTTTGCTAAACAGCGTTTCTGAGGAGCATTGGGCGTTGGTAGACGAAGAAACCCTGAAGCTGGTATTCCGGAACCTGATTTCCAACTCCATTAAGTTCTGCCATGAAGGTGCCGAGGTGGAGATTCTAGCCGAGGTGCTGGATGACGACCAGTTAGTAGTCACCGTGAAAGACTGCGGCGTAGGCATCAGCTCGGAGAAACAACTGAAACTCTTCGGTCCGAACCACTTTAAGGAAAAAGGCACCGCCAACGAGAAAGGAAATGGCTTAGGTTTAATGCTCTGCAAAGAGTTCATCGAGAAAAACGGGGGCGAAATTTGGGTGGAGAGCGAAGAAGGCGTTGGTTCCCTCTTCCACTTCACGGTGCCCTCCTGCCAGGTGTTGGAGCAGGAAGAAGCCTTTTCCTAAGCAGGCACCGTTGGGGTTTTTGCCCTGATTTTTCAAAAATGGTCCCGTAACAGCTTGCGGGCAGCAATAATCCCGCTCAGGCACACCCCGGGGATTCCCTGCCCCGGATACACCGTATCACCGCACACATAGGCTTTATGGCCATCTAACCTAGCATCTTTCATTTGCCACGGCTTGATGCGGCGGTACTGAGGATACCCTCCAACCTGGCCCCACTCCCGCCCCGTCCATTCAATCCAGGCACCGGGCGTAGCCGATTGCACAAACCGTACCTGGCTTTCTTCCCAAAAGCCCTGCTCGGCTAAATAGTGAACCACCCATTGCTCCAGTTCCTTCTTCTGGTGTACCCAATTGCCTTTGGGATCAGGTACGTGTGTACTCACCGAAGCCACACACATTCCTTCGGGGGCTCGTTGCAGGTCTTCCGGATGGCTTAAACTGACGAAGATGCTCTGGCTATTCAGATACGGAACACCGCCCGGCACATGCAACTGGTGGTGCAGCACGCTGGGCGTGTTAGCGCTTCGCTCGAAGACAATCCCCCACGTAACAGCCCCGTTTACTTCTTCCGAAGAGAGCAGATACGGGCTCAGTTTCTCCCGTACCTTTTCACTCTGGAACAGCGCCGACACATTGTTCAGCGGTACGCCGCATACCACAAATTCCGCTCTAAGAAGACCTTTATCGGTATCCAGGAGGTAACCAGCAGAAGTAGGCGTTATCTGTTTCACCACTCGTCGGTAAAGCATCTGGCTCCCCTGCTGCTCCAGATAATGCACCAACGTCTCGCTTAACTGCCGAAGTCCGCCGGGCATGTAGTAATTTCCATACAACGTGTAACACAGGGCTGTAGCCCCAAACAGCACGTTCACCTCGGCATGGTAGTTCTGAGCCGTGATCAGTAACTGTTGGTCTACAAAAGAAACAAACCGCTCGTTCTGTAATAAGCCAAACTGGGCCAGCAGATCCCGAATGGTTTTAAAAGCTTTCGGTACCAATCCTATTTGCTCCAGGCGTACGGCTTTGGCGGCTTGCCAAAGGTCAGACAGAGAACTGAAGGGAAAGCTTACCTGCCGCAAGGAAGTACGCCACACATTCTGGCTAATCTGGTAACAAGCCTCCCAAAACGGCCGCTGCCCCTCCTGCCCAAATACCCGCTCGGCTTCCTGTATCCAATCTTCCAAACGGGGGAAACGGGTGATGAGGGTACCATCTGCCAGCCGCACTTGCATAGGGGTTTCCAGCTTCAACAGCGGCAATGTTAGATTCAACTCCCTTTGAAGATACCAGAGCGGCATGTTCTCGTCTAGCCCTACCACCGTGGTTGCCCCGGTTTCAAACCAATAGCCTTTCCGTTTGTAAGACGAAGCGCAGCCTCCCGGATAGTTGTTCTGCTCCAGCACCGCAACTTGCAACGCTGCTTTCGCAAGCAACGCCGCCGCCGTAAGTCCGCCAAAACCTGTGCCGATGACCGCTACCTGTACCTGTGGTGTTTCCATGTTTTACCAAAACCGAAACCAATCCGTTTTGTTGCGGTCCTCTCCTTTTTGGCCGTTCTTTGCAAAATGCAGCAGAAAACGATTAGTGTCTTAGGATGTGGCTGGCTGGGTTTGCCCCTGGCTCAGGAACTGGTAAAACTAGGCTACCGTGTGAAAGGCTCCACTACTACGCCCGGCAAACTAGAGCTTCTTCAAACCGAAGGTATTGAACCGTTTCTGCTTTCTTTTGAAGAAAACAGCCCCAAAACCAACCTGGAGAATTTCCTGACCTCAGATATACTGGTCTTCAATGTTCCGCCTTCCCGGTCTTCTTCTACCACAAGCTCTTATGAGCAATTGCTTCAACAAATGCTGGAAGCCGCACCGCCTACTCTCTCTTCCATCTTGTTTGTTTCTTCTACCTCAGTTTACCCAGATCTGAACCGCGATGTAACCGAAGCAGATGCCTTGGCTACGGCTAATGCTTCTTCTCTTATGTTGCGAAGTGAGTTTCTGGTGCAGAACGCGCCGGGTAAAAAATCCACCATCGTGCGGTTTGGCGGACTGATGGGCGGTACCCGTCACCCCGGTAGATTTCTGGCCGGAAAAACTGATGTTCCCCAACCCGAAGCGCCGGTTAACATGATTCACCTGACGGATTGCGTAAATATCCTGACTTCCCTTATCCAGCAGGAGAAATGGGGCTATACGTTTAATGCCTGCGCGCCGAAACATACTTCCCGAAGCGCTTTTTACACCCAGGCCGCCCGGCAACTAAGTCTTATGCCGCCCTCCTTCGCTCCGCAAACTGAAAACAAGTACAAGCGCATTAACAGTGATTTCATGCAGCAGGAGCTAGGCTATACCTTTCAGTACCCAGACCCGCTGTTGTGCCTTTCCGCTCCCGGGTTCTAAAGGCGGACTCCTGTTTTTTGCCTATTTTTGCAGAAGAAAGCGAAAAAGATGCAAGAGACCGTTGTGATTATTGGAGGAGGTGCCGCAGGCTTCTTCGGGGCTATTACCTGCGCCGAGACCAACCCTGCGCTGCGGGTGATTTTGGTAGAAAAGACGTCTAAATTGCTTTCCAAAGTACGTGTGTCGGGCGGCGGGCGCTGCAACGTGACCCACGCCTGTTTCCAGACCTCCACGTTTTCGCAGTATTACCCTAGAGGCCAGAAAGCCCTGAAAAAACTGCTCCCGCTCTTTAGTGCCCAGGACACCATTGCCTGGTTTGAAAAGCGTGGTGTGAAACTAAAGACCGAAGCCGATGGCAGGATGTTTCCGCAATCTAACACTTCAGAAACTATTGTAGACTGTCTCCTACAGGCGGCTCGTCATGCGGGTGTCATTATCAACACTAGCACCGGCGTTGATAAAATTCAGGTACAGCCCGAAGCTGCTGCCCTTGAGCGGTTTCAAGTCCATTTAAGCAGTGGAGGGATCCTTCCAGCGTCCAAAGTATTAATCGCTACAGGCGGAAATCCGAAGGCAGAGAACTACCAATGGCTTCAGCAATTAGGCCATACCATAGAAGCTCCGGTGCCGTCTTTGTTTACCTTGAATGTTCCGGTCTCCCCCTTCAAAGACCTCCAGGGCGTTTCGGTGCCGAAAGCCAAAATTAAATTAACGGGCCAGAAACTGGAAACTGAAGGCCCTTTGCTCATCACCCATTGGGGAATCAGCGGTCCGGCGGTGTTACGTTTCTCGGCCTGGGGCGCCAAAATCATGCATGGGCTGGCGTACTCGGGAACGGCACTGGTTAACTGGGTGCCAGATTTCACCGAAGACCAGGTACGGCAACACATCCTTCAGCAACGGCAGACCTCCCCCCGCAAAACCGTCTTTACCAACGCCCTCTTCCAATTGCCCAACCGCCTTTGGCAACGTCTCTGCGAACTCTCTGAGGTGCCTGAAACCGTGAAATGGTCTGAATTGGCGGGCAAAGCCCAGAACAAACTCATTGAACACTTACTCCGGACGCCTTTTGATGTGAAGGGGAAAACTACCTTTAAAGAAGAATTTGTAACGTGTGGGGGGATTAAGTTAGAGGAATTGAACTTAGAGCGCATGGAAAGCCGCTTGGTGCCCGGTTTATTCTTCGCGGGTGAGGTGGTGGATATTGACGGGATTACTGGTGGGTTCAATTTTCAGGCAGCCTGGACGGGGGGGTATTTGGCGGGGAAAGCGATGGGGAGGCAAGGGTAAGTCTGCTTCGATTTTTTTGTGTTTACGTGGTAGGCTGATGCCTAGGCTGTGCGGCTTTATGAATGGTTGCATGCAGTTTGCTGATGACTTGGAGTTGCTATTTTCTGCGTGGGTCGAAGTAGGTGGACGCAGTTTGTAGTTCCCTAGGCTTGGCTGCTTTTTTGCGTGGGTGCAAGTGCTTTGTTGTTGCATTGTTTCCGGTAAGCGCTCACGGCCGCGAGGCCCCGCCTTCCGCCCTCGCGCTGTGATTTCTCCCCACCTGCTTCGCTGGCGCTCACAGGCGGTCGAACTCTAGGCGCTCAAGCGAAAGGCTGGAAACGGAAATGCGTGTCTTTCTTCCCCGCTGGCTCTTTTTTCTCGCTGGCGCGAGTCTCTGACTCGTGCCTACTGTGCAGGGTAGTCTCTGAAACCCTCGCTGCCCCGCAGCGAACCTAAGTATTGCGAGTTCTTCTATGGCGCGGATTTACTTCCGTGCCTTTCTAAAATTCCCTTCACAGATGCATTCTGCCATAGACTCTGTTTTACCCCTTCTTTCCTAAAAACGGCCACTAAACGGTTGAGGTAGGCACAAAAAAAAATCGCGGTCTCTTCTGGACCGCGATTTTTTTAAAACAGATACTAAACCCTTTATTAACTTTTAAGCTCTGTCCCTCAGTTATACGGGGCGCTTTTGGGTAGGGTTATGGTATTTGGAAAAATATATTAGAAATCTCTTCTTTTTCTTTCTCGGAAGCCACCGCCGCCGCTGGTACCACGGTCACGGTCTCCGCCGCCGAAACTCCTTCCACCACGGTCGCCACCACCGAAAGCTCTGCCTCCGCGATCAGCACCCCGGTCTCTGTCACCTCCGCCGTATGAACGTCCGCCTCTGTCACCACCACGGTCACGATCTCCGCCGTAGCCGCCTCTGCTGCCACCTCTGTCACGGTCTCCGCCACCACGGTTGTTGTTGAACGGCCCATCGTAGAATTTCTTTCTAGGACGATCTTCCAATTCCTGCAGTTCGCGGCCGCCTTCAGCGGGGTCCATGGTTTTCTTCTCGGCTTTCTGGAATTTCACGGTCATGCCATTGATTTCAGTCACCGAAAGTTGCTCAAGAATTTCAGCGGTATATTCGGTAGGCACCTCAATAAAGCTGAAGCGGTCATACAGGTCAATATCGCCTACTTTGTTACCTGGTATGCTGGTGCTATTGGTTAAGATATCTACCAGATCTTTGGGGTGCAGACGGTCTTTTTTGCCTAAGGTCACGAACAAGCGGTCGAAACCAGCTTTAGGACCACCTTTGGCTTCACCTGCCTCGGCGCTTTTCTCTTTGGCTTTGGTGTCTTTCATCACCATTTTCAACAAAGCCGCAGCAATGTCCATGGTCGTGAAATCCTGGTCTACCAGACGCTCAATCTTCAAAATGTGCTTGGCCAGGCCACCTTTCTGAATCACTTCTTTCACCTGATCCAACACCAACGTGGTGCGAACTTCGGCTACGTCTTCATAAGTAGGTACGTTCTGACGGATGATTTTCGCTTTGGTGAAGCGTTCAATGTCCCGCAGTTTGTACAGGTCACGACCGGCCACAAAAGAGAAAGCCTTGCCAGATTTACCGGCGCGGCCTGTACGGCCGATACGGTGCACGTAGCTTTCATCGTCCTGCGGAAGGTCATAGTTGATTACCGCTTCCACATTGTCTACGTCAATACCACGGGCGGCCACGTCAGTAGCCACCAGGATCTCCAAAGTACCGGCTTTGAACTTGCCCATCACGTTGGAACGCTGGTTCTGGTTCAGGTCACCGTGTAAGCCATCGGCGAAATAGCCGCGGGCCTGCAGGTTGCTCACCAGTTCGTCCACCATGCGTTTGGTGTTACAGAAGATGATCACCACCTTGAAATTGTACATGTCAATGAGACGCGTGGTTACCTCCATCTTGCCACTGCTGCGCACTTCAAAGTACACCTGCTCAATGTTGGTCACGGTTAGCTGCTGCTGGGTTACCTTCACAATCTCAGGATTGGTCTGGTACTTGCGCGTCAGGTCCA
This sequence comes from Rufibacter sp. JT3400010, assembly GCF_054956755.1. Classification (NCBI taxonomy): domain Bacteria; kingdom Pseudomonadati; phylum Bacteroidota; class Cytophagia; order Cytophagales; family Hymenobacteraceae; genus Rufibacter; species Rufibacter sp. JT3400010. Next base: position 5,894 of record NZ_JBUDXA010000001.1, on the reverse strand, counting down.
TGATAGGTTTGCTCATGGTAGCCGAGAAGAAAACCGTCTGGCGGTCTTCGGGCATCTTGGTAAGCACAAACTCAATGTCTTCTCTGAAACCCATGTCCAACATTTCGTCGGCCTCATCTAAGATGATGGTTTTGGTGGTTTCCAGATTAAGGGTGCCTCTTTCAATATGGTCCATCACGCGGCCGGGCGTCCCGATCACGATCTGTACTCCTTGTCTGAGGGCGCGTAACTGGCGCTCATAGGGCTGACCACCATAGATAGGCACTACGCTGATGCCTCTTTTATATTTTACTAGTTTCTGAATCTCTTCTGATACCTGAATAGCCAACTCACGGGTTGGGCAAAGAATCAACGCCTGCACCTCGCGGTTGTTAGGGTCAATGCCTTCAATAGTAGGGATCGCGAAAGCGGCAGTCTTGCCGGTACCGGTTTGGGCTTGTCCGATTACGTCGCGGCCTTCCAGCAAAATGGGAATAGCAGCGGTCTGAATAGGGGAAGCCTCTTCGTAGCCTAAGTCCACGATAGCGCGCTGGATTTCTTCCGACAACGGAAGCTCCTGGAATTTAATTCTTTCCATTAATTTTTGATAGTGTGATTAAAGACAATACACCTGCCCTAGGGTATTCGTCATTTATCAAGATTTCGTTGCGAGAATTCGCACAGAGGTTTGCTTGAGAAGTGCCTTATTGCCAAAAATTGAGACCAACGAAGTCTCGGCGTGTATTGTGGTGCAAAGGTACAGAAAAAAATAGTGGGTTCCTAATATAGAAAAGAAACTAACTTTATAATAATGCTTGAACAGTTTTTTCTGTTATTATTCCAGATGGTTCAGTGCTGCGCTTTAGTCTTTGGGTTATAGGGGTATTATGCGTGAGCGTGTATGTTTATGCAGGTTGGGTGTTCACATAGTATTGGTACATGCAGTTTGCTGTTCCCTAGGCTTGTCTGTCTTTTGCGTGAGTGCAAGTGCTGTTTTGTTTCATCGTTGCCGGTAAGCGCTCACGGCCGCGAGGCCCCGTCTTTCCCTCTCGCACTGCCCTTTCGGCCTGCACTGTCCTTTGCGCTTAGTTTTGTCATTCTACGGCCAAAAGCGAGGCGCGCTCGGGAAAGACTGGAACTGGCAATACGTGGAGGAAAGGTGTGATGGTTTGGTTTGGATTTATTGGTGTTTATAGATTATTAGACTACTAGTTCATAGAGTACTAGAGAATAAGACTGCTTAAATGCCTACCAAACTACTTGTCTCAGTAAACCCTGCCGCAAGTTTGTAACTTGTGGCCTCTATGTCGGAAGTTTGTAACTTCCGTTGATTCTTAGTTCTGTTCAGTAGATTAAACACGCAAGTTGCAAACTTGCGGCATGAAAAGCTCCAAGTTGCAAACTTGAAGCATCGTTGTTTAGTCCGTACTACTAGAAGCATCTACTTGACGCGCTGCATTCCCTATACGCATTTCTGATTTCCCCGCTGGCGCGAGCCTCCGGCTCGTTTCCGCATGCAATTTTGATCTTTTTCTCCAAACCAGCCCAAATTCCCAGCAATACGTAGTTTCGCTGCGGGGCAGCGAGGGTAGTCTGGAGACTACCCGGCACAGTAGGCACGAGTCAGAGACTCGCGCCAGCGGGAAAGAAAAACACGCATATCCAATTCCAGCCTTTCGCTTGAGCGCCTAGAGTTCGACCACCTCTGAGCGCCAGCGAAGCAGGTGGGGAGAAATCACAGCGCGAGGGCGGAAGGCGGGGCCTCGCGGCCGTGAGCGCTTATCGCCTAAAATGAAACAACATAGCACTTGCACCCACACAATAAGCAGACAAGCCTAGGGAACAGCAAACTGCATGCACCCACGCAAGAAGTCGCACAACCAGAAGCAAACCACAAACTACAAAAAGAACATTTCACCCCTCTCTCCTCTTTTTTCCCTATTTTCGTCAAAACAGCCTGAAAGCGGCAAATCACCTTCGGCGCAGCCGAAATTCTCAATCCTAAATTCACCAAAGTGCCTTCTACTTTTAAAATATACTCTTCCTCGGCCGGCTCCGGCAAGACGTACCAACTCACCAAAGAGTACCTGAAGCTGGCGTTGCAGAGCGAAGATCCCTCCTATTACAAGAACATCCTGGCCATCACGTTCACCAATGACGCGGCCCAGGAAATGAAGAACCGCATCTTGGGGGCATTGCGCGGGTTCAATGAAACTCAGCTTTCAGAGAAGGAGAAGAAAAACAGCGACCAACTTTTATTGAACATAACAGAAGAGATTAAGACGGAGTATGAGCAACCCACTTTAACGGAAGCGCAACTGCGCGGACGGGCGGCGCGGGTATTCGACCATTTGCTGTTCCATTATTCTGAGTTTGCGGTGAGCACCATTGACTCCTTCGTAAACCGGGTGGTGAGTGCGTTTACCACCGAGTTGAAGTTGCCACACAACTTTGAGGTAGACATGGATGCGCAAACATTGCTGAGCACTGCCGTCAGTTTGCTTCTGAACAAGGTGAACACCCGTGATGAGAACAAACTGCTGGCCGAAACCCTGCAACAGTATGCGCTGGAGAAAGCCGATGAAGGCAAAAGCTGGAACAACCTGCCCGAGGAACTGGCGGAGTTTGCGCGACACCTGCTCAACGAGCAGACCTATGAACATCTGCTGGACATCGGCACGCTTACCTTGCAGGATTTCAAGAAAATACGCAGTTCGCTGTACACGCAGAAAGTGGAGATTGAAAAGCAGATTCAGGCACTGGCGCAGGAAGCGGTGAATCTGATTGACACCCACCACATTCAGCCCGAGGAAATGTCTTACGGCAAGAACGGCATCTACTCCTATTTCCGGAAGTGGAACGCGGCATTTGACATCACCATCTCCAACAGCAACGCCACCAAAACGGTGAATGAAGACAAGTGGCCCAGTGCGAAGGCGAGCACGGGTGCCAAGGTAAGCCTGGACCAGATCAAAGACCGACTGGCGCAGATTTACCGGGGCATTGAAGAACTGAAGGAGCGCGAAACGCAGAACCACATCATCATCTCAGCCATGCTGCCGCATTTGTACAAGCTGAGTGTGCTGAGTGAGTTGGAGCGGTGCATTCAAGAGATAAAGCTGGACAAGAACCTGGTGCATATCTCGGAATTCAACAAGCGCATCACGGACATTGTGTTGCAGGAACCCATTCCGTTTATCTATGAGCGGCTAGGCGAGCGGTACCAGCACATCTTGATTGACGAGTTTCAGGATACCTCGGTGCTGCAGTGGAACAACCTATTGCCGTTGGTGGAAAATGCATTGAGCGGCGGCGGGTTTAACATGGTGGTGGGCGATGCCAAGCAGGCCATTTACGGTTGGCGCGGCGGCGAGATGGAGCAGATTTTGCACCTGCACCGTAACCAGACCCAGCACCTGTACCAAAACTCCCGCTTCGAGGAAAACGTGGCGCCGCGGTATGACACCCTGCGTTGGACTATTTCGCCGCAGTTGCTAAGCACCAATTACCGCAGCGCCCCTGAGATTATCACGTTCAACAATGAGCTGTTCCGGTTTATCAGTGAGGCGAATCCGCAGTTGCACATGCTGCAGGCCATTTATGACGAGAACTTCAAGCAGGAATCGCCGGCGGGCAAGGAAACAGGCAAAGCGCACCTGCAAATCTTGTTCACGCAGGACGAAGATAGTCCGCGCAAATATGACCTGGACGCATGCATGCGCACGGAGGAAATCTACGAAGGCTACGCCGAAGACGACCTTCTCTCCTACCAGGAAAGCACCTTGCAATTGGTTCTGCAGATGGTGCAGCAGGCCCAGGCTGATGGCTACGCACCGCGCGATATTGCCGTTTTGAGCCGCACCAACCGCAACAGCAAACTGGTGGCGAACTTCCTGAAGCAGAAGAAATACGACATCATCTCGCAGGATTCGCTTTCGCTACAGTTCGCCGAGGTCATCAACCTGATCATTTCCTTTTTCAGGATTCTGAACCAGCCGGGCAACAGTTTGGCGCGTTCGGAGGCCTTGTACCTCGTGTACAAAGTGGTGCACCGGCAGTTGCCGGACAACGTGACTACCAACAAGATTGCGGCCTTGGCTACGAACCCCAGCATTGACCCGTTCTTTGCCTATTTGCAGGAACAGGGCTTTGAGCTGGCGTACCGCGATGCCGGGAACCTGTCTATTTATGAACTCACCGAGAAGCTGATTAGGGTCTTTGATTTGCTGGGCAAGAACAATGAGTGCGAGTACCTGTTCCGGTTTCTGGATTTGGTGCTGGAGTACACGCTCAAGTACAGTAACAACCTCAACAACTTTCTGGAATACTGGGACCTGCACAAGGAGAAGCTGAGCATCAATACGCCCAAAGACCGCGACGCGATTACCATTACCAGCATCCACAAGGCGAAAGGTCTGGACTACCCGGTGGTGATTGTGCCGTTCTGCGACTGGAGCCTGGAGCCGCAAACCTCTACTCTGCTATGGGGCACGTTGCCTGCCTCGGTGGCCGGGGACAGCAAACTGCGGACGGCGGTGGTCACGCTGAACAAAAAGCTGGAGCAAACCGCCCTCAGTGAGCAATACACCCAGAAGCTGGAAAAGACGTTTATTGAGAACCTGAACATGCTGTACGTGGCCCTTACCCGCCCCGTGGACCGGCTGTACCTCATTGCCAAAGGGCAGAATTTCACCAAAGGCGGCGCGCAGAAAAACGTGAGTTACTGGCTGCACAAGTATTTGGAAAGCAAACAGCTCTGGAAGGAAGGCACCCACTGCTACCAACTGGCCAAAGGTCCGCAGCAGGCCGTGAGCCACAAAGCGGTGACCGAGGACGTGTACGTGCTGGACAAATTCACCTCGGCGGACTGGGCCAAAAACCTGAAGCTGAAGCAGCACGCCAACAACGTCTTCGACTTTGAGACCCAGCAGGAACACCGCCGCTGGAACCGCAAACTGCACTACGCCCTGGCCCGCATCACCTACGCCGAGGAAGCGCCCAAAGCCCTGCGCCAACTGGTGCACCAGGGCATCATCTCGCAGCGTGAACTGCCTACCCTCACCCAGATGGTACAGCACGTGCTCCAACACCAACAAATGCAGCGTTACTTCAGCCGTGCCGTGACCGTGGAGAACGAGCGCGAAGTGCTGGACGTGCGCACCAACCGCTACAAACCAGACCGCATCGTGTTCGGGGAGACCGGCGACGTGACGCTCATTGACTACAAATTACCACCCGCCAAACCAGAATACGCCGAGAATCTGAACTCTTATGCGGCGCTCTTTCGGGAATTGGTGTTCAGCAAGATTACGTGCGTGGTGTATTATTTCGAAGAGGAACGCGTGGAGGAATGGGAATATGTAGGGGAAGTGGTGGAGTAGAAATAGTTAATTTAAGTAGCAAGAATGACTACTTTGATTATTCATTAATTTTCGAAAAAAAGATTAAAAATATTAATATATGCAAGTTAATATAAACAGTATAGTCACATATTTTATATCAACAACATTAATAACAAGTGCAATAATTTATATAGCAAAACTAATCATTAACAAAATTGCAGAATCAAAAATCGAAAAATTTAAAAACAACCTTACTAATGAAACTGAAATTCACAAACATTCTCTAAATTTACAAGCAGAGAAGTTCAAAAGCAAACTCAATATCTCACCTCTAGAACATCAAATTAGATATACTAAATTATATGAAGAACGTGGGCAAGTAATTAAATCAATTTACTCTAATTTATATGAGTTAGAGAAAGGTCTTGAAAACTTAACAACACCTTTCCAAGGCCCTGAATGGATAGATGATTCAGAGAGAGATGAAAAAGTAACAGAAAAAATTTCTTTATTAAAAGAGGAACTAGAAATAAACAGACTTTTTTTTACTGAGAATCTATGTAATAGAATTCT